>JAPKYR010000242.1 GCA_026394215.1 bacterium
AATATCGTCGAAAAAAATACCGGAAATGTCAACCAATCCTTGGAAAAGACTAAAATAAAAGCCGAGTTAGACGTAGGGGGGGAACGTCTAGACTCGACTCGTACTTATTATCCCATTAGAAAATATGCTTTGTCAATAAAACGTTAACAATAACCATATATAATAATTACTATTCATTTTTTGCGATAACATACCTCACCCCCTCTCCAAAATTTGGAGGGGGGGTCAGGGGGTGAGGATCAGGCAGACAAACGATGGTCAGACTATTTTACGCCGTGGAAATCGATGAGGAGGTCAAGAAGGCGCTACGGCCCGCGCTCGATCCCATTCGGAAGCTCGGAAACCATGTTCGCGTCGTAGGTCCGGGAGGGATGCATCTCACCCTTCTGTTTCTCGGCGACCAACCGGAGGAAATCGTTCCCGACTTTTTGCAAATCGGGAAAAATGCTGTCGAAATGGCGCGGCCATGCAACGTTGAGATCGGACCACCGGGCTACTTCCCGCGTGTGTCATACTTGACACTTACAGGCGAAATCGAGACACTTGGGATGATTGCATCGATGTTGAATGAAACCTGCTCCGGATATCTTGAAAAACAGGATGCCAGGCCGTTTAAAGCGCACCTTACACTGGCAAGGCATAAGAAAAATATCACCGGGCAGGAAAAGGAAAAAATCGGAAAGGAATTCAGTAGGTTCGATGGAAAATCGTGGATTATTGACGAATTGGTGCTGTTTAAAAGCGATCTGACTCCAAAGGGGGCAATTTACACTGCTTTGGAAAAATTCAAATTTGGAGGGTAAATTCTTATTTTTTTGTAAAAATCTGACCGTTTGGGCTTGATATTTTAGCTAAACGGATGTATTGTACATTAAAATAAATTAAATAAATAAAAAAAAATAATAAAAAATGTAAAATAGATGTCAGCTTTCAGGGTTCCCGTTCGTTGGAGGGTTGAGATTCCCACCGAATAGGGACGAATCAAGGAGAAAATCAGATGAGTAAAGAACCGGACGACACCAAAAAAAAATCACTGGAACTGACCCTCAGTCAGATCGAAAGGCAGTTTGGTAAAGGCGCGATCATGCGTCTGGGCGATGACCGAGCGATATTGACGCCGGACATTATTCCGAGCGGGATATTGTCGCTCGATATCGCATTGGGGGTCGGGGGATTTCCGAGGGGGAGGATAGCTGAGATATTTGGAACAGAGGGTTCCGGGAAAACCACGCTGGCGCTTCATGTCGCGTCGGAATGCCAGAAACTTGGCGGGACTGTGGCGTTTATCGACGCCGAGCATGCCCTTGATCCGACATATGCGCGGCGGATCGGGGTGAACACCGATGAACTTCTCGTGAGCCAGCCGGATACCGGTGAACAGGCTCTGGAAATCTGCGAGATGCTGGTGAGGTCGGGATCGGTGGATCTGGTGATAATCGACTCGGTCGCCGCGCTTGTTCCGCAAGCCGAGATCGATGGAGAGATGGGCGCTGTGCATGTCGGGTTGCAGGCGAGGTTGATGAGTCAGGCTATGAGGAAACTCACCGCGACTGTGAGCAAGACTCATGCGATGATTATTTTCATCAACCAGCTCCGGGATAAAATCGGAGTTATGTTCGGAAGTCCGACGACAACAACCGGCGGCAGGGCGTTGAAATTCTATGCGTCGATTCGAATAGATATCCGAAGGCTGAGCAGTATCAAGCAGGGCAATGATGTGATCGGCAGCAAGATAGTGATTAAGGTTGTTAAAAACAAGATAGCCCCGCCGTTCAAGGAAGTTGAAGCTGAGATAATTTTCGGCAAGGGAATTTCGCGAGTCGGCGATCTTCTCGATCTGGCGGTTGAACATGGAATTATCAAGAAATCCGGCGCGTGGTTCTCGTACAATGATGAGAAACTCGGACAGGGTCGGGAGAACGTGCGGGATTTCCTCGTGGAGAACGCGGACCTGCAAATGGAAGTAGAAGAAGCGGTTAAGCGGGAACTTGGGTTTATCGCCGTTGACAATGATACGATTGAGATTCCGGATCAGGTCCCGACAGACCTTGAATGAATCAAGGAAAAACCAGCTTTTCAGATAAAGGGACTGGCACAGGGGGACTGTCATCCGGCTTCCGGCGCGAGAATGTTGATGATTCCTGACATTGCTTATTCTGGAAGCCGTGTGCCTGTCCCCGTTGATCCAGTCCTTATTGAAGCAAAATTCCTTCCTGTCCCCTTTTCCAAAAAAAATCAGTTTTTCGTTAATCTTATTTACTTGTTTGATTGATATTAAGTCTCTTTTGATTTATTATTTCTAATGGCGACATTTTTTCCCCTGAGATAATCAAGGATAATGTAGCCTATTTTTGTGCATCCCTTTTAAGGAGTGCTCATATGAAAAATATTCTAAAACTGAAAGAACAACCCTCGGAGGTGTTAACCATATATGCAAATCCAATTTGTAGTCGTGATATTTGTCTTGACATTTTTCATTACCGGTATTGGAAGTTGGTATTTCATTCATTACCTTGATACTAAAACAGTTGGTTCCGCTTCAAAGGAAGCCGAAAGAATAAAGAAAGAAGCAGAGACAGAAGCAGAAGCGCAGGCAAAAGATATATTACTGAAAGCGAAGGACAGAGCAGAATTTCTTCGCAACGAAGCAGACAGAGAAATAAAACATCGTAAAAAAGACTCGGAACGTCACGAACTGAAGTTACAGCGCAAGGAAGATCAACTAGATAGTAAATTCGACAACCTGCAGAAGCGCCAGGAGAATCTCGACAAAAAAGAGAAGCGGATTGTTACTCTGGAGCAGGAACTTGATGCAAAAGTAGCGGTACAGGATCATGAGATCGAGCGTATCGCCGGGCTGACACAGGAGCAGGCGAAGGAATTCCTTTTGGAGCGTACAGATAAAAAGCTCGATCTGGAATATGCCAAACGTATCGCAGAGCATGAGGCGCGAATCCGTGAGGACGCCGACCGTCAGGCCAAGAAGCTTGTTACTCTGGCCATTCAACGGACCGCCGTGGACCATGTCGCTGAGACGACGACTAGCGAGGTCAAATTGACGTCCGATGATATGAAGGGACGGATAATCGGACGCGAGGGTAGAAATATCCGCACGTTTGAAACCCTCACCGGGGTCGAGGTAATTATCGACGATACACCTGAAGCGGTTGTGTTGTCGGCATTCGACCCGGTGCGTCGCGCGATCGCGAAACTGACGCTTGAAAAACTTGTGCAGGATGGCAGGATTCACCCGTCGAGAATCGAGGAATCGTATGAGAAGGCCAAGGTCGAGATCGACAAAGCAATCTGGGAAGTCGGGCAGCAGGCGGTTCTTGAGGTCGGGATCGGCGACGTGAATCCGGAGTTAATCAAGCTTTTGGGACGTCTGAAGTACCGCACAAGTTACGGACAGAATATTTTAATGCACTCGATCGAGGTCGCGAATCTGACCGGAAATCTCGCGGCTGAGCTTGGCACCAACCCGACTCTCGCGAGGCGATGCGGGTTGCTCCATGATATCGGGAAAGCAGTGGACCACGATGTTCAGGGTACGCATGCCGCGATCGGCGCGGAGCTCGCGCGGAAGTACAAGGAACCCAAGGGCGTAGTTCACGCGATCGCCGCGCACCATGCGGAAATCGAGCAGAAGACGATCGAAGCGATTCTTGTGCAGGCCGCGGATGCGATTTCCGCAGCTCGTCCGGGGGTCAGGGGCGAGACATTGTCGAGTTATATCAGGCGCCTTTCCGATCTTGAAGGGATCGCCGGCGGTTTCGCGGGTGTGGACAGGTGTTACGCGATCCAGGCGGGCCGTGAGATCAGAATCATCGTTGTCCCGGAGGAAGTCGATGATGCACTGACGCCGCTTTTAGCCAGGCAGGTCGCGGACAAGATCGAGGAGCAGTTGGATTATCCGGGACAGATTAAAGTCACGGTGATCCGCGAGGTAAGGGCGCACGAAATAGCAAGTTAAATCTTTCTACCGAGTTGGATTTTTAAACTTAGTTAATTGTTTATACTAAATATATGAAAGGAAAACTCCCGGGATAAAGTCCCGGGATTTTTTTGTGCCTGCCCGTGGGTATGTATCACGTAATAATACAGAGGCACGACCGTCAGGGAGTGCAATTTATTCATCATGCACTCCTTAACAGTCGTGCCTCTGTATGATTGTTTCTGTATGGTTGCCTCTGTATGGTTGCTTCTGTATGATTGTTTCTGTATGGTTGCTTCTGTATGATTGCCGCTGTATGGCTGTTTCTGTATAATTGCTTCTGTAATGACCTGCCGGATAGCCCGGGTTAGGTTTTTTCAATAGAACCTTCGTTAATCCTGATTAACCTTTACAGCCCCCCCGCACTCAATCTATAATCAGCATTCTGGAAATCTCTGAAAACCTGGAGGCCTGATATGCAGTTTGCTGATGCGTTGTCGAAACTTGGGGAGGAAACCGCGTTTGAAATCCGGGCAAAAGCGAACGCGCTTGAAGCGCAGGGGATCGATGTCGTGCATATGGAGCTTGGCGAGCCGGATTTCGACCCGCCGGAGCACATCACACAAGCCGCGATTGATGCGATACAGCAGGGGCTTACCCAGTACACGCCGTCCAAAGGGATGCCCGAGGTCCGCGACGCTTTCGCAAAATATTTCAGCCAGTTGCACAGGATTCCGATGAGGCGGACCGAGGTTGTGGTAACTCCGGGCGAGAAGCCGATCCTTTTTTTCGGGATGGTCGCGATCCTGAACAGGGGCGATGAAGTCATTTATCCCGAGCCCGCGTCGCCGATTTATAAATCCGTGATCGAATTCCTTGGCGGGAAAGCGGTACCGCTTCCGCTTAAGGAAGAGCTTGATTTCAGGTTCGATCCTGAAGACTTGTGGCGTCTCGCGAACGACAAAACAAAGCTGATCATCCTGAATTCGCCGAACAATCCGACCGGATCGGTGCTTGCCGAACATGATCTGGTGGTTATCAGCGAGGTCGCGAAGGAATACGACTGCTGGATAATTTCCGACGAGAAATATTCGGGATTTCTTTACGATGGGTTAAAACAGGAGTCGATAATCAAATTTCCCGGCATGGAGGATCGCACGATTGTGATCAGCGGGATGTCGAAGACGTATTCAATGTCGGGCTGGAGGCTCGGATTCGGGATCATGCCGGAGGCAATGGCGAGCCATATGACGCGACTGCTGAATAACAGCGTGACATGCACATCGAAACTTGCGCAGATCGCGGGACGCGCGGCGCTCGAAGGTCCGCAGGATTTTGTGGAGAAGATGAGAGAGGAATTCGAGGATCGGCGCGACCTGATCGTACAGGGCTTGAACTCGATAGAAAATGTCACCTGCTCGAAACCATCCGGGGCGTTCTACGCGTTCCCGAACGTAAGGGAATTCGGATGGACGTCGCGCGATATAGAGACGTATTTACTCCAGAAAGCGAATGTGGCGACATTATCGGGGACTGCGTTCGGACGGCTCGGCGAGGGTTATGTGCGGTTGAGCTATACGACCGGAAAAGACCAGATCGAGAAGGCGATTGAGCATATGGATAAGGCGCTTGCGAAGCTTCCGAAACTGGAGACTTTCCGTCAGCCTTATTATGCGCGCTGATTTTGGTATTTTTTAAGATAGCAAGGGAGTCCGGATTTGACGGTCGG
>JAPKYR010000113.1 GCA_026394215.1 bacterium
CATATCATCGGAGATATCGGAGCAGACGGCGCGGATTACATGGCGGTTGAATTCCACGGAAATGTCAAGGCGCTGACTATCGACGACCGGTTCACGGTCGCGAATATGGGCGTCGAGATGGGTGCGAAGATCGCGGTTTTCCCGGTGGACGATCTGACAAAGAAGTACCTAGCGTCGATCGGAGTGAAAGAATCCGATTACACCGCTGTCTGGGCTGATCCCGACGCGAAATATTTCAGGGAACTGAAGTACGATCTAGCAAAAATCGAACCGGTGGTCGCGGCACCCCACAAGGTCGACAATGTGAAAACCGTAAAGGAACTTGAAGGCATTGAGTTCCAGCAATTTCTTCTCGGAACATGCACGAACGGACGTTTAAGCGATCTTGAAATCGCGGCTGATATCCTTGAAGGGAAGACTGTCTCAACAAAAGCCAGGCTGCTGGTTTTACCGGCTTCCAAAGAAATTTATGAGGAAGCGTTGGCAAGCGGCGTTATAGCGAGATTATCCAAAGCCGGGGGGATAATTCTTCCTCCGGGCTGCGGACCATGTCTTGGCGCACATCAGGGATGTCTTGCCCCCGGCGAGAAATGCCTGAGCACAGCCAACCGGAATTTCAAGGGCCGGATGGGATGCAAGGAAGCCGAGATTTATCTTGCCAGTCCCGCCACGGTAGCCGCATCGGCGATTACCGGGGTCCTTACCGATCCGAGGAAAATATATGAGGAGGCGCGACGATGAGAATCTGGAAATACGATGACGATGTAAATACCGACATGCTCTTCCCGGGCAAATATACGTACACCGCAGCTACGGCTGACGAAATCAAGCCGCATCTGCTCGAGGACCTCGATCCCGAATTCGCCGGAAAAGTACAGGCAGGGGATTTGATCCTGGCCGGTAAAAATTTCGGATGCGGGAGTTCGAGGGAGCAGCCGGTTGTCGGATTGAAAGCGGTGGGAATACAGGCGATCGTAGCCAAGGGCTTCGCGAGGATTTTTTACCGGGCAGCCATCAATCAGGGGCTACTTCTGGTCGAATGCCCCGAGGCAATCGACGCGTACAAAGACGGAGATCCGATCAGCCTTGACGCCGTGAGTGGGATGATCAAGGTCGGCGGGAAGGAATATTCTTTCCCGAAACTGCCGCCCGAGATACTCGCCATTCGCGATGCAGGCGGATTACTGCCTTATACAATCAATGCATTAAAAGCCGAAAGGGGTTAGCTTGTAACTAATCTCCCGGTTTAAAATAAAAAATGGTTTGTCATTCACAATCAATAACCGAACGAAAGGAGAGCCATTGTGCGACTCTACGAATATGAAGCGAAAAAAGTCTTCGGATCGATGGGACTTACGATTCCGAAGCAATACGGGGTCATCCATTCTCCCGATGATCTTAAAGGGCTTGATCTGACTTACCCGGTCATGCTCAAGTCGATGGTTCTGATCGGCGGACGCGGCAAAGCCGGCGGAATCAAGAAAGCGAAAGATCTGGCGGAAGCCAAATCCAAAGCCGCAGATATCCTGAAACTTGTCATCAAGGGTTATCCGGTCGATACCCTTCTCGTCGAGGAGGTCGCGAATGAAGCCGGAGCCTGCTATCTCGGCATCACGACCCACCCCGCCACATTCAATGTGATTATGATGGCGAGCGCCGAGGGCGGCGTCGATATCGAGACCATCGCCCTGGAAAAACCCGAAGCTATTCTCAAGAAGGAAATTCCCGAAAACAATATGGAACTTCCCGAGGATTTAGCGGAGGAGTTCGCGAAGTTCCTGAATACCGGGCTCAAGGGCAATGAGAAGCTGAAAGCGTCATTGAAGGACGCGATTAAAAAACTGTACGCGACCTTCCAGGCTTTCGACTGCAAGACAGCCGAAATTAATCCCCTGATAGTCACCACGGACAATATCGCCGTCGCCGCCGACGCGAAGGTCGTTATCGATGACAACGCGCTTTACAGGCAGGGCGGACTTTTCGAGCTACTTGGGATTGCGGAAGCAAGGCACGACGTATCGGAGCTGACAAAAGACGAACAGCGCGCCAGGGACGGCGGTTTCAAGTACGTCGATCCATCAAGGTTTGGAGGAATTTCCAGTTGCGACACATTCATCAAGGGAACGATTAAAGCTCTTCGTGATCGTTTCGCAAAAGGCCAGCGCATGCTTCCGATCGTCGGAAGGATGGTTGGCACCGACCTTCCAAGCGCGAGGGAATTTCTGCAGAAGGCGAAAATCGAAACGCCGGAAGCCCTCAAGGACCTCGATATCGCGGTCGGTAACGAGAAAATCATGGCCGATGTAATCAAAGACGGCATCGCGAAAGGGTTCGAAGTCAAACAGGCTCAGGCCGCGACCGCTTCGAAATAAAATTCCTATCCGACGGCCTGAATTGTGCCGGACGGTTTAAAGAAAAACATGGAGTCTTTTAAATATTTGATTTTTCAGGAGAAAGAAAATGCAAAGAGTACCTGCACATAAAGGAATGCTTTGTCACCTGATAAAACATGCCCGTCCCGACCTGGTGAAAAAAATTGAGGAAGCCCAGGAAGTTGAGACCATAGTTGTCGGGCTGGGCGGACAGGGAACCCGCCATGCCGGTCTGATGCGCGATTTCGGGACGACAGTCACAGGCGGAATCGCACCGGGTCGCGGCGGCCAGAGGATTCATGAGACAATTCCGGTTTACGACAGCATAGCGGACTGCCTTGAGGAACATCCAAATATCGCGGCAGCATCGATCTGGAAACATTTCACCAGCGCGCGCGACGCCACCCTTGAGGTAATCGAGGCCGGAATCCCGCTCGTCATGCTTATTACAGAGGGAATCCCTCTCAGAGACGTCCGCGATATTCTGGTAGCCGCCCGGAAACACAAAACCGTTTTATTCGGTGGCAATACGCCAGGAGTTATTTTTCCGCCCGAGGGAATTAAAATCGGGATGCTTCCCGACGTATTCTACCCGGAGGAAGTTAAACCGGGACAGGCCGGTCCGCACGGCGTGACGATTATCTCCCGAAGCGGCGCGATTCTTTATCATATGTCCGACGCGCTTGCCAGCGTCGGGATCGCTCAGAACGCGGTACTGGGAATCGGCGGCGACGGTGCCAACGGTTCGACATTCACGGACCTTGTTCCGGTCGCGATGGCATATGAAAATACGGATCTTGTCGTTGTCGCCGGAGAAATCGGCGGCTCGAAGGAAGAGCTTCTTGCCGAGGATATCGCGGTGAATCCGAAGAAGTATCCGAAACCGATGGTCGCCCTGATTTCCGGCGCGCATGCACCAGAAGGCAAAACCATGGGACATGCCGGAGCTATTGTCGCGCCCGGCCAGGAATACGGGACATTTAAATCCAAGAAAAAAGCCCTCGAAAGTGTCGGGGTGACAGTAGTTAACAGTCAGTACGACCTGATCTCTGCCGCGAAAGATAAACTGAAGGGTAAAACTTATTTCGACGTCTCCCGCTACTACGAAAAAATGAGGCTGACGTGGGAAGAGCCTCCGAAAAAACCGCAGTGGGGAACCCTGATTACAAAAATCGCGCCGGATGTAATGCTCCTTTCCGGGTACCCGATCCAGGAAGTTATCGAGCACGGAAATCTGCTTGAGACCGCGCATCTGCTTCTCAAACTGGATTTACCGTCCAGGGACATTCTCAAAAAGCATGAAAAAACCGCATTGGAAGCATCGCGAATCCCCGCGCCACCAATCGAGAGGTTCCAGAGCGAGGATATTTCGTCGGCCCTTGCGAAAAGTTTCCTGATGGATAAGCCTATGTTCGAGGTTCCATCAACCGGAAAAGACGGTCCAGTGACAAAGACAGTATTCGCGCTCGGACGATTTGCGAGATACCTTGCTGCTATTCTCGGTAACGAGAAGGCATTTGATTCCGCTGCCGAGGAAGAAGGATTCACAGGTTTAATCTACCGCGCGGTAACCGGCGATAAAACATTCGATGCAAAACGCGCCAAACTAATTGAGCAGATAATAGTGGCCTGCGTCGATCATGGAACCACGCCTCCGTCCGCTCAGGCTACGATTCTTGCCGCGACAGTCCGCCCATCGTACGAGATCGGCATCGCTGCCGGTATCGGGGCGATTACGGATGTCCACGGCGGCGCGGGCGGCGAAGCCGCATCTTTCTTCAGAGCGTGCGTCGCGAAGTCAGAGGCAGGTAATATCGATTTATCCGACGCGGTGGTCGCTATCCTGAACGAGTACATGAAGAAGGGCAAGAGGGTCGGCGGACTTGGACACAGGGTCCATAAAATCGACCCGCGCCGCACTCCGCTGTGGGCGATGTGCGACCAGTACGGCCTTTCCGGGAAATGCGTGGCGGTTTCAAAACTCGTGAGCGACCTGTTCGAGAAAGTCCGCGGCATGAGCCTGCCGATCAATGTTGACGGCGTAATCGGCGCGATTGTCGCCGACCTGGGGCTTCATCCGGACCTTGCGAAAGCGCTATTTGTATTCGGACGCGTCGTCGGGTTGTCTGCGCATTTCTACGAGGAAACCGCGAGCCAGCCTCAGATGCGCCGGATTGATTTCAGCCAGTCGGTTTATAAAGGAAAAGAAAAACGAAGCTTTCCGAAATAAATACCTCACCCCCTTGCCTCCTCTCCACAAAGTGGAGAGGGGGGTAGGGGCGGGGAGGTCCAGGAGAATATCGTGAAAATACAGGAACATCGCGCGCGTGAAATTTTCAGGCAGTACGGAATTCCCGTCCCCGATTCCGAAGTCGCGGTAACGGCCTCCGATGCGAGAGACGTTTCCAATCGTATCGGATACCCCGTCGTAATCAAAGCCCAGGTATTGGTTGGTGGAAGGGGAAAAGCGGGCGGAGTTAAAATCGCAAACAATTCCGATGAGGCATTTTCAAAAGCAGGCGAAATCATCGGCATGGACATTAAAGGCCTGAAGGTCGAGAAAGTCCTGATCGCAAAAGCCGTTGATATCGCGAAGGAATACTACATCGGAATCACTGTCGACCGCGATCGCAAGCAGCATGTGGTTATCGTATCGCCTGCGGGCGGGATCAATATTGAGGAAGTCGCCGAGAAGACTCCCGAAAAAATCGGAAAAATGTGGATCGACCCGGCATACGGCCTGCATCCGTACGAACTCCGCAATGTGCTTTTCGGAGCGGGATTCGAACCGGATGTCGCTGTCAAGGCCGCAGGAATCCTGATGAAACTCTACAAGGCGGTCCTCGACCTTGATATGTCGCTTGTGGAAATCAATCCGCTTGTGCTGACTCCGACTGGCGAAGTTCTGGCCATAGATGCGAAAATTAATTTCGACGATAGCGGGATTTACCGGCATCCGTCGCTTAAAGAACTGAAAGAAAGCGAGGATACCGACCCTATAGAAATCGAAGCTCACTCGCGCGGACTGACATACGTCCGCCTGACCGACGGAAATGTCGGGATTATCGGTAACGGCGCCGGACTTGTCATGGCGACCATGGACGAGGTCAAGCGGGCGGGCAAGGGAATCGCGAAGCCCGCGAATTTCCTCGACATCGGCGGCGGCGCGCAGGCGTCGATGGTTAAAAATGCGCTCGAAGTAGTACTCATGGATCCGAATGTCAAGTCGGTTCTGATTAATGTGTTCGGCGGGATAACGCGCGGCGACGAGGTCGCGAAAGGGTTACTTCTTGCCATCGAAGGAATCGAGCTTAAGGTCCCGGTCGTCATCCGTCTCGCCGGCACCAACTGGCGCGAAGGAAAAAAGATTCTTGAGGGATCGCGGCTGATTCCGGTCGAGACGCTCGAGGAAGCATGCAACGTGATCACGAACTGGATGATGGAAAAATCAAACGTGTGAGAGAACCCGGGAAAATATCAGGTTGAGGACGCCATGAGCATAATCATAGATAAAAACACAAGGGTAGTAATTCAGGGGATCACAGGGCGCGAGGGATCGTTCCACGCGAGGCAGATGATCAAGTACGGCACAAACGTTGTCGCCGGGTCCGTTCCCGGAAAGGGCGGTCAGAAAATGGACGACGTGCCGGTGTTCAACACCGTGAAGGAAGCGGTAGAAAAAACCGGCGCGAACGCAAGTATGGTGCTCGTTCCGGCGGCATTCGCCGTGGACGCGACGCTTGAAGCGGTCGGGGCGGGCTGCAAGGTTGTCGTGCTGATCACAGAGGGCATCCCGCAGCAGGATATGATCGAGGTTTATCATCGATGCAAAGCCGCGGGCGTCACGCTGATCGGTCCGAACTGCCCTGGGATTATCTCGCCGGGAAAATGCAAGATCGGAATTCTACCGCAGGACATTTTCGCGCCGGGACCGGTCGGGGTTATCAGCCGATCCGGCACGCTGACCTACGAAGTGGTCGATGGCCTCACGAAAGCCGGGGCTGGGCAGTCGACATGCCTCGGCGTCGGAGGCGATCCGATTATC
>JAPKYR010000264.1 GCA_026394215.1 bacterium
ATATCGGAGCCAATTCGCGCGATGTCGTATCGGTAAATCTCGTTGATGGGGCGGTCACAAATCTGCTTGAACCGAATACGGTTACATATGTCTATCGGGTTTTTCGGGACAGCAATGGCGAATTGTCTCTCCTTTTAAGGCGTCAGGAGGTTTTCGAAGGGGAAGAAACCCCGTTGAGCAGAATCGCTGTATGCAGTGCCGACGGGTCGGATTTCAGATATCTGACCGACACTTCCGCCAGGGCATACCTTTATGAGCCACCGACAAATATAAATCACCTCAGCCCCGATAATTCGCTGCTGTTTTATTACCGCCAGGACCCGCTGTTCGAGCATGAGGATATCTGGGTCATGAAATCGGACGGCACCGATCCGGTTAACGTCAGCGACACAGCGGGGTACGCGGAAGGCTCCGCGGGCTGGATTGTCATCCCGGAATCGTGAAAATTTTGATTTTTATTATATCTGATTAAGACCTACTCAAATCATCCGGCGATAATATTTTATTACATAGCCAGGATGACGATTATATTATGATCCGCTCAAAAACAAGTTTCGATGGGGGGGCTCCAACAGTAGCGATAATCGATGACGATGAAGTAACCGTGCAGCTTCTAAGTCTAATGTTGAATGAGAGCTATAACGTGTTATCGTCGGAAAGCGCAAGTTCAGGTCTGAACCTGATTCACCAGCACGAAATAGATGTTATCCTTCTTGACTGGATAATGCCGCGGATGGACGGGTTGAGCCTGCTGAACGTATTGAAACATGATGAATCGACCTACAATATTCCGGTGATTTTCATCTCTGGAGTCGCGGAGAGCGATTCGATTGAAATGGCGATAAATTCAGGGGCGGCGGATTTTATCCGAAAACCATTCAGGAAAGACGAACTGCTTGCAGCGATAGATAATACACTTGCGGCACAGGTGAAATCATCGGACTGAAAAAACTGATTCGACCATAAAAAAATCCCCCGGAAAAAAGGGGGGATTTTTATTTTTAGGATTAATTTGAAACGAGGTTCAGATATCGGAGCCCTTTTCAGGATTAATAAAATCATCTATTGTCATCGTGTCATTAATGAGTTCCATTCTTTCTTCTTCGATTAATCTGAAAATATTGACAGGGGGGATGGTCAGTGTGGGGACGTCGGTCCGGGAAGTTAAATTGGATATTAATTCCCTTGCGTATGGCACAACATAAGCCGGACCATTGGATTTGGAAAATTCCGCAAGCGTTGGTTCACCTTCCCCTTCACTTAAAAATCTGGCTTCCAGGGTGAATTTCAGGTCGAATGGCGGAGCTTCCACCAGGTGCATCACGTCGAAATTAAAAATCTGAGTCAGTTGATTATCATTAATGAAATGTGAAGAGCATGTAACGTGAAGATTATAATCCAGCTTTGGATTATCCGGGAATACTTTGAATTGAAGTTCCGTAAGAAATATGCCTTCAACATAGATATGCATAACATTATCCATAATCAGGCTGCCAACCGTAATTCGAGTTGTTGATCTGATAATCTGGTCAGATATTGTTTCCCATCCGGGAATTTCCTCTTGTCGGAAGAAGAATAAAATTGACCTTCAATGCGGTCCGTTCCGATTTTATAGGCAATCCCTGCAAAGCTGCACGAAGCCTCCGAACTTTTTTTAGGCATGAAATGCCCCGCTTTCTTTGAGTAAATTCTCTGTCTGGTAAAATTCTCCAGATATTGCTCCCACCTGTATTTCTTTGTTTCCTCAGGAGTTAAATCACGGATAGAAATATTGATACCAAAATATTGGAATATTTCGTCTCGCAGCTTCCATTCCAACTCTACAAAATCTTCATAGCTGCCTTCCGGAATCATATATGCGTCAAACACTTCGGTGTTGTCTTCGTAATTATCGCTGGGTGTGCCAGTTCCAATCCAGACGACAACAGAGTCGGGAAATCTGTTGTTAATCTCTTTTCTGACTCGGGCAATGATCATTTCTCTATTTTTATTTTCTAATGCCATTCAATATCAACCTAAAAATGCCTTTTGATTTTTTCTGGAAAATTTTAAATCTCGTGGGATCGACAGGGAAATCTTCATAATCCCCGATTTCTCTCTGTTTTTTTGCTTCGAATAGAATATTCTTAATCTGAGGAATGTCTTCCTTTAAATATTCATCAGCTTTGTCAATTAGAAAATCATGTCTATATTTTTCTGTCAATAAACCAGTGGATCGATCTGAGGTTGTTTCTCCTCTTATCTCTTTTTGCTTGAAGTATGCGATAATTGCCAACCGTAACGCATAATAATATCTTGATGCCGCCGCATTATTGTAACCCTTAAGCTTCGCAACCTGACAAATACATAGGTTTTCCTTGCATTTCATCCAATATGTCTCCACATTAGGTTGCATTGGCTATTTCACGCAAAAAGTCACATGCTAGACCGCTCATCAAGACATTAGCACCAAAGACGTAATAAAATCAAGATTATACCCTCTTCTATTCTGCAGGGGTCTCCGCAGGGGTCTCGGTATCAACGAGCACTTCGTCCGCCGCTGCTTCATCGATCTCTGAATCGACCATATCGGACGGCACAATATCAACTAATTGTAACTCTAAATTTTCTTCCTCGGTCTGAGGCCAGTAAATCCGAAGCGTATTGTTGCCCGGACGCATAAAGAGCTGGGCGTTGTAGTACCCGAATGGGTTATAGGTGTAGTAATCGCCGAACCCGATCGCGTTGGAGAAATCGATATTCGACTGCACCAGCGTGCCGTTGATCTGAATCTGAAGCTGCTGCCACGATGTATTCTCGCGAATAAGGTAGGGCAGGACACGAAGGTAATAATCCCTGTACATGTCGCCGACCTCGAACGATCCTTCCCAGTATCCGCCGGGAGGAATGACAATTACTCCATCGTCGAGCCAGCCTGTTGTCGCGTAATTCAGGAAATTCGTCCGAATCTCGGGTCCGGACGGGATTATATAATATACGTTGGAGAAAAATGAATAACGATCCATGTAAGTGATGGGCTTGATTCTCGGGTATGGATAAAGGTACATGTATCCCCATGGATTGTAGGGATATGTATTGAGCGGGTAGATAGAATAACCCCCGAAATCGCTGAGGGTAAGTCTTGTAACCCCATCCCATTGATTGAGAGGCTGTCCGCCGATATCTTCGAGTGAAAGAGTCTCTACAGGGGTCCCGTCAATACTATTGTACATACCCGGATCGCGTCCCGGTCCGATCACGCGGAAATCATTTACAGCGACGCAGACGATCTTACCCTCAAGAGTGACCTCATCCGGTGCGAGCGATATGGTCTCAAGCTCCTCGTCGGTCAAAGGAAGATTGGTCACGATCATCATGATATATTCTTTGCCAAGCGAATCCCCGACAGTCCACCATGTTTCACGCTCGATGTCGCCGTCGGTAAGAAGAACATGCTCATTCATCATAAGCGGCTTAACCTTCCGATCCGGAGAATAATCCAGTAGCGAGATATAAGTGTCATTCAGTCCCCTGTACTGAATCATCAGATCGTCGCCCGGATTAAGCGTTCCGCCCCGAGCGAAATTGAAAGCAAGTCCGACCGGCGTGAATATCCCGGCGGCATTTTCGATAACCGAGATATCGACTATCTCAATCGATCCCAGCTCATCGTCGTTAAGCACTTCCGCCCGAACCGTTGCAGGCATCGCGAATACAAAACCCGCGATTGCGAATGCGCATACCACCGTAAAAATACGAAACATTTTTTCCATAGCCATTTTTTAAGCCTCCTCTGATTAAGAGGTTACGGAAACTCTCAATTCCTTACGATAAATTTACCACATAGTTGGTTCAATATGCGGTTTGAATAACAAAAATCCCAATTTTCGTGGCATGCGACTCCGGCGCATGATGATTTTCCCGTAAATTCATGCGCCGGAGTCGCATGCCACGGCACAC
>JAPKYR010000004.1 GCA_026394215.1 bacterium
GCTTCCGCGATGCGCCTGAGCATAGCGAGTGAGTGTCCCTCGTAATCGGCATCTTCCAGCCTGGAAATTACCGACGCAGTCGTCCCGACAAGTTTCGCTAGTTCCTTCTGTGTAAGACCCGCTTTTTTTCGAAGTTCATAGATTTTAATCGCGACATCAAGGTTCGCTTCCTCTTCCTTAAGGCTTGCTATTCTCTCAGGATGTCCCTCGAAATACCGTCGGTGCAGAATCTCAATGGCATCAGTTGTATTACTATTGTTTTTCATGATTCACCACCAACCTCAACCTGATTATTTCGCAAATTTGCGATACTGTCAAGGCAATTATCCTACTCTCCCCCGACCCTCCTCCGGCCAGTCCAAATCAGGACATAATTCCTTGTACACCCGAACCGTCGCCCACATTGATTTGTCCAGCGTCAATTCTCTACCGATTCTCTCCCTGATTATTCTCACCTTTTCCATGACAGCGGCCCGGTTTTCAAAGACCATTTTTATCTTCTCACAAAGCGACTTTTCATCGTTCATCGGGACAAGAAAATCCCCGAACTCCTCGCCAAGAAATTCCGCGACGCCGCATCCGATTGTCGAAATTACCGGCGTTCCCGACAATATCCCCTCGATTACCACCCGCCCAAACGCCTCGACAATTCGCGACGGCATTACTACGCAATCCGCCGCATTGTAAACCGCGTCCATATCGTCCCTGTGCCCCACAAATTTTACTCGATCACTAAGCCCCAACTTCCCAGCGAGTGAAACAAGCTCATCAAGATATTTTCTTTTTCTCTTATGCGCCGATCCGACTATCACGCAGCACGGTTTCGGATCGGGCAACATGCCGATTGCTTTTATCAGAATATCCCAGGCTTTAAGACGTGTAATCCTCCCCACTCCCACTACAAGTTTCGAATCGTCAGGAATCCCCCATTCCGACTTGATTTTTTTAACCTCTTCATTCGATGGAGCTGAAAATTCCGATGGCGCAACCCATCGCGGGACTACGGCAATCCTCGATTCGTCGCAGCCGAGTGAGATCATATGATCCCGAATCGCCTGGGATACCGCGATGACCCAGTCCCCCCGGCACATTACTTTCGAATACCAGAAACGCTCATATAACGCCTGCGCCTCAATTACAAGCGGCGGATCGTGCCGCTTTACCCCACTGCGTGTCGCGAGGTGCACGGCCCATGCCGGCGCTCTCGAATGCGCGCAAACCAGCTGAATATTTTCATCCGCGATGATTTTTGAGAGCCTTCTCGAACATGAAAAAATCGTGAACGGATTTTTCCTGTGCAACGGCAGCTCGATATGCTTTATCCCAGCATTTTTCAGCTTATCGAGCCAAATCCCTCCTGCGCTCACAACGACAGAATTTACCCCGTGATCCTTAAGCCAGATCACTTTCTCGACCACGCCGCGCTCCAGCCCGCCTTCCTTTAACTCAGGGAGGACATGAAGCGTCCGGATATGCGATGCGGTCTGCATAGGTCGGTATTTTACCCCAGATTGGCGTTTATAGTGCTTATTAATCATAAGCATCGGCGTTGTTGAAATGCTCAGCGTTCATTATGTCAAAGGTGGTGTAATTGATAAACCAGGTTCCATCCAATGCCATATCAATATACGCGGCATCGACATATTATGTTTATATATTGTCGCATCAATCGGAAATATCCCGATTACCAAGCGAGTACTCAAGATATTGCCATGCGTCGGGATTCTCCGGCTCCACCATCGCCATCCTGTAAAAATATCCCGACGCCTTGCCGTTATCCCCCCTCGATAATGCATCGCTCCCGTAAAAAAGCAGCATTTCACTTATCCGCCACTGTATGTCCGCTTCCGGCGCCCACAGCCACTTGAATTGCGGTTGAGGCTCAAATGCAGGATCGATGGTATCGCAATCCCAGAATTCCCACCGATAAGTTTCCGGAAGGTCGGGTTTATATAATTCAAGCCCAGTCTGTCGGCTAAGTTCTGCCACACATGGCAAATATCCCTCAATGCGCCCGGGTGGAACAAATGTAAAAATTAACCCGCGACGCGCTAAAAAGTACGATGTAAGCGATGGCTCGCTTAAAAAGCTCGTATTGAAAAATGTCGCGTTGATTTCCTTTCCCGGATTCTCTTCCGCCACCCGACCCATCGCGTTCCCCATCGCCATTGATGTATTGGCAAGATCCGAAAATCTCTCAAGCTCCTGCGTCCAGCTTGATACTTTCACATCCGGGCGGTAACCGGTAAGACCCGTTCCTTGATCGGGAAACACATAATGCAAAAAATAATATGCATAAATCTCATCACCAGCGACTATTAATACCGAATTTTCGGCGCATGAATCGAGCGCGTTCAATACGTATTCATGCGCGAGCGTGTTTTTCGATTTATCCCCCACCTCGTAATTTAGCACCAAATTAATGCCAATGAGGACTAACCCGATTACCATTGTCGCCTGTTCGATTTTCCACCTCGCGCTGCTGAATTTCCCCATCCAGTCCAGAAATGCCGATAATCCCATCCCTATGAAAATGGAAAAAATTACCTCAAGCGGAAGCATCAAACCCGGACCCGCAGTTTCAAGATTGTAATATGGCGCGTGGAGTATATCCCCCGACCTATAAAAATTAATAACCAGAAAATATAGTATCCAGCTTCCGAAAATCAGTATCCAGCTATTTTTAATTCCGCTGCCATCTTTACTTCCCCGACCATCGCGCCAACCCCGGTATCCGAGGAACAACCCGATCAGTCCTGCGATTGATAAAATTATTCCGAAATCGTGGTATACAAGATCAAGGTAGAACTGAAAAACATCCGACGTGGTCGTGATATCGCCCGAGAGCGCCTCATCGGTACTTGTATACTCCCTCTCGCGGGCATATACGCCCCTTCCGATGAAATCAATGAAATAATTAAGCGCAGGTTCTGTCGAGTATCGGCCCGCTAATTCATCGGGATTTTCAATGGCAATCCGGTCATATTCAGCCTGTGTAATGAAATTCAGCGGGCCTCCCGGGGTTCTATATTTTACCAGTGGAAGGTAGAGAAATGGCGTTAATCCCAGAATAAACGCAAGCACCAGGCCAATCCACTGTTTTCCGGAAAATTTCAACTTTCCGTTAATCCCGAGATAAATAAAAACGGCAGGGAAAAACAGAAGTATCGACTGATGATGCGACACCGCGAGTCCCATAACTAAAGCCAACCAAAAACTAAAAGCTGGTTTTGCTTCCTGCACGATTCTAACTGACAAATAAATCAAGAGAAGGATGAAAAGCGCCGATAATGTGTCGTTTTCGCATACTTCGGAATGCCACCAGAAAACCCGGCTGAATGCAAGCGCCCCGCATGAAAGCATGGCTGCTACCGGTCTTGCGGTAATCCGGTTCACGATCATAAACAGGACCATCAGCGCGAGAACCGCGAATATCATGGATACCAGATTCGCGCGCCATGCCACAGCGGAAAATTCATCAGTTTGAATAAAAAGGGGTGGAATCGGAAGCCTCTCGAAAATCCCGACCAGAACGGTAAGAAGCGGATATCCGGGTTCATGTGCAGCGCCCCAGATCCATCCGGCAGTCTGAAAATCTCCCGTATCTCCAAACACCACCGATGGCGCAAGCCCTTTAAGGTATACCGCGAATGGAATGATCAGAAGCGCATACCACCATGACGCTTTTTTCTCCGCATGCCTGGTATTTTTCTCCTTATTATTCATGAGCGGTTTTTGCTTGCGATCTGTCGAGCATGTCCCTGGGGCTGTTGAAAAATTCTGAATTTCTTAAACACCATTTAAACACCATGTAAACACCATGTAGGACAGGCTTTCCAGCCTGTTATAGCTATTATTAATTATTTCTACCCATTACCATCTTTTATATTCTCGTATTCGTACAATGAAATTTTCGTAGAACAGCACGGCAGTGCGTCATTCGGTGCCGCATAATTCAGGCTGCAAAACCGGCAAGACGCACTGCCGTGCTGTTCTACGAGTAACGCTCTCTTTAGTAAGTAAAGATAAATAATATTCCGCATAATGTCTTTCACTATTAATCATGGTTTCAATTAACAGGCTGGAAAGCCTGTCCTACAGGATTTTCCTACAGGATATTCCTGCGGGATTTTCCTACAGGATTTTCGGGATCACGGAATTTTTCAATAGCCCCAGGACATATTCAACACGAATACGGCTTTTTTCCAGAGCCTCCTACTGCTCGATATAGCTATCCAACTCGGTCCATGTAAAAAGCGGCTTGAAATCGATTTCCAGTTCCTTGAATTTAACTTTGGCGCCAGCTTCCCGATCCACCACGCACAAAAGTCCGAGTATTTCGATATTCAGCTCAGGCTCGCGCATGACCTGTACCGCTTCGATCGCAGCTCCTCCCGATGTTACTACGTCCTCGATTATTGTTACTTTTTCTCCTCTGGAAATCCCGCCCTCAAGTTGAAGCTGTGTGCCGTATTCCTTCGCCCTTTTTCTGCAGAATCCAGCCGCGATTCCCGTATGCAGACTCAGCGCGGTCGCGAGCGGAATTCCCCCCATCTCAAGCCCGACCAGACGTTCCGTCCCCGCCGGGATCAGTTCCGCAAGATGCACAGTAATATTCCGCAGCAAATCCGGATCGGACTCGAACCTGTATTTGTCGAAATAAACATTGCTGGTCGCGCCCGACCGTAACAGGAACTCGCCCGTTATCCTGCTGGCTTTCACAATTCTCGACGCGAGCTTATCGCGTGATATTTTTTCCGTCATCTGTTCAATCCTTTTTATCTGTGGGATGAAATCATATCATCAAATCGCCTGAAAATTCGATACTGCCGATTATTTAAACCCCCATGCATTCTTTGATTCCCGTTCTGTGCTAATATTCATCCCCATGCTCGATCCGGATATCGACATAGACTCCGATCCTCTCGATGGACTCAACGAACGTGTCTGGACTGTTTCCCAGATCACATCAAGGGTGAAAAATATCCTTGAAGGCGAGCCCGCGTTCTCATCCATCTCTGTTCGCGGCGAAATCACAAACCTTTCACCATCGAAAGCGGGACACATATATTTCGGGCTCAAGGATCAGAAAGCTTACCTGAAATGTGTCGCGTTCCGTGGCGACGCCCAGAAACTTAAAATGCAACCGCAGGAGGGACGGGAAGTGGTCGCGACCGGACGCATCAATGTCTGGGAAACCGGCGGCACTTACCAGTTGATCGTCTCGCAGCTTCAGGATGTCGGCTTGGGCGCCCTGTGGCTTCAGTTCGAGGAGACGCGACGGAAACTCGCCGAGGAAGGC
The DNA here is from genome assembly GCA_026394215.1 of bacterium. Lineage (GTDB taxonomy): Bacteria > JAJVIF01 > JAJVIF01 > JAPKYR01 > JAPKYR01 > JAPKYR01. The sequence continues at coordinate 5,303 of JAPKYR010000004.1, forward strand.
CTGTTTGATGAAGCGCATAAAGTCCCTCTGCCGCAATTCCCGAGAACAATCGGGATAGTCACATCCCAGTCCGGCGCCGCGCTTCGCGACATGATCCGCATTTTTACCGAAGTCGCCCCGTACGTAAAATTGATTCTGTCCCCATCGCTTGTTCAGGGAGAAACCGCGCCTGTAAGCCTGATCGGCGCGATCAACCTCCTCGAAATGTGGGATGAGGTCGAGCGATCTGAAGGACGAGAAGGCCTCGATTCGATTATTGTCGGACGCGGCGGCGGGAGTTTCGAGGATCTTGCCTGTTTCAACGATGAAGCGCTTATCCGACGGGTTTACGAACTCGAAATTCCGGTGATAAGCGCGGTAGGACATGAGATCGACTATACGATATTGGATTTCGTCGCAGATCTTAGAGCCGCCACTCCGACACAGGCAGCTCAAATCGCGGCGCCATCTTCCGCCGAACTGCTCCAGAAAATTTCCGAAATGCTGTCCGAGCACAAACAGGCCGCCGAGATGAAGGTCGAAACCTATAGTACCGGACTGATGAATATCCTGTCCAGAACCGTCTTCCGGCGCCCCCTCGACAGAATAAATAACCTTCATCAAAGCATCGATTTGTATTCCGGTCGATGCTCACGGGCTGTCGCGGGACATTTGAAAATATTGAAACACCGTTTTCAATCAATGGTGAACAGGCTTAACACTCTCGATCCCGAGGCGATATTGTCGAGAGGGTACTCGCTTGCGTTCGAAGCCGACACCGGCAGGTTGATTACTAAAACCGCCCATGTAAAATCCGGCGCACCGGTGGATTTGCGGGTTTCGGACGGCATTATTAAACTTAAAGTATCGGAGGAGGAACAGCATCGATGAGCGCGAACAAAAAAATACCGGAGATACCGGATGATATAAGAAAGCTGACTTTTGAGGAAGCGTATATAGCTCTCAAGGAGGCGACCGATTTTCTTGAGGGCGAGGAAGTCAACCTTGAGGAATCGCTCAAGGTGTATTCAAGGGCAAGCCTCCTTGCGAAACATTGCGCGAACCTTCTCGGTCGGGCGGAAGACAAGATTAAAGTCCTGATCGAGTCCGAGGGAGTCATGCAGCTTACCGGTCTTGAATCCGATGAATCGGGCTGATCTGTTCAATGGTAGCTGATTTTTTTAAAGAACTGTTTCTAAATGAACCTCTTGTAACCGCAATAGTGGCATGGGCTATCGCCGCTTTCCTTAAATTAATAATAGAAGCGATTCAAACAGGCAAACTCGACTGGGAACGTGTTCTCGGCACGGGCGGTATGCCGTCCACACACACAACGCCTGTGGTTGCGTGCGCGACAAGTATCGGAATCACGTCCGGTTTCGATTCTCCGATTTTTGCGCTCGCGGTCGTGTTCTCGGTTGTGGTCGGCTACGACGCCGCCGGAATCAGGCGTCACGCGGGCGATCAGGCAAATGCAATCAATAACCTGATCAAGGACCTAACCCAACTCGAGACTTTCAAGGGCCAGAAACTCGAAAGCTTTTTCAAACGATGGAATGTGGCCGAACTGAAAACTCTTCTTGGGCACAACCCGCTCGAAGTTGCGGTCGGCGTATTCACCGGAATCATAATCGCGATCCTTATGCACCAATATCTCGGAAATTTGTTCCATGTACCAATGCCAATGGTTACGGTATAAACCTTGACTCCTTCTTTGAAAATCAGACTGGATCAGCTTCTCGTCGAACGCGGCTTGTTCCCATCGCGCACCCGCGCCCAAGCCGCGATTATGGCAGGCAAAGTTATCGTGGAAGGCCAATCCAACCCAAAAGCCGGCGACAGGGTTGATCCCAAAGTCAAAATCAAATTAATCGAACCGGACCACCCGTATGTCTCGAGGGGCGGACTTAAACTCGAAGGTGCGCTGAAACATTTCGGAATTGATCCCGCAGGCTGGGACATTCTCGACATCGGCGCGTCCACGGGTGGATTCACCGACTGCCTCTTAAAACGCGGCGCGAAGCATGTAACCGCACTCGATGTCGGTAAAGGCCTTATCGACTGGTCTTTAAGGACGGATAATCGCGTTACGGTTGTTGAAAACACAAACGCGAGACATCTTGAACCCAGTCAGCTTCCCGGTCCTTACGACCTTATCGTGATCGATGTCTCATTTATCTCGTTGAAGCTGATTTTCCCGAACCTGACCGCACGTCTGAAACCGGGTGGCTGCGTCCTATCCCTGATCAAACCCCAGTTTGAGGCCGGGAAAGGAAAAGCGCCGAAGGGGATAATCAGGGATCCAGCGACATGGCGCGAAGTATTGACGGGTTTTGTCCCCCCGGATATTTTCAAGGCTGAAAATCCTCCGGGCCTGGTTGGTTTTACTGTTAGCCCAATCCAGGGCAAGGATGGTAACCGCGAATTTTTCGGGTTGTGGCGGATGGGATATGAGGGAATCGAGCAGAATAAGGCTATTGCTGATATCGAAAACCTGATTACAGGTCATCTTTGAGTAACGACCGCATGGGGCTGTTGAAAAATTGATGCTTACCCAATTTATGTAGGACAGGCTTTCCAGCCTGTTATTGAATTCCTGTAATCATAATAGTTTCAGTAACAGGCTGGAAAGTAACAGGCTGGAAAGCCTGTCCTACAGAAATCGAGTTTATATCTTCTTTTTCAACACTCAGTCACGTTCATTTCGAATATCCATCTTTTTTCCCGTCCTCTGTGGTTGCTTCATATTAAAAATGCTAAATTTCCATCCGGCAACATGAAAGAGCGTAAAAAATCCGATCCTGTAAAAAAGATCGCGCTAAGTGTCCATCCCATCTACGATGTCGCTCGCGATGCGGTTGCGAAATTCAAGGATGCGGCGAACGAATCGGGACTGGAAATTGTGGAACTTGATCGGGCAGATTCAAGCCCTGCCGATCTTTCATGCGAT
>JAPKYR010000135.1 GCA_026394215.1 bacterium
TATGGCTGACACCTCGAAACCGCCGGCTACCACGGTCGAATCGTCCGATAGCGCCGTGATTCCATTGCCCATTATCCAGCCGCTCCCGCCTCCTTCGACACTTATCACCCACACGAGCGATCCGTCCGGATTGTACCGCGCGACGAAGGCATCGGTGTCACCGACAGATGTGAGCAGGGTCTCATTGGGTTCGCCCTCCCCGAATGTGGCTGAATTATTGAAATGACCTGCCACCACAGTCGAGTCGTCCGACAGCACCGTGATTTCCAGACCCCTGTCAGTGCCTATCCCGCCGACGCCTTTCACCCACGCGAGGTTTCCATCCGGATTGTAACGCGCGACGAAAACGTCGCAGTCTCCAGCGGAAGTGAGCACTGTCTGATTGGGTTCGCCCTTCCCGAATATGGCTGACTCCCTGAAGGAACCTGTTACTACGGTCGAGTTATCCGATAACGTTGTGATTCCGTTGCCGCCATCGTGAAAAGGGCCGCCGGCATTTTTCACCCATGCAAGGGTCCCGTCCGGATTGTATCGCGCGATGAACATGTCGTGTAGCCCCTCCGATATGAGCGTTGTCTGATTGGGTTCGCCCTCCCCGAATATGATTGGATTAGAAGCGAACCAGCCTGTAACAACGGTCGAGTCGTCTGATAGCGTCGTTATTCCCCAGCCATAATCGGTAATGCTCCCGCCCGCTCGTTTCGCCCATGCGAGCGTTCCGTCCGGATTGTACCGTGCGACGAAAATATCCCTGAAACCCGCGGAAGTCAGCACAGTCTGGTTGGGTTCGCCCCTGCCGAATATGGCTGACTCCCTGAATTGTCCGGTCACTACGATAGAGTTGTCCGAAAGCGTAGTGATTCCGGAACCCCTGTCTATATCGCTTCCACCTGCGTTTTTCGCCCATATGAGATTGCCGCCGGTCATTGTGAATACTACCTGCCATGCGTCAATCTGCCCGGCAAATTCATCAACATCGGTGTCGATTACGCGTATGAGCAATGGGGAGTCTTCTGCAGTGCCGCCCAGATCATTTGAAATTGTTCCGGAATATTCTGCGTTGTTTTCCCCGGCAGCGGATTGGGATAATTCGACAATTCCGTTAAAAAGGCCGGGCGCCTCAACAGTGACTATGCTGATCGTAGAAACCCCCTGATGATCGTACACTATAACCTTGATTGGTTCAGACCCACCAGACTCAGGCCATGAGTCCATGATAACATTAACTAAGTACGCTTCATTGCAATTCGCTTCCGGGGGGAAGTCATTGATCGGGTCGTCCCATGAGGGGATCTCCATCCAGCACGCGTCGACCGCGTAGCCGAATTTTATCGGTCCCGACGGCACATTCAGGCGCGCGCGACGGTGATCCTCCTCGCCGGACGCCATCATGCGACGTTCGTTCTCCCTGCCGAATGAAAGGTAGGGGTTCAATGTCGCAGAAAAATCATTGCCAAAAGAGGCGACTCCGGGGAAATAAGTAATAATTGGCGTGTTTTCGTTGTATGGGAAATCCGTCGGGTTGAAAAGCGTTGTGAATCCCGACGGGTTCATGATTCTGGGATTCGAGCCGTCGAATGAAATCTTCTTACTGCTACCGGGGAAGGTGTAATCCGCGCCGGTGATGAAAATAAACCGCATGTCGAAAATAGTGTATTGTGGAAGATGTGGTAGCGGGTGCTTGAGCTTCACGTCGCACGAAAATTCGGTGTCGCTGTAAATTATAAAATCGCTGAACCAGATACAGTCTGCGCACTGCTCGATAAACGGGAGGATATTCAGATGCATCGCAAGGTCGCGGTTGGGGATGACCTCGACAGTCTGGCGGTCGGCGGAAATATTTACTTCCCCGACATTGAGAAGTATCCGGTTGTTCTGGACAGTTGTCAGTTCAACAGGCGGATTCTGGTCGATGGGGGGAGTGGATGGATTTCCACCGCCTCCGGAGCAGCCGATAACAATAAGTATTATTAATGCCAAGACTATGTGGTAAGCTTTCATCCCGATATCCTCCGAAATCAGGCTACGTAGTAGCCAATCTGATAAAATTCTGCACGAATTATTCAGGGAATAGAATAACATTAATATTATCTCTGCAGATTACCAATGTCAAATTTGATTTCCAGTGACGTTAGGAATACAAAATGAAAAACCAGCATGCAAGCGATGCCGGTTTAAGAGCATGAACACCAATTATCGAGATTGACAGAATTTAAACGGAAATCACCAAAGCTTGATGATTCTCAAACCGAATGTATCGTCCGCGACGTACGCGTAGCCTCCCAATACCGCAACATCATATGCAAAGCCAGGCGTATCGAGCGAGCTGAAAATATAAGCCGAGGATATCGGGTTGATATCGATTATCTGAAGCCCCGAATCCCAGTCCGCGATATACGCGTAACCGCCACTTATCTCGATTCCCCTTGCCTTGCCGGGTGTATCGACTGAGTTGACGATGCAAGCCAGGGACGGCGGGTTGATATTGACTATCTGAAGTCCCGAATATTTGTCTGCAACGTACGCGTAACTTCCCGATACCGCGACATCACAGGCCCCTTCAGGCAGAAAGACTTCACTTACAATGTAAGCCGATGACAGCGGGTCTATATCGACTATCTCAAGTCCCGGATAATCGTCCGCGATATACGCGTAGCCTCCCGATACCGCGATCCCACGCGCCTTACCGGGAATATTGACCGATTTGACTATATAAGCCGAATCTATCGGGTCGATATCGATAATTTTAAGCGTATAATAATCAACGACATACGCGTAACCTGCCGACACCACAACTGCCATGGGGCTGTATGGGGTAACGACGAATTTTACGATAGCAGCCTCAGCCGGCGGGTCGATATCGATTATCTGAAGCCCATAATAGTAATCCGCGACATATGCGTAACCTCCGGATACCGCGACTCCATAGGCAAGACCGGGAGTATCGACTGCCTGGACAGTGAAAGCGTCTAACGGCGGGTCGACATCGATTACCTGAAGTCCGGATAAGGTATCCGCGACATATGCGTAACCACCCGATACCGCGACTCCATCGGCATTACTGGGCGTATCGATATCGTTGATCTCAATAGGATTATTGGGTTCTTCCGGGCCGGCAAATGCAGTCCCTGAGACTACCAGCCAGGCGTCAACATGCCCGAAGAATTCATCAACATGGGTGTCGGTCACACGAATGAGCATCGGGGAGTCGTAGATGGTGCCGCCTAAATCATTTGTAATCGTCCCGGTATATTCCGCGCTGTTTTCCCATTCGGCGGATTGGGTTAATTCAATTACTCCGCTGAACAAGCCAGGGGCTTCGGCTGTGACATTGCCGATAGTTGAGGCTCCCTGATGATCGTACACTGTAACTATGACTGGTTCAATGTCATCGCTGGATACTGGCCATTGGTCCATATCAACATTGATCATGTACGCTTCGGTACAGTTCGCTTCCGGTGGGAAATCGTCGACCGGATTATCCCATATAGCGGACTCCTTCCAGCACGCATCGACCGCATAACCGAAATGCAAAGGTCCGGTCGGGACATTCAGACGCACGCGACGGTGATCTTCCTCGCCGGAAGAAATCATGCGCCGCGGATTTTCCTTGCCAAATGCGATGAAGGGGTTTATTGTCGCCGAGAAATTGCTGCCCATCGACACAATTCCGGGGTAATAATTAAAAATTGGCGCATTCGGGTTGTACGGGAAATCGGTCGGGTTGAAAAGCCTCGTATACCCGGACGGATTCAGGATCAGGGGGTTGCTCCCTTCGAACGAAACATCTACCCCGCTCCCCGGAAAAGTGTAATCGGCGTCGGTGATGAAAATAAACCGCATGTCGAAAACCGTGTATTGCGGGAGGTTTGGCAGCGGGTGTTTCAGCTTGACGTCGACTGAGAAATCGGTCGGGCTGTAAACTATAAAATCGCTGAACAAGATACAACCGGAGCATTGTTCGATAAACGGAAGTATGTTCAGATGCATCTCGGTATTGCGGTTGGGGATTATCTCGACCGTCTGGCGGTCGGCGGAGATATTTACTTCCCCAACGCCTAGAAGTATCCGGTTGTTTTGTACGGTCACCGGTTCCGAAAGCAGACTGTTGTTTTCAGGAGGTATTGCGGGATTGCCTCCGCCTCTCAAACAGCCGATGATGATCAGGATTATAAGTAGAGCTATAGGTAGCAAAGTTTTCATCGTAAATGCCCTCCGATAATAGATTCGGGGAGTTTCCATAGAAAAGACTTTTATAGATTTAATACGATTTAAATTAATATGGGTGACTTGGGTCGAATGCAAAATCATGGCATTCATTAAGTTTCTTTAATCCCGGCTATCAGCTACCAATGGCACTAACTTAAGCGAAAATTGAATATGAGGGCATGAGTTAAGAGGATATGAAATAGGGTGAGTTGGTATATAAATCGTCTACGACGGCTGGAAGCCGTCGACACAGCCGGCCCATCTTCTGCAAGAAGATGGCACGACGCTGAGGGATAGCATGTAACGGGATTAACAATGTATTCTGATGGACCAGGAGGGTGCAAGGGAGATAATGCCTGTTGAAAATACAATTGGGAAAGTTTATGGATTAAACCGCGCGATGAAGATATCCCCATCACCTGCGGAAGTCAGTACAGTCTCGTTAGGCTCGCCCGGTCCGAATGTTGCCGATCCGGAAAACTGTCCTGTTACGACAGTCGAATTGTCCGAAAGTGTCGTGATTCCAGAGGTATTATCACTCCAAGAAGCTCCTCCGGCGCTTTTCGCCCAGGCGAGTGTGCCGTCCGGGTTGTAACGCGCAATGAAAATGTCAATGATTCCCGATGAAGTCAACGCTGTCTGATTGAACTCACCTTCACCGAATGTGACTGTACCCTCATACTTTCCCGTCACGACAACCGAATTATCCGAAAGTGTGGTGACTCCTATGCCGCGATCGAAATCCGATCCGCCAGCACGTTTCGCCCATACAAGCGTTCCATCAGGATTATATCTGGCGATGAAAGTGTCAAGAGAACCAGTTGAAGTCAGCACTTTCTGATTAGGCTCCCCCTTGCCGAATGTGGCCGTTCCCATAAACAATCCTGTTACGACAGTCGAGTTATCCGAAAGCGTTGTGATTCCACAACCTACATCACCTACATTATAATCGGATGCTCCTCCGGCACTTTTCGCCCAAGCGAGTGTACCGTCCAGGTTGTATCGCGCGATGAAAACATCTAAATACCCAGCGGAAGTCAGGATTGTCTGGTTCGGCTCGCCCGGTCCGAGTGTGGCCGATCCATCGAACCATCCTGTCACGACTGTCGAATTGTCCGAAAGCGTCGTGATTCCATTGCCAAATTCAAAGCCAGATTCTCCTAAACCACGTTTCGCCCATGCGAGTGTGCCGTCTGTGTTGTAACGCGCGATGAAGATATTGTAACCTCCAGCGGAATTCAGAACTGTTTGGTTCGGCTCACTCGGACCGAATGCAGCCGAATCTTTAAACCCTCCTGTCACGACTGTCGAATTGTCCGAAAGCGCTATGATTGCATTGCCATTATCATACTCAGATGCTCCTCCGGCGCGTTTCGCCCAGGCGAGTGTGCCGTCCGGGTTGTATCGCGCGATGAAGATATCCCAGCCTCCAGCGGAAGACAGGCCTGTCTGGTTCAACTCACTCGGTCCGAATGTGGCCGATCCTTCAAACACTCCTATCACGACTGTCGAATCGTCCGAAAGTGTCGTGATTCTTGAGCCCCTATCAAAGTTAGTTCCTCCGGCCCGTTTCACCCAGGCGAGTGTACCGTCCGGGTTGTAGCACGCGATGAAGATGTCGGGGCCTCCAGCGGAAGCTAGGACTGTCTCGTTCAACTCGCCTGGTCCGAATGTGACCGATCCTTGAAACGATCCTGTCACGACTATCGAATTGTCCGAAAGCGTCGTAATTCCAGAGCCACCGCCACTGCCAGATGCTCCTCCGGCGCTCTTAGCCCAGATAAGATTGCCATTAGTGGAGGCAGGTGGTTTTCCTCCGCCTCCCGGGCAGCCGATGATATTGAATATTAGTAATACCAGGGCTATAAGGTAAGCTTTCATCCCGATATCCTCCGAAATCAGGCCACTTGGATGCCAATCAAAAACAATGCTGCACGAATAATTCAGGGATTACACTGTCACTAAAGATATCCCTGCAGATTTCCAAAGTCAATCAGAGTTTAAATATCTCTTAAAGGTTGATTTACAATACTCCTTTGAGTAACATTCTGCCCTTGTAAGCTTTCCGTAATGGAATGCTGATTTTTGGCGCGTCTTTAACACGGATTTTCGCTTATATATATAATGAACATGGTTGACCGAAGCGGAAAAAAATCGAAACTAGGAATAGCCAGAAGCACGCTGGCGCTCATTGCTATTGCTGTGGTGATTGTCATCGCGGCGATCGGTTGTATCGCGTTCTGCTACTATAAATTCGGATCGGTTGACGGCTTTTTCCAGTGGGCGTACAGCGCAAGCCT
>JAPKYR010000212.1:0-12106 GCA_026394215.1 bacterium
CGCTTCGCATGATACCGATCCCGGCGTCGTCGGTGGAGACAATTACTCAACATATCACATCGACATTCCCAAGGATGTAGCGTTGACAGGCACGACCGGACACGAGTTCTGGGTAGTCGCCGAGAGTTCCGGCTACAATTATATTAACATTCCCGGTGTTTCGGCTCCTCCGGCGAGCTCACCGCTTGCCTCGTTCTGGCGATTTCCGTTATTTGTTGCCTCGGAACCTTACAATGCACCTCCGGTATGCGATTTGGTATGCCTCAATTCGATGCCTAATTTAGGAAAGGGCCATATAGAATTTGATGCTTCAGGCTCGACGGATCCCGATGGCGATACCCTGACATACTCATGGGATTTCAACGACGACGGGACATTCGGCGATACTTATGATTCCGGAACCGACGACAAACCGATGAAGGACTGGGATGCCAACTATGTCGGCGATGTTTGTGTCAAGGTTTCAGACGGAATTGAGGAATCCATCTGCTGCGTTGCTGTAGACATCACCGCCTTGCACGAGATCAATGTTACAGGTTCTCCGAATATATCAATCAATTTCGCCAATGCCAAGGACATCGGCATCGACACAGCCTCGGATCAGGTGGCTATCAGTAACACATCAGACAGCTCATGGCTCAAGTACACGAGCACCTATGGCACAGTTAACACTTACTATACCGGCTGGGCGTATATGAACTGGTGGGACTGGAGTTCTACGCACAGCTTGTGGGGCGCCCAGTACGGCGGTGCCGGCTTAAACTCCCTATTCTCCTGGTCCAACTGGTCCGGAGGCAACTACGGAGCCTACTGGTTCGGTGTGTACTGCTATGGGTTCAAGGATGTCTGCAACCTGCTGAACACCAACGACTGCTGGGGTATCTGGGATTTTGCCCCGTCGAGCTCATACGGCGTTTTCATGCAGGCTACCGGTTATGGCGGTCAGAGCTTCCCGTATTATGTATATCCGCCCTGGTACAACGGCTCAGGCACTGCTGGTGTAATTTTGGCCAATATTAAGGGAATCGACATGGTTCCTTACTCCGGTTCTTATCAGATGTATTTCCTTGAGACTACCAGTGCGACCACTGCGGTTGTCGAGCTGTACACCCTGGCCAGCACACCGTCCTTTGTACGCAAGTTCGGCGACAGCGGACCGATCCAGCTTTACCAGCCGCTCGATATAACGGTTGATTCCAGCGGTAACGTGTATGTGCTGGATATCAGAAGCAGCGGAAAACCCGCCATCTTCGCATGGGATTCATCGGGCAATCTCTGGGGAACGAGCGATGAAATCTCGACGACAGATTGCGCCAACACTCCGCTCAGGATTGATGCCTTCGTTTCCTCTACTCCCGATCAGATACACCTGCTGCAGAACAACTCTGTAACCAGATTCGAAATCCAGTAAGGATCACCAAATTCACGTTTATTCCATACCCCGCGGGGCATCCCGCGGGGTTTTTCAGTGCAATAAGCATGTTTGATATAGTGCTTATTAATTATTTTTAGCGATCGGGAAAGGGGATACATTATTTTTGCCTGTGAAATTCTTGACTTTACTAACCTCTCGCCAGGCAAAAAAAGGTGTCCCTGTAAATACACTCATAGCCGGAAATGATTAATATTCCGTATAGCTTCGCAGCTCGGTATGTGAATGACCAAAGAACCCAAATTTGTTTTTACAGTGATTTTCAATGAAACGGTCAGGAAGGAGATTTCAGGCGGCTTAGAATTGCCTCCGCTGCGGTAGCGTATGGGCTGAATGAAATAATGTCGAATTTAAGAGCCGAGTTGATTTTATCGGCAAGGGATTTTTTGAAGACACGACTGTAGACAGTGGCGCCAGGATTGATTTCTTTCGCTTCAATAGAAGTTTCTATATTCGCGAGGTCATCGCCGGAACAGACAACGACGCACCTTGCTTTCTGGACGTTCGCCTCAGTGAGGGTTTCCTGAAGGGTCATGTCGCCGATAACCACGGGGATTCTCCCTCGCCGGGCGGTAACAACCCCGGGCTGATCTTCATCGAGGTCAATCCCCACGACCATCTCGCCCAATTTGGTGAGTTCCAGGCAAAGGGTGCATCCGAGCTGACCCATCCCGCAGATGATAATATGATTAGTGTAAGTTGATGCGACGATCATGTTCCATTCTCCTTGACGAAGACTTCGGTGCATAAACAGCGTAAAAGCGCTGACCAGACCCTCACCAGCAAGCATAAGACCCGCGAGCGGAAGAAGGAAAACGAAAATCTCGAGCCATTCAAATCGGGGAGGGTCAACCCCTTCAAGGGTCATCATGTAGAAAGCTCTTGTGAAACAGGTCATGAAGGATGTATCGGGCCATGCCTGGGCTGTATCAAGGACGACTGCACTGAAGAGCAGGACGATCAGGATACTGACCAGGTTGAGGGAAATGCGTCGCAGGAATAGCCAGAGGTCGAAAAGATGCGCGCGAAGTATCAGCCTGGCGTCGCTGATCTCATGGTGCCTGGGCGGATAAGGATATCTTAGAAGCCAACGTCTGAGGTCCATGGAGGAATGTACCTGAATAAATTGTAAGTATAGAAGGACGGATGGAATAATTCCAGCGAAATACAACCAGTCAAAGAATCCGGGTATTTACTGAACCGCGCACTGTCAAAGCATTTTTTATAATCCCGGATAGCAGCTACCCTCCGCTAACGCTCCGGGATAGCTGCTACCGGGATATGCAAATGATGATGCACCCATAATGCGCGGCTTAGTAACTTATTAAATCCAGGAACAGGCAAGAATATTTCCCACAAGAATAGGAATACATTTTTTTGAGGATAATAGATCCCCAATTTTACCCGTACAGCTTGCCCTTCTTGAAACGCTTCTGGAGTTTCGCCAGCATATCTTTCGTCATCGCGTCGAGATCGTAACTCGGATTCCAGCCCCATTCTTTGCGCGCGGCGGAATCATCGACCGAACTCGGCCATGAATCCGCGATCTTCTGGCGATCGTCGGGAACATAAGTCGCCGTAAATTCCGGAATATGCTTTTTGATATTTGCCGCGAGTTGTCCGGCGGAAAAACTCATCGCGCCCAGATTGAAATCGCCGTGATGTTTGAGCTTCTTGAAATCGGCTTCCATAAGGTCGATCGTGGCCTTGAGACAGTCCGGCATGTACATCATCGGGAGACGAGTGTCCTCTCTCACGAAACACTGGTATTTATTCTCCTCGACCGCCTTGTAGTAAATCCAGACCGCGTAATCGGTCGTGCCGCCGCCGGGAAGCGTCTCAGCGGAAATGATTCCCGGATACCTAAGGCCCCTCGCATCGACCCCGTAGCGCCGTACGTAATAATCGCAAAGCAATTCGCCCGCGACTTTTGTCACACCGTACATGGTTTTCGGTTTGAGGACAGTTTCCTGCGGGGTATTTTCAAGCGGAGCGCCATCGCCCCAGACCGCGATAGAACTCGGGCACAGCACCTGATTCAGCTCGAAAATCCTCGCGACCTCCAGCGTATTGATTAATCCGTTGATATTGACATCCCAGCAGAGCTGCGGATTTTTTTCGCCGACCGCGGAGAGCAACGCCGACATGTTGACGATCGTGTCGATTTTGTAACGGCGGACTACATCGACAATCTGCATGATATCCGTGACATCGGCCCATTCGAACGGTCCGGAATTTTTCAATGCATCGCTCGGCTTCGAGCGGTTCCCCGCCGCGACAACGTTACCGGCGCCGTATTTTTCCCTCAAGGCCATGGTCAGTTCCGACCCGATCTGTCCTACCGACCCGGTCACCAATATGTTTTTGATTTTCTTCTTTGCCATTCTGGTTCCTCTTTTATGAATCATGCGAAAAATTTCACAGATATGTTTTCCATGTTAAAAAATAACCCAGCCAGCCTCCAACCGAAACGCTAAGGTACATATGAAAACACGCAAAGTCAACGAATTTCAGCGGGTTTTGCGATATACTTACGGCATGATTCGGCATTGTAGATTTTCGAACAAGATTTTATTAATGGTCATGTTAATCATGGTTCTGACCTCTTCATGCGCTACGCCGCCTCCGGAATCGAAAGAAGCGGCGCCCCCGTGGACCGATGTTCCCATGACAAATATCGCGCAGCCGATGGACCTTCGCTACGAACCGATTACAGTCATTGAATCGTCACGATACACACCTCCCGACGGAAAAGTCTGGCCTGCCGCGGTTGGTTACACCGGTCAGACAATGTGGGGCGTCGATGGCAGTAAAATTTCGCTTTACGCGTGCGCGAATTCAAACCATGTAACCGGAGAAAATGAGGATGAGGATTACGTTATCGTCCCGACATCGATATATCAATGGGATTTAACTGAAAATATAATTGGTGAATACCCGCTCGATCCTTCTCCGCCCGATAAATCGTGGATGCCGATCCCGCTTGCCGTGAGAAACCTGACTCAGGCCGGAGTTCTGGAGCGATATTCGTTCGCTGTTGTCTCGGCGGGAAGCGCAAGTTCGACCAGGGGCGTGACAATCGAGGATTCCGGGCCGATGGATCTGCCGATAATCGATTCAGTCTCGTATTACGGGGTTGACGGAAAACTTATGTTCAAGAATGAGATAGAGCGGACGCGCTTCGAGCTTTCCTCTACGAATATTTTCGTCCCTTGCGACCGTCTCGGCGCGCCGGTTCTTGTCGCTGAGAATTACCTCGATTACTTTCTCAGAATGCCCGACGGGGTCACGCGAATCGCGACAAACTGGGCGAAACTCGATCTTATCGGTAATGAGATTGTGCCGTTCGGAGACGAAATCGACATGACTCTTGGCGCTGAATTAACGGGATTTTCGAATAACCCCGGCATATACTTTTTCGCGGGTGTTTCTCCGTACGATGGAAAAGAATATACATTCTATAAGGGAACATGCTGTGTGAAAGCTTTTCAAGCGGTCGATCTTACCGATGATGCGACCGATAATCCGCTGTCGTTACGTATCACGGGTTACATTCCAAGCGTGAGATTCGGAGAATCGGTCATCGTTTTCGCGGAATATGGCGAGGATGTCGAAGGAAGCGAGACAACACATATCGCGGCCGTGCGATTCAATAAAGCCGACCCGCTTGCCGACGATCCATATATTGTCTGGCATGCGGACGTGCCGAAAATATTCGGGGTGTGCACGGTGTTATATGCCGGGGAGCCATCGCGGCCATATATATTGACTCTCGATCCGACCAACGGCGACATAAAGGTTTTCGACCCTCTGCTTGGATCGATACGGTACGAGGGCAACATCGAGATCGCGCAGTGGCACGACGGGATGAACCTCGCGGAATTCGCGGTGACATTATTCCCGTCCCCGTTTTATCCGGTAGCGTACATCCACGACCCAAATGCGAATGAGATAATTGAGTTAAGGCTGGGAGCATCGGAAAATGGGCTTGGTGGGGGGATTGAGGAAGTAAATTGAACCATATTAATTCAGAGATACCCGGAATAACAAAAACGCCCGATTGACGGGCATTGTTAAATTCAATTTATATTTACGAAAATCTGAATTAATAAATCTCCCCATCAATCCGCAGGACCGGTCCACGCGCTGAACAAAACCTCATTACGCCTCATTATAATATCGTTATACGTATACTCATCTATACTTTGATCCAGCGCGTTTATGCATTCAACTCTGAATTCCACGTTTGGAAACCCGAGAAGGTCCCTGAGCCATGTGAGCGGAATATCGTAATCCGCAGTGTCTATGGGCTCTATGCCCCCGGTTTTCGTAATATCCCATACAGGACCGACACCATCCGCCCATGCATGGATTTTCTGAAGGCGGCCATCGGCGCCGAGCGGATCCTGAATCTCAAATGTCGGGTACGAAAACCCGGTGCCGACTGTAAAACCGGAAACATTTAAAATCGGTATACCCGAGAATGCGATCGGGTCCAGGCTATCTTCCCCGTGCCAGATAGCATGCACGATATCGGCAGACCCATCGGCAAGCTCAAACTGCGCCGCGAGTACGAGACGGTCCTCCGGAATCTGCGATTCGAACCAAGGGCAGCGATATTCGAGTTTTTTAGGATCATCGCCTTCGAGGACATCATGCGGTCCGACTGCGAGATACCGTTCTCCATCAAGAAGGATCGCGGTCGGCAGCGCCCATATCCGCGCTCCCTCGAGAGCGTCAATTTTCTCGCCGCAATATTCGTAGGGAAGCGCGACCTCCCCGCTTACAACCCCGGCGGGAGCAACACCCAGATGGTAGTCGACCATATGGAAAAGCCGTTCATCGGAATTCAACCGCCCGAGATCCCATGCGAAATGGTTTGTCATCCGGAATGCCGGCAGGCTGAAAATTTGATAACCCGCATGGTTATTCGGAAGATCGACCCCGCCCAGAAGGAAGGCGGACATCCCGTTCGTGACATAAGGATCGACGTCGAATTCAAAGCTCTGATAATTTCCGTCGTGCGAGACCGGTGAATTTGTTATGCATTTCGGCAGAAGCGTATCGGAATAAAGCGACATCCGGGGATAACCGTGAGTCCCGGCGACGCCGAATATAGTGGCTTTACTCGGCTCATCGATCCGGCGCAGCGGAATCGAGAGGACATTCGCGCTTGTTTCTACGATAGTCGCAAGGGCGTAGCCATCCGCGTAGACCGATACTGTTACGGGAAAAACGGCATTCACGAAGACCGCATATCCGTTGATACTCCATAGCGAGCTTGTACCGTCGCCGGATTTAACTAACGCCTGGCTTGAGAAAACATGCCCGTGAAAGGAGTCGAAGACATGGAGGACCAGTACGCCTTCACCAAGGTCGAATGTCGTGACTCCGCCTCCATTATGCTGGAGATCGCTTATTGTCCCGGCAAGATCATCTATTGATGTTGCGGTAAGCTCGTTCCCATTGATCATTTGGAGCGACGAGTTTCCCGGCGTCACGGGAATCTGATGTGAACCGCTGTCCACCTCCGGAGCGGGCTGTATAAGCGCGGTATTATTCGAATCCGGAACTACAGCGGCGCCATTGTTGCACGAGATAGCGGAACATGGGAGGATCAAACCGATTATTACTGCGAAAAGGACTGGCAAGAGATATTTTTTATGTGACATCAAAACTTCCTTCATTTCGGCATGGCCTCGGATATCTTCCTTCGTGAGCCGTCAATATATTGTTGCATGGAGGGAGGGATATCTAGACTATAAGATTTAATGACCATTAAAAATAGATGAACTATGAAGAGGTGCAAGGGGAGGGCGAGACTCCTGTCGAGCCGTGAATTTACAGAAAATTGGCTCGGCAGGAGCCTTGCCATCCCATCCTTAAGGGGAGTAATCTATTGGCCTCTTTACATTTTTTGACAATTTTCAGCAGTGGAAAACGTGTTGAGAAATGTGGATATTTAAACCGATTATTAAAAGAACTTCGGAAATACCTTGACATCAACCCTTATAAATGGTTTATTGTACGCCTTAAACTTAATACGATTTAATTGCCTGGACGCGGACGAAAAATGACTCCCGGCTGACTATTGGAGAATTTGATCATTCCGGGTGCAAACATCAAGGAAACCGAGACCGTGTCACAGGGTACTCTCATCGGCATCGATCAGTTGATTCTGGGAACCGCCACAGCCTGCGATCTTTTTGATCTCAATGGTTGCGTTGCCATTCCCATAGGTACCCCGATCACGTCCGAACTTATCAGCCGAATCAAGGCGACCAATGTCGTCGGCCTGATAGCGGGGCGTCCCGATTTCACATCCCACCATGTAACCACAATTACCCCATGCCTCGAAGTGATCGCATCGCGAATTTCCGAGATGCAGCGTCGCAGCGGGATTTCCCAGGCTCTATCCATGAAAACTTCCGATACCGGACGCAGGCTTATGGCCAGCATGTTCAGAGGCCTGCAACAGGGGCAGTTGCCCGACATCGATACTGTCGAGGTGCTGGTCGAGGACATCCTTCACGATACCGAGCTTCTCAACTCTCCTCCCCTGCCGGTTACGCGTCCGGTTTATGATTCATTCACGGATCTCCTTGTCGACGATTCAATCGAGATGGCGGTGCTGATGGGATGGCATATGAGAAAAATCGGGGAAGGCGATGAAGCCGTGTTCGCGTCATGTCTTGGCGCGCTTCTTCACGATGCGGGCTTGAGGCTGGTTCCCGAATTCATCCCGGAAAAAACAGGGACATTAAACAGGGCTGAAAAACGTGAGATACGAAGGCACCCGTACTTGGGGTCGAGGATGCTGTCGCCGTTGAACGAGAAGATTCCGAAAATCGCGCGCGATATTATCCTTATGCATCATGAACGCGAGGACGGGAACGGGTATCCGCTGATGAAATCAAAGGATGAGATTCCGAAGCATGTAAAGTTGGCGCATATAATTGACGACTATGTCGCGCTTGTGAGCCAGCGTCCGTATCGAAAAGCTTTAACCCCGCACACGGCGATAAAAACCATGATGAGAGAATCGGGGCGGTCGTACAATCGCGAGGTATTCAAGGGCTTCATCAAGCATACGGGATTGTATCCGCAGGGATGTGCAGTGATTTTATCGAGCAATGAAGTCGGGGTTGTCGTGGGGCACGAAAAAGGCGGTCCCTCATCCCCCGTTGTCGATATTTATTTCTCGAAATTTCATCAATTTTCAGCCACCCCCAGAAGGGTGGATCTTGGACAGGACAAGTTGAGGTATATTCAGAGGGTCATGAAGTAGTGTTGCAGATGTAATGAAATATTTCGCAGGTGAACCAGTCCACTCAAAGCCCCATTATTATCTACGAGACAATTATAATGATAAATTTATATTATATTCTAAATCATTTTATGGCAAATTTTCACTACTTGAGAATTCTTGCAATAAAATCAAGAATTAATATGTAGCGCAATATCGTGCAAGTATTTTCCGAATCAGCCTTGATCGATTAAAACCTGACAAAATCCGTACTTATTAAGGTAAAAACCCTTAAAAATTCGGCCTTAGATATCCGGATTCTCGCTATCCGAGAAAACACCCCAGGAAATATTCTGGCCCATCAAACCTTTATTTGTGCCCCTCATGATGATAATCTGTCCATTGTAAAAAATTCCAACAAGCTGGATGCCCTATGTATAGAATCAGACAAATCCTGTTGCCATCGGTCTTTATAATTTGCGCGATTGTCTTTTTTGAGCTTGCCACACTGGTGCAGTCAGGATGTACAGGCACAAATGACGAGACCAATGTCAGGCATACCGCCATTAATCCAAACGAACAGCAGGAACAGGCGGCTGAGATTCCGGAGCGGATTGTTTCGATGTCGCCGAATCTGACCGAAATCATTTATGCGCTTGGAGCGGACGATCTTCTTGTGGCTGTCGATGATTATTCCGTTTACCCTCCGGAAGCCGCCGATAAGCCCAAAGTCGGGAATTACCTCGATCCCAATCTCGAAGCCCTCGCCGCTATTCATCCCGACCTCGTCCTAGTTGTCGATAACGACGAGCATATGGCCGAGATTCTCACCGGGCTTGGCCTGCATTACAGGTCGTTCGCCAATGACAGCATAAGGGAGATTTTATTAAGCATCGAGGACCTTGGAACGCTCCTCGGACATCCGGATGAAGCCCAACGGATAATCGACAAATTCCAGAATGCGCGAATTGAGGTTGCCACGCGTCTGCAGGGCATGGAACCGAGGTCGGTTGCGCTTGTGGTCGGACGCAATCCCGGCAGGCTTCAGGATATTTATGTGGCGGGAGCGGGAAATTACCTTTCGGAAATGATCGGGATCGCTGGCGGCAGGAATATTTTTTCCGACCAGGAAATTGTCTGGCCTCAGGTTGGGGTCGAAGCATTTATCGGCGCCGATCCTGAAATTATCATCGATTCGACACTATCCAAAGGCGCTACGGAAGAGGAATTCAGCGCGCTGGCTTCGGACTGGGAAGAGCTTGGGACTATCAAGGCTGTTCAGGACGGTAATATAATTGTCCCCGAGGAAGGGTGGTTCCAGATCCCCGGCGCGAATCTCGACCGGATTTTGATGCTTGTCGCGCACTGGATTCATCCCGATATTTTCCCTGAAGTCGTTTCGCCATATGCATTGTCCGGAGCGCCAGAAACACCGGGGAATGAGCAAGAGACTGATAACCCGGTATCTGCTATCCCGGAGCGTTAGCGAAAGGGTAGCTGATATCCGGGATTAATTATAGTAACTATCAACCATTTAGCGACCAGGAAAGGGGACACCTTGTTTTGCCTGAGAAAAATCTCCAAGTTGCATCGAGCTTCGGCAGGCAAAAAAGGTGTCCCCGGAATTAAAATAGTTAATATTACATAAATGCCAGATCCGCTGTACATAGCATCAAATCTGAAGTTCGGATACCATCCGGACAAATTTGTCCTTGACGGTATTGATTTTCATCTGGATCGCGGCGAATTCACCGGCCTGATTGGCCCAAACGGTTCCGGCAAAAGTACGATACTGAAACTCCTGACAGGTCTCTTAAAAATTCAGGTTGGGGAAATCAAATTCGACGGCAAACCTGTGGGAGAAATCCCTCCACGCGAACTCGCGAAACGGGTCGCGTATCTACCTCAAGAGGATGAAGTCCATTTTCCGTTTACGGTCGGGGAGATTGTGATGCTTGGACGGTGGCCGCATTCGGGGGGCGCATTTTTCGATTCGGAATCGGACCGCAGAGTCTCGCTTCAGGCAATGGACCTTGTGGGAATTACCGACTGGTCGGGAAGGTTGATTACCGAACTATCCGGAGGGGAGCGCGCGCGGGTGATTCTAGCGAAAGCGATCGCGACCGAGCCTGAAATTCTCCTTCTCGACGAGCCGGTATCGGAACTCGATTTCAAATATCAGAATGAAGCTTACAAACTTCTCAGGAATCTCACCAATAAAAGAACCGGAGTTGTCGTAATCGCGCACGATATCGGGGCGATTTCAAGATGGGCAGACCGTCTGATCCTTTTATCAAATGGGAAAATCATGGCCGATGGTGCGCCCGATGAAGTCCTTAATGAAAATATCCTTGAAACCGCATACGGCACGCCTGTAAAAATTATTTCCGATGGGATCGACAAAGCGATTTTCGCGCGATCTGAGAGGGGGGATGCCGTATGAGCAACGGTATCCGGACCCTTACCCCTGCGAGGTTCTGGGCATGGATGGCCGCGTTTGTCGGGTTTGCGGCGATTTGTGTCGTCGTCGCACCCCTCTTCGGCACGTACTATGTCGATTTTTCAAAGGCATTTGATTTTTCCATTCCGCTTTCGCAGAATCCCGACCGGTCGGTGCTTTTTCAAACACGGCTTCCGCGAATTGTCCTCGCACTTGTAGCGGGGGGATCGCTCGCGCTTAGCGGCGCGACATTGCAGGCGCTCCTGCGGAACCCGCTCGCAAGCCCGTTCACGCTTGGCGTCGCGTCGGGCGGGACACTCGGAGCCGCGCTCATGATTTTTCTCGGAATCGGCGCGACCGCATTTAAAGTGCCGGGGACGGTTCTCGGGGCTTTTGTTCTGAGCCTCGCGACACTGGCACTCGTATGGGGGCTTTCCTATCGGAACGGAAGGCATCCCACGGGGCTTTTATTACTGGCCGGAGTGAGCGTGAATTTCTTTTTCGCAGCGATTGTCCTTCTTCTCCAGTATTTATCGGATTTTGAGCAGAATGTCGCGCTTATACGATGGATGATGGGCTCGCTCGATACGGTCGGGTACGATTCGGTGTGGGGAATTCTCCCGGTTTTAATTATCGGATCGATTGTGCTTCTTGTTTACGCGCGGGTTTTCAATATTCTGGCTCTCGGAGATTCCCAGGCTCAGAGTGCGGGAGTTAATATCAGGCGGATACAGATGATCGGGTTTATCATATCGGGACTTCTTGCGGGGGCCGCTGTCAGCCAGGTGGGACCGATAGGGTTTGTCGGATTGATTGTGCCCCATGCCGTCAGGATGATTGCGGGACCCGACTACCGTCTGGTACTTCCGGCAAGCCTTGTCGTCGGTGCGGGATTCCTCGTGCTTTGTGACCTATTAAGCCGGACGATCCTGTCGCCGGTAGAGCTTCCGCCGGGGATTATCACCGCCCTTCTCGGCGCGCCATTTTT
>JAPKYR010000212.1:12115-16140 GCA_026394215.1 bacterium
TAAGCATCCTCCGCGCGAAGGCACGTGAAATTGTTGTTTGAATATTTTTTCTTCCTTTGAATATCAAGGTTCTAAATGCTAAGTCCGCCGATGGTTTTAACTTGTACATAATTCACAAATTAGTGTATCCTTATCCCGCCTTACATAAGGAGGCTGTTTATTATGAAGCCAGCATTCTGGATTTTCGCAACCCTCTTATTCGCTCTCATCATCTCGATACCGGGACATACTCAGGATGTCGTGAATGATGACGCAATCTACTCGCTTGTTGCAAACGACAAAATCGAAATTGTCGCGCAGGGCGATACGTACAACACGGTCAAAATTACGGGCATATCGCTTGTAGAGGAGGATCTGCACGTGGTAATTCCAGCCGGAACATATCTCGCAGCCCGCCTCAACGATGTGCAGAACATGGTTGTCACTAAAACCGCCGAACTCGACCTCCCTGCTCTGGGTACTTTTGAAGTTATTGTCCAGACCGCAAGCCTCGAAACGCATGAGTCGGTTCCGGTTCCGGGAAATTACTTCACAGCGGTCGGTGATTTTTCAAGCGCGCTGACCGATCTCATTCGGGTTATCGGGGATTCGGAGGACAGCTACGAGACTATCCAGGCCGCGGTTTGGATAGTTACCGAAAATCCCGACTATGCGGATATGGGGATTATGAGAATAAAGGACGGGGTTGTGACCGGCTACTCATATCAGGATTTCGAGGGAACCGACTTGACCGATGAGGATAGAGGGGATCGGTTGATCACGGCGGAAGATGTCGTACAGGCGATGATTTACGCGGAGCAGGCAGGGATGGACGTCCACAGGAAACATATCTGGATTGACAACGATGAAATTCTGAATGATCTGCCAGCAGGGGTCCTTTTGGACTGGTTGACGGAAAAAGTAGAGAGTCTAAGGTAAATTCGGCTTGCATGGCTGCAACTAATCGGATAGCCGATAGTCATGTAACATGTAAGCCACCACATATTGTTATCTCTTTCCTGACCCACCCCGCAAAAGGGTGGGATTTTTTAACTCTTCAGAATAGTATCATGAAAATGCATATAAAATGTGGCATGCGACTCCGGCGCATGATTTCCCATTTGATGCGACTCCGGCGCATGATTTCCCGTTTGATGCGACTCCGGCGCATGGTCAAGCGGTTTTTCATGCGCTGGAATCGCATGAACCGTTTAACCATGCGCTGGAATCGCATGCCACGAACCGCGCTAAAATATGGAGCCCGCGGGGAATATGCGGTACAATATATTGTGTGTAATCGGAGGGAAATCATGAAATCAATACTGATCGGTTCAATTGCGCTAATATTATTTTCCTCATTATTCATCGGGTGTTCCGGAAATTCGCCTGCGACCCCATCCGCCCGGGAAAATATTCTTCCGGATATAAGCCAAAGCTATCTCGCTCCCCAAAACAGGACCATACTCGGACTCTGGGAAGTAAATATAGATGCTTCCAGCGGTGAGTGCGAAATCACCCCGGCAAGGTTCGGGGAAGTCCATCTGAATATCCGGAAATTCCTCGAGGAGGGCGTCTGCACGAACTGTTTCAAGATAGAACCTCCGATTGTGGTTCAGCCTTACGGATTCGACGTCAACCTCTCGATCACGCACCCGTATCCCGGGATGAGCATTTTTACGGTTTTCGACATGCGCGGAATCATTATGCTTCCCGGCACATATTCATTCCCTAGTTCCGATATTCTCACCACGCGGGTTTCAAACGGCGACTGGTCGATTCTAAATCCCGACGGGTGGACGCCGATTTTCAACGCGGTCGATTATCCCGGACCCGGAGTCAAGGGATATTCGAGGGGAAGATATGTCGATCCCGACTGGGGCGATCCGACCAATACTCTCAATCCGTTCATGGCTTATTATTCCGAAGGGCAGAGCGAGGATGAGGGCGGTCGCCGCGCATTTTTCAATTACGATAAAGTCGTCAGGACATATAAATTCAGCACCGGTGTGGATCAATTGAAATTCTGGTACGCGATCGATGCTTGCTGGGATATTCCATCTGGCAGCGACCCGTACGAATTATCGGATTTTCCAATGTCGGCCAATTGTGTCGAGCCATACAGATTCGATTTTGAAATTGTAAACGGAGTACTCTGGGACAACGGCGGGACGGTAACAATCGGGGTCGATATTTACGATCATCAGGGATGGAATGAGCCGTGGTCGTTAATGTGGGAAGCTCCCGAATGTTTCGATGGCGCAGCCGCAACGATCATGCCGCCCGAGAGCATTACTGGCGATGCCGCACACTGGGAAATTTCCGTCACGAATTTCAAAGGCGGACTCGACAAGCTGGCAGGGACTGAATTATTGGTAACCTATGGAAATACCGAACCCGATCCTCTTGTCGGGACAATCTACGGATACGGGCGATTCACGATCCCGGTCGGCGACGAACCTCAGATACCCCCACCGATAGTGGAATCAATTGCCCCAAATGTTGTCGAGCAGGATAGCGTGATCGATGATGCCCTTATCACCGGACAGATTTTCATGGCTTACCCCACAGTTCATCTCGAACAAGCCGGTCAACCAGACATTTATGCCACCGATGTCAATGGTATCACCAGCTTAGAATTAACTGCCGATTTCGACCTCACAGGAGCCGCGCTCGGTTTCTGGGATGTTGTTGTCACCAATCCGGATATGCAGTTCGGAAAGCTTATCAAGGGGCTTGAAATTATCGAGCCTTCCTCCTGCAATTCGGTCATTCACACGAATTACCTCGGCATCGGCGATTTTTCTGGCGGGACGCATATGCCTGCCTACGACGCGTGTTTCGTGCATGACACCGGTACCGAGGCCGACGGTGAATTCATGGGTTACATCAGCGGATTCGCGGGAACCGTCTGTCTGACTTACATAATTGACACGCTCACTCCCGAAACCGGACACGGCTTGCAGGGGGCGAATTGGGGAAATCCGCAGATAGGAAAATGGCCGGTGCCGGTATCGATCGATATCAGCGAGGAGGCCGGGCGATTTTTCATTGTCTGGAATACGAATTATTCGATTGTCGAAGTGTGGTCGGCATCGACAGGAAAATTCGACGGCGAAACAGACGCGGCGGGCGGCGGGCAGGTTTTCAGCCTCGATACCGACGGGCACGGGGGATTCTGGTGCGGGTATTTTCCGGAGGCTGGTTTCGCGCCGGGAATAAAACATTTCCTGCCCGATGGAGCAGGTGAAACGGGAACGCTTGTCGAAGATATGCCGAATCATATTATGCTTGGCGAAGTCTGGGGCACGCCTATCGAATTAATCGTCATACCGGATAATCGCCTTCTAGTGCTGACTTCAAGCAATAACGGCAAGGTGGCAAGTTATGATTTATCAACCACGCCGCCGACATTTGTCGGGGAAATCTCCGACCTCTTCACCGGAAAAATTCTCGATGCCTCTTATCCGGAGAGATCAATCGACATGGTTGCGGATTTTTCCGACCCCGACCTCGCGCACTGCCGGATACTTATTTTCGCGGACATTGTTGATGCAGGAACGCAGCTTGTAAAAATCGATTCGGATCTGAACATCCTCGCCGGCCCGGTTTTATTGCCCACTAATCATTACTATTCCATCGACATGAATCCGCACACAGGAGATATTGCGTTATGGCCGAATGTTAAGGATGGCCCCGGTGAATATGCGCTTATAGAGCAGCCGGCGGGATGGTAAATTGGACGGGTATTTATTGCATTGTTTTATAGACGAAATGTAAAAAGAGAGTATAATTTCGTATATATAGGCTTAATAAGGATTTTAATCGCCAAGGAGGCACCTTTCATGAACCGAGCAGTGATTTTTCTTGTAGTCATTTTAGCAGCGATGACATTAATGTACGGCTGCGGGGGGGACACATCACAGCCAATAATGCCGGATGAAGCTGTATCACCGGCAGAACCTACAGGTAATGCCGATGTACCCACTAGTACTGATGGAAACAGCCATTCCCTGCTTGCGTACAATTTTATCTATATCGATCCCGAG
>JAPKYR010000002.1 GCA_026394215.1 bacterium
TTACAGAAAATCAGATCAAAGGGTGGTCCTTTGTCGGATTATGTGAGCGATAAAATATATCGTGGTATCCTTACCGGGCTTAATGAAGCATTTGTTATTGATGCAAAGACTAAGGAGCAGCTAATATCAGAAGACCCAAAAAGTGCTGACCTTATAAAGCCGTTTCTGTTGGGAAGGGATATCAAGCGTTACAGAACGCCGCAGAGTAATCATTATCTGATTTTCACAAGGAGAGGAGTTGATATCTCTCGTTATCCGGCTATTAAAAAGCACCTAGCTCAGTTTAAAGAAAAACTTATGCCCAAGCCAAAAAACTGGAAAGGAAATCATTTGGAAGGCAGGAAACCGGGAAGTTACCAATGGTACGAAATTCAGGATAGCATAGATTATTACGCGGAATTTGATAAACCGAAAA
Organism: bacterium; assembly: GCA_026394215.1. GTDB lineage: Bacteria > JAJVIF01 > JAJVIF01 > JAPKYR01 > JAPKYR01 > JAPKYR01. The sequence continues at coordinate 416 of JAPKYR010000002.1, forward strand.
TAATTATACCTTCAATAATAAATCGTGCTTCATATACTTTTGATGATAATGCATTCTACTCAAATGATAAAACATCAATCATCCCGACCGAAGATTTGTATCTCCTTGTCCTTCTTAATTCAAAAACCCTTGATTTTGTAATGCACTCTATTGCTTCTACAAAGCAGGGCGGATATTTCGAATACAAGCCTATGTATGTCGCACGACTCCCCATCCGACCCATCGACTTCTCCAATCCCTCCGACCGCAAGCGCCACGACCGCATGGTCGATCTTGTCGACCACATGCTCGACCTCCACAAAAAGCTACAGACGATCAAAACCCCGCACGAGAAAGACACGATCCAGCGTCAGATCGACGCGACCGACCGCCAAATCGACCTGCTGGTCTACGAGCTGTATGAGCTAACGGAGGAGGAGATAGGGATAGTAGAGGGAGAAAAATAATGCTCTCTTCAACTTGACAACTATTTGAATGTCTGCTAACATCCGTTTGGCATTATTGACTTGACATTAGCGTTAGGAGGAATTCCGATGAGCGAGTCAAACATTCAACCAGCTAAATATGATGAGAATTCTTTTAAAGAAAGGGATGCTATTAATCTTGTCGAACGATGGGTCCTAAAGACAAGGAGGGCAATGCCTTTCCTTGTATCAAATGACCGCACTCCCAATCATGATGGTTCTATTGAACTCCTTAATGAGGACATGACACAAAAAGATCCTATTAGGGTTCAAGTAAAAACTATCGATTCCGCAAGCGCATCTAGGCTCTCCTATCATTTCAATGATAAAGGTAGATTCTTTGAATTTTGTAAAAGTAGTTATCAATCTGAACCTAAATTATTTATCGGTGTAGATATTGATAACAATATAGGATATTGGCTTCATATGAGCGAATCTTTTCTCGATTCATTAGGCAACTTGAAAACAGTGAAATTTCAGGCTGCTCAAGTTATGAGCGATTCCAGTTTAACTTTTATATATGATTGGATCAACATAGTTGATAACATTAATGATTATTTTGAAGGTCTGCAAGAATTTTTAGACTTTTCCTGCAATCTTCCATTGCCTAACCATGAAAAGCTTCATGTATTCCGCTTTATAAAGGAGTTCAATAGGCTACTTGATAATGATTTCAACATTGTGAAGAGAGTCGTTTATCCGAACCAAGCCAGAGTAGGAATATCCCTTGGTGTTTATGATAATGATAGACTCAGTTACATATTATTTCCTATCCCTATCGGTAGTAATGAAAATAATATTTGTCAAATTCCTCCAGCGGATATTGATGAAGCTTTTAGATGGCCGTTTGGTCATGCAGCTAGACATTGTCAAGGTAATCCTATAAAAGAAGCTCCAGAAAAACTAGCAAAAGAAATTGTACAAGACTATGTGTTTGAAATTATAAAAAAACAACTGCTGAACTATGCATGCCATCCCTTTATGGCCACAGAATTAATCTTTGCCCTCTTGAAGGAACGGAGGGTATCAATCAGTGGGGATCGGAAATCCAATTTATTGCATATACCAGAAGCAGATGTTTATAAAGTTAAACTATTGAAACAAACGTTTGATAATTATATTAATTTTCTTAAACAAGGGTCTAATGAGGAAATTGAGACACAAAAAATTGGGAAAATCGAACATCCATTCCAAATATTTGGCGATGCAATTAACTATTTGGTCGGCTTAGGTAGAGAAGAAATACATCGACCATATGTTAAACCAGATTATACTCAGACACCGATTGCCAAGAAGGTATATGGGTATTATACACGAGAGATTATAGAACAGAATTTAAGTAAATATATTGAGAATCTTGAAAAAGTGTATACATCAGTAATCAACATAAATTTCCCATCATTAAAAGAAGAACTTTCATTTTATATGAATAACTCTGGATATATTTATGCCCTTAATTATGAACCAACTGACGAGCAAAGGCCTTTGGAGCCTTCATTAAGGATATACTGTTTGAGAAGTGAGAATAATGCAACGGATAAGTTCTGTGATTTTACGACAGATGAAACTCTTATAAATGAACTGAAGCAGATCGGATGGTTCGAGGATAAAAAAATAACATATAAAGGTAAAGAATATTTAGTATCAGCCAATTCTTTTACTGACCCATTCTTCTTGACAAGTGAGACCCCCATGTTTGATACTCTATATGATCTTATCGGAAGGAAATTGTTGAGTTATTGTGGACTAACCTTTAAACCAGCATTTACATAGAAACTGAGCGGCTGCCAGTTACAAACCAAATTCCGCCTTCTCCCCCTACCAATCCCCCCCCCCCTCCCCCGCGACCCGTGCTTGCTGCAAGCCGTAGCTTTAGCGAAGGCTTGTCGCCGCGAATGTTCCCATCCCAAAAATCCCCAATCACCACGTCGGCGGCTTGTGGAATGCGCCCTTTGAGTCTCTCATGATATCGGGAAACTGGCTGTCACGCAGAGCGCTCTTTCGGATTATCTTCACGAAACTGGCTTCAGCTTTGAATGCGTGACTGATAGCGCTATTCGGAGCAATGATACCGACTGTCTTTCCCAGGTTCCTTCGCACTATTCTGACCGCCTCAAGAAGATCGGAGTCTCCTGAGATCATGACGGAAGCTTCGCAAAGATTCATGTGGCCATCGTGGACCATGTTGACGGCAAGATTGACGTCTGATCCTTTCTCCCGTGTCTCAATTATTTGCGCGCTGCCGGAACCGTCGGCAAGAGGTCTTCTAACCGGGTGAGAAAGAAATCTGCCAAGGTGGATTTTAACATTAGGCAAGGTCTGGAGCGCGCGAAGGTAGAGGCGCTGTCTGTTTTGCTGATCGCGGTTTTGCTGACGCGGCTTAACGAGAGCAGTGAAATAGCGGATCATGACAATTTCATCTTTGGGAAGCAGTCTCCTGCAAAGCGAATCAAGATTAAGCCAACGAAATGGTGTGTCTTTAAGAGCGCAGTAATACAGGTTAAACCCGTCGACATAAACAATTGCCTTCATGAATTTACCTCTCTAAAACGCAGGAGCCGCCTGACGGCGGTTCCGCTCCCCTTTGCCGAAGCGCCGGGGGGATATGTTAAAAATTTACCACACAAAATTGAACCTGTCAACCGGCTCCCGGCGACAAACCAAGTCCCCCCCCTCCCCCTACCAATCCCCAATCCCCCTTCCCTGCGTCACGTGCTTGCTGCAAGCCGTAGCTTTAGCGAAGGCTTGAAGCCGATTGGTTCCCATCCCCAGAAATCCCCAATCACCACGTCGGCGGCTTGTGGAATCCGCCCTTTGAGTTTCGTAGCCGGGTAATTTATCAATATATTAACAATCCCGGCAAATGAATTCCCGGGATACAATCCGAATAAATTTTCTAATGATGTGGGCACGAGCCGCTTGAACAGCCGCATGACGGCTGATAGTCGCACGACGCATCGGCGCACGGAAGGCTCGCGGTAGAACTTTTCGATACATGCGGCGCAGGAGTCGAGATCATTTTCTCGACTTTTTTACTCATGCATTTCGGGCAGGGGGAGACGTCGCCGCGATGAGCGACAAGCTCTTCAAATTCGTGCGAACATTTGTTGCATTTGAAATTATATATAGGCATATAATGTTTTATCCAGGGCAAATTTACAAAAATCTACAATACACCATTCCGGAAAAATTGCCAATAGGTATCAGAACCTGTAGGATCTTCTTGTGAGCGGATCCGACACGGTCCCGTGCGCTTCAAGGTTACTTGGAGGTCCGTCCAGTTCCATTTCGACAATAACCATTTCGGGCAGAATAAATCCCCTCGGTTGTTCTCCAAACAGCGATAACAGGCGCGATGGGAAATTATTGAAATCAACTACGGCCTTGACCTCTTCAACTTTTTGCCGGATTTTCACTGACAAAGCGCCGCCCCATGCAATCTGCCCGATATCAATATCGGTTTTGGATTCAAGCCAGCCGGCCTCTCCCGGAAGAAGCGACCCTTCTCCGATCATGATGTCCTCGCTGCCTCCATTGTCCAGTGAGATTGCAAGATTACCTTCGTCCCATGAAATTTCGGTGAGGCCGACAGGATTAAGTTTCCAGTGGACTGTTAATCGCGGAGTAGTAAAGACTGTCGGCGGGACATCGTTACGCGATTGTGTCTGTTTGAGAGTCAAGTCGGAAATCGTGTATCCCGTGAAAAGATTCCCGGTTTTTGCGGAGAATTCTATCTTGACGCCCGGCTGTTCGGACAACATGGAAAATATTTTCTTTTCCACGAGGACATAAGCAGTGGCAAAGATAACCACCAGGACGATTATGATCCCGGCAATCCAAATTAACGCTTTCTTGCCTTTTGACATAGTATTAATAGTATCGCTGATTTAAATGGCAATAAATTCGATATTTTCATCGAATTACCCGCTCCGTATGTAAAATCGCGCATTGAGGACAGCACCCGCTATCAGGAAGATGATATTCGGGAGCCAGGCAGCGAGAACCGGGATCAGGAATCCACCTTCGGCGATTTTTACCGAGAATGTTGTCAGCAGGTAGTATGCAAAAACGAGAAGCATCGAAAGCCCGATACCCATCGTACTGGTTGACCTTGTGGGAGTCAGTCCGAGCGGTGCCGCAAGAAGCGTGAAAACAATGCTCGCGAATGGCGCAGCGATTTTGAGGCAGTATGTGCCCTGAAGTTTCAGAATATATTTCGCTGGACGCTCCAGAACTTCAGGCGAGTCAATATACGCCCTGAGTTCCTGGAGGCTCATCTCTTCTGGATCGCGATTTCCTTCCATCATTATATTCGATGGAGTACGGTTAATATCCATTGAGAGGCTCGGACTGGTCATGTAACGATACCCGCGTTCAGACTGGTTCGATTCATCACCGGAGTCAGAAGTCCCAATGATACCCTCATCAGGCTTACCGTCTCCAAGTCCAAGGGTTATCACTCGGGCGTTATGGAATTCCCATTTCCCATCCTCCCATACACCGTCGTCGGCAAGAGAAAGGGTGATTTCGCCCGGCCTTGAAAAATCCCACCATTTCACATCGTAAAAAGTATTTCCGTCCGCTCTTGCGGCCGCGAAAAGCCATCCCGCGTCCTGGTCCATATAGGAGATGTCGGTCGGCTGAACGGTTATCCCTTTTTCGATAAGGGCGTTTTGAATATATTGTTTCGCGGTGTAAGTAGATTGCGGAGCGATTTTTTCGCTTAATAAAAAGGTCATCAACACAACAAACCAGGCGAAAACCAGCGCGGGAAGAACGATTCTGAAAAACCCGATTCCCCCGGCACGTAATGCCGTGATCTCGCTTGCCTCGCTCAATCTCCCGAATGCGAGAAGGGTAGCGAAGAGGATCGCCATCGGCAGTGTATAGGCAACGGTCTGGGGAAGGGCGAGGACGAAAAAAATACCGACCTGCGCGACTGTCAGTCCGTAGGTGGTGACATAATTCAGCATATCCTTGAAAAGGGTCACAGCGATCATCAGCAATGTAAATGCGGCAACCCCCATTAGGAAAAATGGGATAAATTCTCCCAGGATGAGCTTATCGATTTTCCTTAATAGAAACTGGTTCATGCTAAACGCCGTCATAAATCCCCTGATGCAGCGGGAATCGCCTTGATCAGAATCATCCAGGTTACAAATGAGATAATTTTCCCGTTCTCTTCCTGGATGCGGAAATGCCTTTTAGCCCTGTCGGATGCGCTCAGAAGCACCATCGTGGTCATCCGGACAGTGCTTTCATTGATGGCATACCTTTTTGTCCAGGCATTGAAGTCATTATGCTTGGGGTAAATTTCAATAATTTCGATATCGAAGTCCTCGATGCCGAGGACATCCTCAAGATCCGCAAGGGTGAAGCTCCTGATGTGGGAAATATCGATGTTGGAGAAAAGATTTTTCAGAAAAGCCTGGAGGTCGGGCTGAGGCGGGGCCAGTGAATCGGCAATAATCAATCTGCCTGAGGGTTTCAATACCCTTCGCGCTTCGCTGATAACATTCATCGGATTTCCAAGGTGACGAAGCGCCATCCGTGCGGTCACGATATCGTAGGTTCCATCCTTAAATGGAAGCTCATACGGGCTTCCGCCTACCAGCTTAATATTAGTGCAATGCTCGTTCTCCACAAGGACTTCAGCCCCCTTGAGAATCGCGCCGTCGGGATCGATCGCATCGACTCTCTTAACATATGGGGCAAGAGCGCGCGCGACATGGCCAAGGCCGGTTACAAGATCGAGAACAAGATCGTCCTTCTGAGGTTCCGCGACCTCAATGATTCGCAGAATATCAGGTTCTGCGCCATGATCCTTGACGGTTTCTATCCGGCTTTCGCGTACGGAAGTATCGTCCCACGGGATATCCTTCTGAATTACTGTCATGTTACCGCACCATCCGTCGGGGGATCATCCCCCATTTTGTCGAGAATACTGAAAAGGCTGTCGTCGGCTTTGAAACGTTCGCCAAGGTAGTATTTCCGGGCTATATCGCTGTCCGCGATTTCGCGAGCCGTGCCTGACTGTAATATCTTGCCCTGATGCATGATATATACCCAGTCGCTGACCGCGAGGATGTCCCGGACAGAGTGATCTGTGATCAGAATCCCGATACCTTTTTTTACGAGCATCAATATAATTCGCTGGATATCCTGGATCGCGATCGGGTCGACTCCGGTGAATGGCTCGTCCAGAAGCATGAAATCGGGACTACCGGCAAGCGCGCGCGCGATTTCGCAGCGGCGCCGCTCCCCGCCGGATAAGGTATTTCCGACAGAGCGTCGCAGATGGGTCAGATCCAATTCGTTAAGGATATCCTCCATGCGGTTCATTCGTTCCCGGTAGGAAACCCCGAGCGCTTCCAGAATGAGAAGGACATTTTCCTCGATTGTCAGCTTTCGGAAAATAGATGGTTCCTGAGCCAGGTATCCGAGTCCGGCTCTCGCGCGCTGATAGATCGGGAGCCTTGTAATTTCTTTATTGTTAAGGAAAATCCTGCCCTTGTTCGGCCTGATAAGACCGACCATCATGTAAAAACTGGTCGTCTTTCCGGCGCCGTTGGGTCCGAGAAGCCCGACAATTTTTCCTTCGGTCACGCGAAGGTCGACCTCATCGACGACACGCCGCCTTCTGTAAATCTTGACCAGGTTGAATGCTTCGAGTGCTTTCTGGCCGGGTTTTTTCGCGATGTGTTTGATAAGATCGTCGCCGCGAATGACATCGTCGGGGAGCCCGGCAATATGGGCGCTTGTTTCCGGTTTCTGCCCGTTGTTGTCGACTGCGATATTTTCGGTTTCCGCCATATATTTTTTTTGCCCTGGCACCAGTTTTCAGTAAGTATATTTAACTATAGATGATTTTAACGGATATTGCCGCTAATTGTCACCTTCACCAGGATTAATAGAGTCAATCAGTCCATCATCCAATTGACCCCCGACACTCGCCCCGACAAGTCTGATCGACCAGCCGGTTGCAAAGTTCAATTCCACCTCATCCGCGGTTCCCTCCTGTCCCATGATCGAAAAAACGACATTTCCGTCCACCTTTAGTATCCGATCATCGGTCGATAGCGATATCCTGTCGGCTTCGACATGAAGGTCGGGACCATCGACAACAACGCTTCCATCCGCGGAAATCGAGGACACCGCCTCCGGTGTACCCGTAAATGTAACAAGGTCCGCATCGAGAGTGAAATTTCCGGCGACGACCGATGCTCTCCGAGATCCCAAGTTCTCCGCCGTCCGGACAATACCCTCTTTGATAGATACATATAGCGCATCAGAGGATAACTCCACTTCATTTATTTCTTCATCGCCGAATAAAACTCCACCGGTTTCGTAAATTACTCTGGCTGACCCTGTAAAGTATCCGGTTTCCTGTTCGAGAACGTATTCGACGGTAGATGCGGTCGCGGAAATTGTGTCCTGTGA
>JAPKYR010000021.1 GCA_026394215.1 bacterium
AAGCATGGCCGCCTTACAATAAAAAAAGAAATTCTGAAAAAGATGGCGTCGGTTGTGAAACTTGGAATCGTCACCGGATGCGGAAGGGATACAGTCGCACGGTTTATCGACGAATTCGGGCTTAAGGGGATATTCGGGACGTCGGTTACGTATGAGGACGCGCCGCCGAAACCGAGTCCGGAGCCGATCCAACTTGCGATGGAGAATCTCGGAGTGAAAAGGGCGTGGATGGTCGGCGACAGTGTCCGCGATATTCTCGCCGCGAGAGGAGCCGGGGTCGTGCCGATAGGGGTGTCCGAGCATGGCAGAGAGTCGGTTCTGATTCAATCAGGCGCAGGGCTGGTGATATCGGATGTTGAGGGGATTTACGAAATATTGAAATCTATATCGTGAGGATACTTGTACGCAGTTACTCATTCGATATCATCGCCAGGAACGATGTAGCCCCGAAATGCCCGGTGGCGTAAATATCTCCCTGATTATTACAAGCGATTCCTGTGATCTTTTCACTATTGAATTTGTCAGGATTTTGCCAGTGCCATCTGATCAGGCTTACCCACTGAAGCTCTCCATCAAGATTGAACGCACAAATGTATGCATCCCGACCTGCATCCGGAATTATATTAAACTCAGCCTCCGAAGGATCAATATCAGTTTCCTGATATAAATTTCCATGGAAAATTATTGTATTGTTGATCACATTAAAGTTGTTAACGGGAAGCCCAGTTCCCTCGGGATAAATTTTCCGCCAGATAACGTTGCCATTTGAATCGAATTTAGCCAGAAAACCATGATAAATCTGGTTAACCCGTTTAGTATCGAAACTCGCGTTCGGCACAAGATTATTGAAATTATCAATAATGTAATTACAGGAATAACCTCCGATGTAGATATTTCCAAAACTATCCTGTGAAATTTGAAAAGCAGACGTATAATCCCCAAAACTTATTCTTTTATACCACAGGACAGAACCGTCTGATTCGAGTTTTACAAGAATCGAATCTTGTTTATTTGTTAATGACACCATTTCCGTTTCAGGACCAGGGTCGATGTCGACGTCCTGGTCAAATGAACCGCAAAAATATATATTGCCGTCTCTGTCCTGGATGAAATTACTAAAGTTTAAATCGGGCCATGTGTCCTGCCATATTGAGGAACCGTCAGGGCTAATCTTTTCAAGAAACTCATCCTGCTGCTCGAATGAAGTAATCGACAACCAGCCGGAACTTGACACTCGAAGATTTCCGGAAACGTGTAATCCCGAAATAATTATATCTTCATTATTACATACACTGAGTTTAGGAACTCCATTGTAATAATCCGGAAGGACCGTTACATTAATGAGATTGCCATCACTATCAATTTTCGATATAAAATTACCCCCCTTCTCCATATCGGATGTACGGATTTCCTCTTCCGGTGAAGGGTCAAAATCGAATTCCCCATTAAAAAAACTGCTAAAGAGTAAATCCCCGGATGAATCGAAATGGATCTCGCACGGTCTATCACCAGTAGCTCTTCCAGGTTCTGGTGCAGTCGGACCCCACGATTTGGACCAGATCCAGTTTCCCTCAGGATCGAATTTCGAAAGGAAGAAATCGTCCTGGACGGAACTTAAATTATACGATCCGGGTCCGGGGTCGAAGTCCACTATTCCTTCAAAGGCACCACCGATATATATGTCGTTGTCAGGGCTTACACCGATAGCAAATGCGTCCATAGCCCCGAAACCAAGAGATGTCTGGTATGATTCCGGGTCGCCCATAACCTTTATCCAGTCCGCCTCGCGGATTGTCGCTTTACTTCGGGGTTTATAAAATACGTCTACGAGGATAACTGCGACTAATACGAAAAGAACTCCAATGATAAACATTGCACCATAAAAGAATTGGCCTTTCCTGAGGTTCTTGAACATCAGAGGTAATTATAGCACTGAGCTTTCATTTATCAGATATTTTTTAACTAATCTAATTCCGGTAAATATTTCCAAATCCAGATTTCGCTGGTAGAATTGAGATGAGGATATCGTTATGAAATTACTAATCACACTCGAACGCGATGAGACTGGGACGATTGTCGCCGAATGTCCTTCGATTCCAGGATGTGTATCACAGGGAAAGACTGAGGAAGAAGCGATTGCTAATATTCAGGAGGCAATCCAGGCATGCCTCGAAGCCCGCGCGGAAAGCGGGATGCCTTTGACCGTTTCGGTTCGGGAGATCGAGGTTTCAGCTTGAATCCTAAATTGCCGGTAATATCGGGGTCAAAGGCTGTTACGATATTTAAGCGTGCGGGATGGCATGTCGACAGGCAACGTGGCAGCCATGTAGTAATGCTTAAGGCAGGGAATAATGCAAGTTTATCAATTCCTCAGCATCGTGAACTTGCTCCGGGAACCCTAAGGGCTTTAATTCGTGCAGCCGGCATGACGGTTGAGGAATTCCTGAAGTTGTTTTAACCTTTACCCCCCCATCATCCCCTCCAACTCCCCCGCATCTTTCAGACATCCCACCGTCAGATTCTCCGGACCTTTCGACGTGATATGTATATCATCCTCGATCCTGACCCCTATCCCACGGAATGACGCGGGGAGGGTCTCGTCGTCTTCCGGAAGATACAGCCCCGGTTCGACCGTCGTCACCATGCCGGGTTCGAACTTCCGGATTTTCCCGCCCTTACGCTGGCTTCCGACATCGTGCACATCTACACCAAGCCAGTGCCCGGTTTTGTGCATGTAATATTTCTTGTACGTTTCCTTCTCGATTATCTCGTCCGCGGAACCGCTCAGCAGTTTCAGATCGACAAGCCCGTCGACCAGAATTTTCACCGCGCATTTGTGGACATCGTCCATCCCGTTATCTATTGTGCACTTCTCAATTCCTACTTTATTGGCTGTGAGCACGATGTCGTATATCACGCGCTGCTCCGGCGAGAATTTTCCGGATGCCGGAAATGTGCGCGTGATATCGCCGTTGAACATCTCGTATTCGACCCCGCAATCGAGCAGGACCAGATCGTGTTCGCCGATAGTCGCTTCATTTTCGATGTAATGCAGGATTGTCGCGCTTGCGCCGGACGCTACGATGGTCGGAAATCCGTAGCCGAACCCGCCTGTCGCGCGGAAATAGTGGTTGACCAGCGCCTCGATTTCCCTCTCGTTTATGAGCGGTTTTACCGCCCGCATCGCAAGCTCGACCGCTTCGGCGGTGATTCTGCACGCCTGGCGCTGAAGTTCCATATCCTTCGCGGTTTTGATTAAGCGCATCTCGTGCATTAGGACGCCGAGATCGACCATCTCAACCGGCGCATCGATCCCCTCGCGCCATTTCATCCTGACCGCCTGCCATGCGCGAAGGAGGCTCATGTCGGATTTCTTGTACCTGCCGGGGAAATGGTAGATCGATTTCGTATTTTCAAGGAACGACGGGAGTTTCGTTTCAAATTCTCCGATATCGAACGCCTCATCCGCGCAATATATGTCGACCGCGCCTTTGATCCCCGACCTTCGTCCGGTCCAGGTTTCCTTCTGAGGATCACGGGGGCGGACGAACAATGTGAATGGCTTCCTTCCTTCCATATTGGACAGGATCGCCACACTTTCCGGCTCGCGGAATCCGGTGAGGTAGAAGAAATCGGAATTCGGACGGAAAATGTATTCGGTGTCGTGGGAATAAGTCGATGTGGGAGCGGTGGGGATTATGGCGACCGAATCGGGGCGCAGTTTTCCAAGTAATTTTTTACGTCTTGAGGCGAATAATTCAGAATCGAACATTGCAAAGCTCCTTCAGGGGACTTTCAGGTAAATGGCTGTTGAAATATTTTGTCTCACTAATTCCAGCAGGATATTTTATATCGGACGTTCTACGTAGGACATACGTTGTAGAAACAAGTAGTAGAAACAAGTAGTAGAAACAAGTTGTAGGACAGGCTTTCCAGCCTGTTGCTGGAACCATTACAATAACAGGCTAGAAAGCCTGTCCTACAAAAATGAGTCAACAGCCACTTTAAAAATCCTGTTAGGGAATTTTACATGCGCGGGATTGATCGGGCAAGGAGAATCTGTCCATCGGGCACCCATGAATTTATTGGTTATTGTTAAATAATCATCGTATGGTATAATTCAATTACACTAATACTGGAGGATTTAAACTATGTGTGATTCCTGCGGATGCGGGTCGACCGGCAACGGCGGTAAGAAAATAGAGGATGTCGAAGCCTTCAAGACCCGAGTTATCGAAGTTATCGATCAGATTCGTCCAAGTCTTCAAATGGACGGCGGCGATATAAAGCTGATTGACGTCAACGACAGCGGAGAGGTGCAGGTCGCGCTTCAGGGTGCATGCGCCTGCTGTCCGCACGCGGCAATGACCCTGAAAATGGGCGTCGAACGTGTGCTGAGAGAAGAGATTCCGGAGATTGTGTCGGTGGACGCCGTGCAGTTATAGCCCGGAAGTTTATTTTTCGACCCATAGTGCGCCTCGAACAGGCGCATTTTTGGTTTCTGTAACACCTTAGCGTATCGGAACCGCGAACGTCAGAGCCTGTCGGAAAAGTTTCTATTATTTTAGCATTGGATGAGTTTTGGAACCTGGATATTGAAGCGATTACGGTCAAAACCCTGATTTTGAATGGTGCTGGGATTATCTACTCATAACCCTTAAACGCTCGCGATCGCATTCAAGCCCTGCAGGCCAATCCATATACTAATAGCTTCACCATCACGTCCCGCGGGCGCCCGGATAACCCGCTATCCATTCGCTCCAGTCCACCACTCGCACCGGGTGATCTGCGGGTATGCTGTCCTCCAGGATCTCTTTAAAAAATGTGTATTGTGTGCGATCCACTACCGGGCCGATGAATGTCTTCATGGCTATTGCATTATAATGCCCTTTCGCTTTTTTCTGTCGCTTTGTTGGACTTTCCCGACAGGCTCTGACGCGCATGGTTCTGATACGGAAAGATACATGTGTGGATAAAAATTTATTGATATCGGTGGAAAGGTGTGAAGAATAAAGATTTACCTATTCCCCGCGAAAAACCTCCAGGCTTTTGTCAAATGGCGGATACGCAACCCCCCTGTCCGTGATTATCGCCGTTATCAGCCGCGCCGGGGTCACATCGAATGCCGGATTCGCGACATGTATATCCGCATAGACCTCCCCACATCCGGGGATCACGTCGAGCACTTCCTCTCGATCCCGTTCCTCAATCGGTATTTTCGACCCGTCCGGGCAGTTGAAATCCACAGAACTTAACGGCGCCGCTATATAAAACGGGATGTTATGTTCTTTGCACAAAACCGCGACCGTATATGTCCCGATCTTATTCGCGCTGTCGCCGTTCGATGCGATCCTGTCCGCTCCGGTTACGGCGGCGATGATTTTTCCCTGCTGCATGAAATATCCCGCCATGCTATCCGTGATCATCGTGAACGGTATTCCGAGATGTTTCAATTCCCAGCACGTCAATTTCGCGCCCTGGAGACGCGGGCGTGTTTCACCAGAGTAAACATGTATCTTTTTTCCCATTTCCCATGCGGCTCTCAAGACCCCGACCGCAGTTCCGTATCCCGCCGTCGCGAGCGCGCCCGCGTTGCAGTGAGTTAACACTCCGCCCTCATCGGGAAGAAGCTCCGCGCCGAATTTCCCGATAGTTTTGCATCGCTCATAATCTTCGTGCTGGATCGCTTTCGCCTCTTCGAGAAGGAGATCCACCATTTCATGCGAGGATTTTGTCAGCGCCTGGCTTTCCGCGAGAGACATCATACGTTCAAGCGCCCAGAAAAGATTGACCGCGGTGGGACGTGTGCGCGCGAGACGGTCGCGGGCAATCGCTAGTCCGAGGTCGAACTCCTCGCGCGATTTGTCCCTTAGCTCCATCGCGGCAAGCGCCATTCCATACGCCGCGGCGACACCGATAGCCGGCGCGCCCCGTACGACCATATTCTCGATCCATTCCGCGAGTTCATCGACGGAGTCGGTTGACAACTCCCGGTATTCCACGGGTAGAAGGGTCTGGTCGATCATCACGACCTTCCCGTCCTCCCATCGCACCGGAAATACTTCGCAGGTCATTTTC
>JAPKYR010000209.1 GCA_026394215.1 bacterium
GTTCGAGAGGATCAGTTCTCCCAGCACAATCTGTGGATCGGCCAAGCTGGCCACGCGCAGTTTGGACGGCGGATCGGTTTCGGTCCCGGGGTAATTGGCGGTGCCCTGGCTCAACTCGAGCAGGAACTCGCCCTGGCGGAAGACGCGGTTGACGGCCCAGGCCAGTTCGACTTTGGCCTGGATCACCGGATGGTCGCGGTCAGCCGCGGCCAAAATGTGGAGGATCATTCGCTGCACGAGGAAGCGGGGGAAATATCTGAAAATGCGTGTCGAAAAATAAATGAAGTACGGAAAAATGGTGGACGGATAGTTGCGGTCGGCACGACAGTTACCCGGCTTCTGGAGACAGCGTCGGATGCAGATGGCGTCCTTCACGAATTCACCGGCCCGACAAGTCTGTATATAACCCCCGGATACAGGTTCAAAGCGGTCGATGTGCTTATCACAAATTTCCATCTTCCGAAAACGAGTCTCCTTGCGCTTGTCGCGGCTTTTATGGGTACCGAAAGGGCGCTGGAAGCGTACAATTTCGCGATCGAAAACAGATTCAGGTTTTATTCCTTCGGCGACGCGATGCTGATTTTGTAAAAGCCCGCTGCATGCATGGTATAATTCATTTAAAGTCCTCACCCCCTTGCCCCCTATCCACAAGTGTGGAGAGGGGGTAGGGGGGTGAGGCGAGGTGGAGTCGATGACCAGTAAAAATACCCGGATTTTATCATTGGCGATTTTTGTTTTATTTTTATCAGCCCTGTTAATTCCCCTGACATCATGCAGTGTGATGAAAAGCGTCGATTTACAGAACAAAATCAAAGAGGAACTTCGGCAGCATCGCGATATCCAGGCGGATAAGCTGACCATTATCGTTAATAAAGGCGTTGTGACTATTTCAGGGGAGCTATATACGCAGGAGGAGATCGATATGGTGGTCGAGATAGTGTCGGGGATTGAGGGAGTGGTCGAAGTCAAAAACCTTATGACCCTGCCCGATACATTCGGCTCGACGAATCCAATTATGCAGGATTACGGGATATAGGCACCACGATTTTGCCGTGCAAGATTATGAGAAAAGTGCAGTTTTATTTTTCGGCAAAATCGCGTTGCCAGTCCCCTGACATACAGATTCTTGAAAGTGCAGCTTCAATACCAGGCAAAACAAATTCGAAATTATTCTTCCTCAGCCGGGGGCGGGACATGCTCATACAGTATGTAGTAAAAGGACGCTTCTTCGACATCAACCATCGTGCTCCCAATCGAGACTTCGAAGCTTACATGCGTCGGTTCAGTAAGTTCTACCTCCGCGCGCGATGATCTATATGCCTGGGTGTCCTCGTAAATCGGATTTCCGTCAGCGTCGAAGGCATTGATATTAAGGTCTGATACCGCCTGGTCGCCTACACCCTCAAATGAGTATATCCCCGGTCCGAGGTCGTATTCATATGTTGCCGTGTCGTTTCTGCCGATAACATCGACGCCATGCTCCATGACGACAATGTAATTTTCATCCGATTCATACGTGGCGACTTGAGACTGGTAGAGATTATCAAGAAGCGCCTTTCGCGATTCAACATCCAGTCCGCACATGTAGCTGACCAGACATGCGGAGTATGCTTGCAGGTCGGGATTATTTTCCGAAAAACCAGTCCCGACATTAAACTGCACATTTTCGCTTACTGGAATTCCGAAAATGGACGTTGCGATACAATTACCCGATGCCGCCTGTCCTAGTGGGGTCCCATCGGAGGTGCTTACTGTCAGTGAAAGTGTATCGCATCGCGAATCGGATATCACGTAGGCCATATAGAATCCGGGTTCAAGTTCCATGTTTAATGTATTTACATCGGTGCCTGGTTCAAACACCTGGCTCTGGAGATTCTCATAGGATCGATCTGTCATCCTATTGTTGATCCCATCGAGCCTGAAGCCGATCTCCTCATTGTAAACGACATCCATATCCACATCGGCAAAATTCCGTATCGGGGGTGGCTCGACCTTGTCGGTCAACGTGCCGGTGAAATCGAAAACTTCACCGCCCTCTTCGCTGACTACCAGCACGCATACATAACCGGTGTCGTCCCCTTCCGTGAATGCGAATGGGTCGATTTCAAGATTGACTGAAGCTCTCTCCCTGAGCCTGAAAACGAGTATGGGTTCCTTATCGGGAAGCGTGTCTCCAACGATTGCTTCACCGCCAGATTCGTACAGCGTGGCGTCAATATCCTGAATTCGCATGTCGCCGGACATGTAGAGATGATATTTTCCGGGGCCGAGATCAAGCGTAGAGACCAGGGGATCGGTGCCGATCTCGCAAATATATATGCCCAGTATGTTGTACTGGTCTAGATTTGCGATAGTTGTCCACTGGGCGATTTCATTCAGGATGGAATCCTCAGCCTCACCTGCATAGACGGGTTGTACGATGAATAGAAGTGTAACGATTGCGATTATCAGAAGTGATGTCTTCATTGGAAGCCTCCACGATTGATGGATTACGATGTGTAATGCATGAAGTGTAGCAGAAATAAGCGGAATGGAAAATTTAAATTGATTATTCGTGTAGCACCAATGTGAGAATGTCCCCTTCTACCAAAGTAGAAATGTCCCCTTTTACCCCTTTTACCTACCCTTTTACCATTTCCCCTTTTTCCTTGTATGGATTTCATTTATTGTTGCTGATGTACGATTGGGTACGATTCGAGGTCGAACATGTTGTAGTCGGCATTTTCGAATCGGGATAACCCGTATGCAAGCGACGCGGCAATAAGCGAATAATCCGGGTCGGATGGCAAAATCGGGGGGTGAGAATCGAGGAGGTTGCGACGGATCGTGCCATCGTCATTCACAAATAATTTCAATCTGTCATTGGCAGCCCATGCACCGGCGAGCGCATTCGCCTGACCGACGGTATAAAAGAAATGCCTGACCGGCCAGTCGAAAATGGGAGTGCGGTATATTATCGGCGAGTATCCAAGTTCGTCAAGCTCCCATTTTCGCCACGGCTGAAAATCGGCGATTGCCGCAAGCGATAATCCCTGCGCGACAAAATCGACCTCCTCCGACATGTCTCCCGTGCCCCCGACCATCGCGTTCGAATCCTGCCAGACATGGCAGAATGCCACCAGAAGGCGATATTGCCTACGTAGAAGAGGATACAGACTCGGGACATGCGCCGGATTCGATTCCGCCAACGTCCTTTCGATGCTCCAAAGAAGCAACTGGATTTCGCCCGTCGATATTTCCTGATCGGTAAAAATTTCGTTGTCTTCCTCGCGGTACATGTAATCGCCGATAAAATAATCCAGCCCGGGCGTATAGACCTTATCGCGTCCCTCATACACCACGAGCCTGTCAAGAAGGATTTTGTATGCGTAATTAGTCGCGTAATATCCGTCATTCTCTTTGCCGTAAGCGGCTATCAATGGGGCCAGAAGGGCGATCTGGTCAAGCGTGGCGCTCTCCGCGGGTTTTGTGTCGGAGAAATCGATGATCCTGTTCTGGAGCGCATTATCGAGAAGTACCCATGGGATCGTGCTGTAATTATTCACCGCCTGAATATCGTGGAGCGCGCGACCAAATTCGAGCATCGGGTAGGCTGTGATGAGACTCTCGAAACCCTCGACAGTAAAATCATCAATAGTAAAATGAGGGGCCTTCTCCGCAAGATCTGCAGCGGTTTCGGGATGGTTATTGATCCTCGATGCGAGCGCGAGAAATAAAATCGCGGTGTTAATATTATTTCCCCATGCGATTTCGGGGGTTTCTTCTATAACTTTATTGAGGAGAATCCCGACAGTGTCGCGGTTGTCGACATTCTCCTTATCCTCGGCGACAAGCTCCATAGTCGGTGTAATTCTCCGCGCCGGTAATGAATCGGGATTTTCGAAAATCGCGGTCATTGGTTCGCCGGTACATCCGGGAGTTGAAAACCCGATTGTGGCGCCGATTGTCGGAGCGAGGTCGTATTCATGGTGCGGTTCATCCGAAACGAATCCCTGTTTTATTCCCGGCCCGATAAGCAGCATGAAAGAACGCTGGCAGCCATCGCAGAAACATCCATGGTGCGCAAATCCACCCCGTTCCGGACTGTGGCGGCCGTGGTCTGTTGTGATGATGAAATATGTCCGGTCCCTGTATCTCGATTCTGCCTGAAGAGCCTGCCACATGTCAAAGACATGCCGGTCTGCCCATCGTATCGCATCGACATAATAATGCCACTGCACTTCATGACCCGCTTCATCGACATCGCCAAGGTTCACGACCACAATGTTCGGTTTGACATCCGGAATTTTCGCGCGGAAATATTCTGTGACCTCGATATCCCTCATTCGATCAGTGAGGAAAATATCGTCAGCCGGATATCGCCCGTTTGATGACTGGTCCAGCGAATAAATAAGGTCTTTGCCAAGATAAAGCGACGTTTTTTCCGGTGCGAATTCAGTCGCTTGGGAAATCAGACCGTTGACTTCGTTGACGCTGTCGGGGTCAGGTCTGAAAATCCCCGGTGGAGGAGAGGTTATGGCGTTGATTGCCTCCTGCACGTAATCCATGCGGGCGTCGCGATAATATTCCAGAAAAGTCGGGAAGACCGGACGAATATGGCCGTCGTTCGGGACAGTGGAAATTCTCCCTGTCATCATGGCAGTGTGGGAAGATGTCGTGGCGGTCGGCGAAGCGATACGATAGTTGGTCAGCAGTGTCCCCATCGGGCGAAGGTCGTTCCAGATATGGGGGAGGTATTCATCCTCCGCGCCGATACCCTCTTCCCACCTTAGCCCGTCGATAACAATTACAACGACCGCGACCTGATCGTAGGGATTGGTCTGGAGAAGCTGGACCATGCCCTCGGATACGCCTTTTCGGTAATTTTCCTGCCAGGAAGCATTACCGCGTATCCAAAGTAAAGCGCCAACTGCGATTAATACTATAACAATCAGAAAGGATAGCCATTTAAAACGTCGCATTAATCCCTCAATTTCCTTAAGATCCTTCATCTATGATACATTTTGTTCGAGCTTCTTTACATGAAACCAAATTGAAGCATTAATATTATACCACCGCAAAATAATTGAGGTTCGACATTCCAGCTGGAAGATCATTCTATGTTTTAAGGCAGTTCCTGACCGGTTTCTGCTATAATGCCATTTCAATTATCAATCAGATGTGGAGGACCTGAAGTTATGCTTCGTACGAAGTCAATCAATGAATTCCTTAATTTGCTGGCAAGCGACGCCCCGACGCCGGGGGGTGGATCTGTAGCGGCATTGAGCGGCGCCCTTGGATGCGCGATCCTTATCATGGTGTGCGATCTCACAATCGGCAAGAAAAAATACCTCGACGTGACTCCCGACCTGGAAGCAATCAAGCCCGAGCTGGAAAATTTATTGGAGGAGCTCACAGATTCCATCGACAGGGACGCGCTCGCGTACGATAAATTCACCGAGGCAAGGCAGCTTCCCAAAAACACCGATGTCGAGATAAAAATGCGCAGGGAAGCCATGCAGGTTGCGATGAGAATCGCGGCTGAAACTCCGAAAGCGACTGCCCGGTATTGCCATATGGCGATGAAAATGGGCATGGATGTTACGCAAAAAGGAAATACGAATGTTCTAAGCGACGCGGGTGTCGGGATGTCGTGCCTGATGACCGGTCTGACAAGCGCGTTGATGAATATCGCGATCAACTTAGGCGGAATTGAAGATGAGGCGTACACTTCCCAGATGAAGGAAGAGATCAGGTTCCTCAAGAGCGAAGGTTCAAGGATGCTTCATGAGGCATATGAGTTTGTCTCGAAAAGCATCGGAATGGAGTAAATCAACTTTTTATCTTTTGCGATGCCTTCTAATAAACATGAATATCCCACGGATTTGCTACGCGGACAGTTTGCGCTGTTCACACTTGCTCTTTGCGCGGTCGCGATGATCCTCGCGAGTTATATCCGGTTTCCCGCGGGCGATTCCTGGACTCATGGCTGGACAGTCGCCGAATGGATGAAGGGAAATTTCGTCCTGAACGACTGGGCGTCTGCAATCGCGCTTCCACAGCAGGTTCTGGGATGGCTGGTGCACATCGGGACCGAAAATTTATCATGGTCAAGGCTGGCGATTGTCACGGCTCTTGTCACGGTGCTTGGATGCGCGCTTGCGGGGCGTCTTCCGGCGCGATTGTATCCGCAATGGCCGCAACTTCAGGAATGGGCACCGCTGTTTACTTTTATCATGCTTGCTCCCACCTTCACCATGAAAATTGCTGCCGGATTTATGACCGATGGATACTACCTTTTTTTCCTTGTGTCCTCATTGTACATGCTTCTCAGTATCCTGGATGAGACATCTCAATTTAGCAATTTCGACTGGATAAGAAAATGGGTGGGGTTTGTGTCGCTCGCGACTCTCTCCGCACTTCAGCGCACGCATGGGCTTCTGATCCTCCTGATAGTTATGCTCTGGGTACTAATCGCGAAAATTATCAAGCCGGGCAAGATCGTTGATAAAAGATTCGAAGGCTGGCGAGGATGGCTGCCGGTGGGACTGTCGGCGCTGGGGCTTCTAATTTCAATTCCAATAATTTACCACCCCGGTTTTGCCCCTGAGCGATCATCGGAAGTTACAACAGAGATGCTTGAATTCTGGACATGGAATCTGAATCTGCCGGGTTTTAACGCGCTTGGCCCGACCGTAAGCGACAAGCTCCATATTTTCGCGGTACTTACGCATTTCGGGCTTGCGATAATCCCGATAGCATTGATAGCAAGAATGAAGAGATCGGGCGAGGAAAGGTCGAAAGGAAATAAAGTAACAAATTGGTGGTATGTAGCGCTCGGGGGGGCATTTATTCTGCTCATGCTGTCCGAATGGTCGACGTGTGTAAAAAATGGTCTTGATATCTGGTTTCCTTATGCCGGTAACAGCCTTACGGTGCAAGGTTTCGGACCCAGGTTCCGCACCATCGCACTTACCGCCGGGTATCAATTGAATGTAATTGTCAGGATCATTCTTACGGTCCTCAGTATCCTTGGCGGAATTACGCTGTTATGGTTGATATCGAGAACTGCCAGAATAAAAGGCATAAACTGGCGGTCCCCATCGACACTTATGGGGTTGATCGTGCTGGTGCACCTTGGCTTGATTTTTATCAACGAGTATTTCTTCGACAGGTATCTCCTTCCCTTAATGCCGTTTGCGTTGATGTGGCTGGCGCCGTTAATCAAGGATGTTCAGCCTAAAGCGCGTCTACCGATATGGATCATAACTCTGGCGCTTTTCGGTTTCTCGATGTGGGGCAACGCGGATTATCTCAAATGGTCGGGCGCGAAATGGGATATAACAAATAAAGCGTTGGCAACCGGAATCTCATCGCACGATATCGTCTGCGGTTATGAACCCGACGGCTATTTGGATTTCAACAATGAGACTTATCCCGGACTTGAATTCACGAACCGCTGGCCAACCGACATATGGTGGGTCGATCGCCTCGGACTTGATATCAGACCTTACTATGTAGTTTTTGAGAAGGGTGCGAATCCGTCGAGTACGGTGTGGGAAAGATTTGTGCCGACGGACATCGAAAATGATGTGATGCAGGTTTGGAGAAGCCCGGGTAACATAGAAAGCCAATAGGGTTAAAGAAAAATGAGCGAATTGGACATAATCAGGTCAACGACCGGACTTCCGGCGACAGTGGATTCCCTTTCGAACGACCTGAAAAAAATCGGCGTGAAACATGGCATGGTGCTATTCGTGCACTCGTCGATGTCGTCGCTCGGATGGGTATGCGGCGGGCCTGCAGCAGTAATTCTCGCGCTGGAAAATGTCCTCACCGATAAGGGGACTCTTGTGATGCCTGCGTTTACGGGCGACCTTGGCGATCCTAAGAATTGGGTCGATCCTCCCGTGCCGGAATCATGGCACCAGTTGATTCGCGATAATATGCCGGCATTTATGCTGGATTTATCGCCTGTACTCAGGGAGGGAATAATCCCGGAAATTTTCCGCAAACAGAATGGGGTTATCAGAAGCGATCATCCGAACACATCATTTTCGGCATGGGGTAAAAATGCGGAACTCATTACATCGAATCATCCGTTGATGAGCGATGTTGGAGAATTTGAGCCTCTCGCGAGGTTATACGATCTCGATTGCAGCGTTCTGTTCATCGGGACGGATTATTCATCCTGCACTTCCATGCATCTCGCGGAATATCGCGCCGATTATCCCAAAGAGGAAATTATTGAAGGTCGTCCCATATTCGAGAATGGAAAACGCAAATGGGTTGAGGTTAGGTATATTAAATCCCAGTACGATCATTTTCAGAAAATCGGAGAGGCATTCGAGGCTGAAACAAGATCGGTAAAGCAAGGCAAAATCGCGCAGGCGGAATCGAGATTGTTCCCGATGAGAGCGTGCGTCAATTTCACGATCAAGTGGTTCGAAAAAAACTTGAAGTAAATCGTTTGCCCGCAACCTGTCTCTCTGCTATATTCCCTTTACCTCACCCCCTGACCCCCTCTCCAAAT
>JAPKYR010000141.1 GCA_026394215.1 bacterium
CGACTGTCGAATTGTCTGAAAGTGTCGTGATTCCATTGCCAAAATCATAATCAGCTCCCCCTGCGCGTTTCGCCCAGGCGAGTGTGCCGTCCGGATTGTAACGTGCTACGAAGATGTCGTTTTCCCAACCATCGGAAGTCAGGACAGTCTCGTTAGGCTCGCCAGATCCGAAAGTGGCTGAATCAGAAAACTCTCCAACCACGACTGTCGAATTGTCCGAAAGCGTTGTGATTCCCTTACCATAATCATAGATAGCTCCTCCGGCGCGTTTCGCCCAGGCGAGTGAGCCATCCGGATTGTAACGCGCGATGAATAAATCGGAATAACCAACGGAAATCAGGACCGTCTGGTTCGGTTCGCCCGGTCCGAATGTAGCCGATGAATTAAACCTTCCTGTCACGACTGTCGAATTATCCGAAAGCGTCGTGATTCCATTTCCCTGGTCAGCATAATTTTCAGAAGCTCCTCCGGCACTTTTCACCCAGGCGAGTGTGCCGTCCAGGTTGTAACGCGCGATGAAGATATCCGAATCCCCAGCGGAAGTCAGGACTGTCTCATTCGGCTCCCCCAGTCCGAATGTAGCCGAGCTACCAAACGTTCCTATCACGACTGTCGAATTATCCGAAAGCGTCGTGATTCCATTGCCCTGATCATGCGGATAAGTTCCTCCGGCGCATTTCGCCCATGCAAGTGTGCCGTCAGAATTGTAACGCGCGATGAAGATATCGTCGAATTGACCAGTGGAAGTCAGGACTGTCTGGTTCGGCTCCCCCGGTCCGAATGAGGCCGAGTCACGAAACGTTCCTGTCACGACTGTCGAATTATCCGAAAGGGTAGTGATTCCATAGCCCTGATCATCGTCAGTTCCTCCAGCGCTTTTCGCCCAGATTAGATTACCATCCCCTGATCCTCCAACGATAACTTTAAGGCTGATAAATTGATAAGCTGTCAAATCAAGCCATGGCGTTCCAAGTGGATCATTCTCGTTCGCCTCGACTCCAATAAGGCACGTATAGTCTCCTTGAGGCGCAAGGTTTGTGTTTGATATATCTGCTTCGTAGCGTGAATAACCATCACCATCGCTTTCCCATGTTGCGGAATAGGTGCCATCGAAAATATCGGGGCATTCGACAACAGGAGCGTGATGAGTCGATTTTCCCTGCCAGTCGTAGACGTCTATCTGAAGTTTCGTTGTCCCGCCTTCCACAGTAAGACCTGGACCGACGTCCTGAACTTCGATATTCCAAGGTTCAATGCAATTCGCGTTGACATCGAAATCGGTAAGCGGATCGTCGACCGGTTCCGATATAGGCGGCGCCCAACTAGCATCGACGGCATAACCGATGACAAATGTACTGACTGGGAGCTTCATTGAAAAGGTCTTCACATCGTACGAATTGGCGTAAAACGCGTTGCGATTGTTCGCGGGATCGTCGGTGCGGAAATAAATATAGCCATTGATATCGGAATTGGGAATTGTTTCTGTAGATAACTTGCCGGGAAAATATTTCTGCAAATCTCCAACAGTGGCGGTCAGTGTCGAGCCGTTATACAATGCGGTGTAGCCGTCCGCATTGAGTAGAGAGCCTTCGCCGATGGAAGGATCGGATGTCGTCTTCCCGATTGATGGAAACTCATGGCTGCCATTGAACATAATTATGCCCCGTAAATCGAAGGCAGAATACAAAAGATTGCCAATCGGGTGATCGATACGAATATCGACAATCAGGTACTGGTACCCCGGTCCCGGAAAATCGAACCCTACGATTCTGAAACAGTCAAAACATGGCGCACCCTCGAGGAATTTCAGTACGTTGAGATGTATTTCACCTTCCCTGGCCGGGATTATTTCAAATTTCGGATCATCAGGATTTTCAAGATCGACATAAATAAAATTGTACGCAAGCAGGTAATGGCTGTTTCCGCTCGAATCAGGAACTTCCGCAGCATTCCCTGTAATTTCAGGTGAAGCCTTTACATTATCGGGCGTGACGGGCAGTGAGTTATGCCCAGAGCAGCCTGATATAACCACCCAGATGATTGAGATGATAGGAAGGACAAAACATGATCGGCGCATTAACAAAACCTCCCCAGGCATCGTATAATAATAATTATAGCACTAAATTACTTAAACCGTGCACTATCAAAGCATTTTATGCAAATCCCGGATAGTATCGACCAATGGTACTAACTTAATCGAAAATTGAATATGAGGGCATGAGTTAAGAGGATAAGAAATGGGGTGGGTTGTCGACGGCTGGAAGCCGTCGACACATCGGCTCATCTTCTGGAAGAAGATGACACACCTGCGCCAGCAAATATTTAAAAACTCCACTTCTAAGTGGAGCTTTTGGAAAAATACGATTGAAAATGCAATTGCGATAGAACTAACTGTGAATTCACGATCTCGTTGCGCAGAGATAGATTATCGGACCATCTTCCGATACCTGCGCCCAGTGGGATGACCCCGCCGGCAGTTCGATACGGTCGCCCGCCTTGAGCTTGACTTCTTTTCCGTCGATTCCGACTATCAGGCTGCCTTGGACGATCCACCGCATCTCGTCCTCCTCGTGGGTGTGCTCAGGGTAAAATTTTCCGGGAGCATCGCTCCAGGTGTAGCACCGCAGCCCTTCGTCGTCCACCATCCCCCGAATAAGGTCGAGGTTTGGCTCACCGAATTTGTTTTTCTTCCAGCGTGTGACTTTCATAGTGTTAATAATCTTCCTCCCGGTTTATCAGGCTTGTTGGCCCAAATGTTTCCACATTCCCATGATATCAAATTTTCCGGCTTTTGCATAGGGTTTATCGAGTCGCATCCGGAATTTTCGACATATTGTCCGGGATTATACTTATTCGATGCTTAAAATCGGGGAATCAATACCTCACCCCCTTACCCCCTCTCCAAATTCTGGAGAGGGGATCAGGGGGTGAGGTCCTGATCCAGAACTTCGCCTACAGTCGACGACTCAAGAAGCACCCGCCCCCAGAGATCATCAGGAACCCTGTAAATAATTATCTCCGGACCCGCAATTTGGTCTCCTTCAGGAGTGAATTTCGCTTCCTCGACGAGATAATTATCAACCAGACGGTAATACTCCTTGAATACCGCCACAAGCTCGGGAAATTCCTTCTCCGCGCCTTCCCTGAGATACCTGTCGCGAACGTTACTTGAAACGATAACCCATTCTGGCTTTACCTGCGTAAGCACATCGAGTGGATCGGGAAATTGCCCCCCTCTCGCGAAAAGCGGTTTTAGCTCCGTCACGTAATACCACGGCTCAGGGACGAGGGGTACTAACTCGTTTGAGTACAAATCGGGTCCGCCCTGCTCCTCGACAATTACGCTGTGCTCGGGAATATTCTCGACAACCCAGGCATAGGCAAGCTCGCGGGTATCGGGGACTGTAAGCGCGATGGCATCCTTTTGAACAACCTTGAAACCGTACCCGCATACCGCAAGGAAAATTATAATTACGGTGATGTTCGCAGCCAGCCTGGTCTCGAATTTAAACAGGAGCATTAATTTATCGAACAGCCATACGATCCCGAGTATAAAAAATGGAATCAGCGGTACAAGATATCGATCCGAAAATACGTCGAGCGGAGCAAGTCCAGCTAGTACGATTATCAACGCGACCAGAATATGCCATGTGCGTTTGAATCCCCCGAAAAAACCGACCATGCCAGTTAAGCCCAGACAAATCCATGCAAAGCCGGAGTCCTTCAACAATCTGGAAAGCGACGCGATCCAGATCCCCCCCTGCGCTTCCATCCCGATATGCCCCGTCCGGACATGCCATTCGATAGTTTTGATATCCCCGAT
>JAPKYR010000139.1 GCA_026394215.1 bacterium
AACCTCGTGATCGTACTGCCTTATCACCCACTCTTTCGAACACACATCCAGATGCCCCAACATTTTTTTCAGCAATTCGCCAGGGCTTGTCTTTTTCAGAAGCGTCGATAGTTTCGGATCCTTTTTCCGTTTCGATACCGCCGACCATGTCGCGGTCCTTACCCCCTGCGGAATTCCCTCATGCAGAAATTCCATCGCGATATCGCAAACCCGGTTGTCCTTATATAAAAGCTCCAGATGTTTTGTGTCGGTAAATTCGCCAAGGTGCGTGCACTCGACATCCCATGCGTCCATTATCGACTTGAATTCATCCCAGTGCTGAGGCGGGACAGCGAACACCATACGCTCCTGCGCTTCGGACACCCAGATTTCCCATGGCTTCAGCCCCTCATATTTAAGCGGCGCGCGATCCAGATGCACAATCGCGCCGCAATGCTCGCCCATCTCTCCGACCGCCGACGAAAATCCGCCTGCGCCGCAATCGGTAGTTGCATTGTATAAATGACGGTCGCGCGCGATCAGCATCGCGTCCATCATCCGCTTTTCCTCGATCGGATTACCAATCTGCACCGCGCCGCCCGACGTCACTTCGCTTTCGTCATCAAGTTCAATCGACGAAAAAGTCGCGCCGTGAATACCGTCCCGACCTGTCCGCCCACCGATAGTCACGACATAATCGCCCGGCTTCGACTGCTTTTCGGACATCCCCTTCGGAATGATCCCCACCGTCCCGCAGTATACAAGCGGGTTTCCGGCATAATCGGGATGAAAACAAATCGCGCCGTTGATTGTCGGAATCCCCATGCGGTTCCCGTAATCCCTGACTCCCGCGACAACTCCCTTCATAATTCTTTTCGGATGAAGCACGCCGAGCGGGAGATTTTCTCTCGGCGTATTCGGCGGAGCGAAACAAAATATATCCGTATTCGCGATCGGTTTCGCGCCAAGGCCGGTTCCGAGAATATCGCGTATCACACCGCCGATCCCCGTCCCCGCGCCGCCGTATGGTTCGAGCGCTGATGGGTGATTATGCGTCTCGACCTTGAAACATAGATCGAAATTTTCGTCGAACTCGATAACCCCTGCATTATCCTTGAAAACACTCACACACCAAGGAAAATTCAATTCCCGCGTCGCCTTCATCACGGTCGATTTCAGCAAGTTCGGAATTTTCTCGCCGTTGAAATCGAAATTCGAGCGGAAAGTTTTATGATTGCAATGCTCGCTCCATGTCTGCGCGATTGTCTCAAGTTCGACGTCGGTCGGATCGCGTTTTTCTTTTTCAAAACGGACAAACCAGATAATCTCACCGTTGTAAGTTTGAATTCATAGGGCGGTATGACCGGAAACGGATTTTCGCCGGGTTCGACCGGATGCTGGATCACAGTATTGTAAAGATACCGGTCCGCAAAGTCTTTTAATAAATCCTGTCCGATTTCCCCGACAAACAAGATTTTAGTCCCTGTCTTCACACCCTCGATTCCCCTCACTCCAAGCTCGGTCAACGCTTTCAACGCCGACTGCTCGACCGGGTCCATCACGCCGGGATTGAACGCGATCTCGAAAACATTTCCCGACGACTCGTCCCAGAACGATGAATTGACACGGTATTCCTCCGTGATCGCGTCAGCCAGAAGCCTCGACCCGATTTTCTGTAATGTCCCATCATCGAGGTCGGCTTTGATCTTGAAAACATTGACACGCTGGACTTTTTTGACGCCGGAAATCCCTTCCTCCCTGATAGCGGCGAGAATTCCATTCGCCACCGGATCGTTAAATTTCGACTTGAGTGTGGTCTCGATTATATGTACAGGTGTGGTCATTTCACCCTCTATGAGATTTCTCGATTTCCTATATAATCACAACCCCAGGCTGATCGCCCCTGCGCTCTACAACTTCTCCGATTTTATAAACCTTTTCACCGGCGCCTTCCAGAATATTCACCGCTCTTTCAGCATCCCATGGGCTGACAATAACCGTGAACCCGATACCGCAGTTGAATGTCCGATACATCTCGTTGTCCGGAAGTTGCGCAGTTTGCTGGATGAGGTGGAAAACAAGCTGCCTCTGCCACGTTGTATGATCGATCCTGACTCCAAGCCCAGCCGGCATCGACCTTATGATATTTTCCAGAAGTCCGCCTCCGGTGATATGCGCGCACGCTTTCACTCCCGCACCGAGTTCATCGATTAATTTCAGGAGAGGTCTCACATAGAGCCTCGTCGGTTCGAGGATTTCCCTTATAAGGGGTTTTTCGGATCCGGAAAGAGGGGATTCGAGTTCCCAGGTTCCCATCTCCATCAATTTCCGTACGAGCGAAAAGCCGTTGGAATGAATGCCCGAAGACGCAATGCCAAGGAGGGTATCGCCCGGTTTGACATCATGGCCGTCTATCACACGGTCGCTGTCGACAATTCCCACTACGAAACCTGCGAGGTCGGTCTGACCCGGATCGTACATTGTGGAAATCTCCGCTATCTCGCCCCCGATCAGAAGGCAGTCGGATTCTTCGCACGCACGATTTATCGACCCGACCAGGATTTCAATTTCGTCCGGGGAGATATGGCCGGTTCCGATATAGTCGAGAAAGAAAAGCGGGCGCGCGCCTCCGACGATCACGTCGTTCACACACATCGCGACGCAATCCTGCCCGATTCCTTCGAGTATTTTATGTTGTATCGCTATGAGGATTTTCGTCCCGACACTGTCTGTCGATGCAACCAGCAGCGGATTTCTGTAGTTCCCGAGCTTCGGGCGGAAAAGCCCCGAAAATCCGCCTATCCCGCCGACCTCCTCTCCGCCGGGCACAATTCGCGAGCTTGATTTCAGAATTTTTTTGATGCGCTCGACTGCCTCGTTCCCCGCGTCGATATCCACCCCTGCATCACGGTAAGTAAGTTTCTTTTCGCTCATGGTGGGGATTGTAGCATAATGGAAGGCTTGACTTAATCAGGCAAAGGATAAATAATTTGAATCCTGATGGGACGGCAGCTAGGGATATTTCATATCGCATACAAGTCAATCGGAATCCGACTTGGATTTCTCGCAATCCTATTTTTGATCAATTGTGGCTGTAGTTCAAATCCCACCCGCGTCGTCAATGAACCTCTCACTGCCGAGGAAATGGCGATCCCGCCGGGGAGATATCAGAATGGGGTAGATATGCGCCACACATGCCAGGTTGATCTTGATTCCCCGCAGAACGAACCGGTGCTCAAGTGGACTGTTAAACCTGAGGTGACTAATAGTTTTACCGATGTGATGGTCGATGGTGAAGGGGGTGTCTGGTATAACGATGGATTCCCAGGGAATATGAGTAGTACTATCATAGTCCGCCTGAATCCGGATGGTTCGGAAGATTTTCGTAAAAAGCTTATGCCGAATGGTGGATTTTCAGCTTCAACTACCGGGCTAGGGGGGTCATCTATAAGTAATTTACTATCTATGGTTCGACCTGTCGTTGTGTTGAATAATGGAGTTATTTTATATGTAACAACAATGTCATCACCTTTGAGTTTAGAATCAAATTTCCTCCTGGAATGCATGGATATTGATGGACAGGTAAGATGGAAGACGGATCCGATTGAAATATCGAATCTCGCGACAAGGACAGCATGGCGAGCACCTGAGGACAGGATGGTGATGCCCGTGTCCGAATCTTCTGTGAATTTTTATTCAATCGAGAGTGGCGAGTTCCTTGGAAGTATCGATGTTGCAGGATTTCCTATAATATTAGATTACGGAGGTCCCATACCTTTGGACGATGGGGACTTTATCTTTTATGGATCTAAAAGGGATGCTTCAGAGGAAAGTATTCCGTTTATATCCAGGATTCGCCAGGACGGGACTTCAGCATGGTATCAGGAGTATCCAACATTTCAATATTCTCAGCCCGTTGTTATCAATGAAAACGGTATACTTTGTTGCGGGAATAGCGAAGGTGTAACAGGTATAGATTCAAATGATGGTTCAATTCTTTGGGGGAAATTCAGTGCAAGTAACTACGCATTAGGTCTGAATCGAGATGGGAAATTTATTGTATCTGGATTTGATACTGAGGATGGCGATGGGCATTTTAGGCTAATGAATGAAGATGGATCTATGATATGGTCGGATAATGTCTTCACTAGAGGACCTGATGATATGGTTGTTTACAGGGACAACTCGATCCTCGTCGCTTACAGTTACGGTATTTCCCTTGTCGAACCGGATGGGTCGGTTAGATGGACGATTGACGCTGACGACCTTCAATATACAGGGACGGATAGGTTTTCGCAGTGGCGGTTAAACCCAACCCCTGATGGGAATATTGTAGCGATATGCGATAATATGGAAGGTAGTTACCACAGCGAGATTTATTATCTTGAGCAGCAGTAGGATTGCATCAAACATTGCCCTTGCGCATCGGCGGTTTTTGAGGTAAATTACACTGCCTTTAGAAATCTGTCACTCACGCGGATGTGGCGGAACTTGGTAGACGCGCTAGGTTGAGGGCCTAGTGGAGGTAACTCCTTGAGGGTTCAAGTCCCTCCATCCGCACCAGAAAGAAAATGATCCCCTGCAACAGGGGATTTTTTTTATCCCATTTTTATCTTGATTTCTTACCCCCCATCCTCGGATTAACTCGTCAGAAACCAGACATATGCCATCAATGGCATAAAGCATATATAAATTATCCCGAATCCACCTCTGGGACTGAAAAAATCAAACCAATTTGTAATCTCACCTGGAAAGTATGGACCCAGCCACGATACAAGATACCATGTGCTCACAATAAAAATGAGAAAAGCGATTACATGCGCGATTGGGCTCCTGAACCAGTCGCCGCTGACAAACTTCTTTCCAGGTAAAATATCGCGTTTGTTTTTAACATCTACTTCCCATTTATATCCCAGCGTTTTGACCTGAACCGTATCAGGGTCAATAATGACATTCGACCCGATAACAACCTCGGGATTACTGGTTTCCTCATGCTGCTCTGGATCGGTATAGTGCGATTCCGGTTGAGGTTGATCGTCTGGACTATTGAGATCAATGAGATCATTATTTTCTACGGGACCTGCCATCATTTAATCCCGTTTCCCCATTCATTGAGGAAGAAATTATCACTAAGGGGACTTCTCACACGCTCCATGATTTCTCTATCGTGCAAAAGCCCTTCCAGCGTATCGGCTGGAGCGGGCCAACCCACCGCGATCATCGCCATCGGAGTGAAATCCCCCGGTATACTGAAAGCTTCAATGAGAGCGTCCGCGCTGAATCCCCCCATCTGGTGAGCCATCATTCCCATCGACACCGCCTGTAAACACAAATTCTCGCTTGCCGCACCTGTGTCGTACTGCCCCCACATGTTGGGGTTTCCATTCCTTTTGAACTTCGAATACGCGATCGCGGCGATGAGTACCGGGGCATTTTTAACCCATTCCTGATTCACCGGCGCAATGCATTTGAACGCGTCTTCCCATCTGCTATTTTCATCGTCTCTGAACCAGACGAGATATCGATACGGCTGATCCCCGAAACAACTCGGCGCCCACCGTGCGGCTTCGAGAAGCGCCATAAGCTGTTCTTTTTCAACCGGTTGTTCGGTATCGTACGCCCGTCCGCTCCATCGATTGGCGATAATTTCATTGATGGGGACACTTGTAATCGCAGGTTTCTGATTCATTATTCGCTCCATGCAGGCTTTGCTTCCTTATTATACCTCACCCCCCAACCCCCTCTCCATAAATGGAGAGGGGGAAAGGGGGTGAGGAGCTTTATTTTTGTCCATCGCTCATGTAAAGTTAAGGGTTATGCCCCAGACTGAAGACATCGAATCGCGTCGCGCGCTTGGAGAGAAACTGAAATCGAATCCGGATTTCTCAAGCATGCTCGACCTTATCGATATTCTCCTCGGCGAGAGGGGATGCCCGTGGGATCAGTCCAGGAAGCTTGAGGACTGCCCGAAATATCTGAAGGGAGAGCTTGAGGAAGTTGTCCAGGCGATAGAAGCGTCCGATTACGATAATCTCGAAGAGGAACTGGGGGATTTATTTTTCATGACAGCCTTCACCGCGAAAGTCGGCGGGAAAGAAGGGGATATACGGATCGAAAAAATATTTGAAAGAATAATAAATAAAATGGTTTACCGGCACCCGCATGTTTTCGGAGGCGACCTCGCCGCCGAGACATCGCAGGAAGTCTTCGACAACTGGCAGATTCTCAAGGAACGTGAAAAGGCGGATGGAAAAAATACTCCCGCGGCCGATTGACCGGGAAGTATCGGAAATTGAAAAAAGAATAAAAACATGAAGCAGAAAAACGAAAATAATGGAGGCACGCAGTTTATCGAAGCAGTCGGTACGCATGTAAGCTGGCTCCTGCCGCTGATAATTTATGTGAACACTATCGCTCCATGCGTCATGGTGGGCGATGCGGGCGAGTTTACCGTAGCCGCATACCGGTTCAGCCTTCCGCACGCGCCGGGGTATCCGCTCTACATGCTGCTATTGAAACTCTGGACCCTTCTTCCGCTTAATTTCGGCCCCGATTTTTTCGCGGTCAAATGCAACCTCTTCTCCGTGGTCGCCATGTCGATCATGTGCGCCCTTTTTTACCGGCTTGCGAGGGTCCTGACAGGATCGGCATCGGCAAGCCTCGCCGCGACAATTCTCCTCGCCTTTTCTCGAACGCTATGGAAATTCGCGGTGGTCACAGAAGTCTACGGGCTGCACCTTCTGCTTATCGTTCTTGTTCTGCTCGGGCTTGCGATTGCGCGCGAAGGGAAAAAATCCATCGGGCTGGTAATCGCGGCATTCGCGTTCGGACTTGGCCTTGCGCACCATCACACTATATTGGTTCTCATCCCGATGATGTTCTTCCTCTGGCCGAAACATAAAGGATTCTTCAAGAAACCCGTGCCGGTAGCGGGAATTGTCGCGGGTTTCATACTTCCTCTCGCTTTTTATTTTTTCGTTCCCATACTCGGATCCTATTCGCCGTTATACAGCGAAAAGGGATTTACAATGAGGGATTTTATCAGCACGGTCACTCGGCAGGAATTCCGGGAACGCGCCGATTGGCAGAATCCGGATGTGCAGTCGGTCGGGCCCGCCGATACAATAAGCAGATCTATGAGGTATTTATCAAAACAGTTTGGCGGGAGGGATATGGCCATTCCCGCTGTCACAGCTCCCGTACTCGACCATATGAAATATTTCCTGAGCAGGTTTTTTAAGTGGATCATTCCGCTGATGTGTATAATCGGATGGTTTTTCGCGCCGCCCGGGAAACGCGCGTGGGGATTCTGGGCCGCCGCAACCGCATGCATGTTGATTATCGCCGTCTGCTTCTTTTCCCGCGGAAGCCCGCTCGGCATGCCGTTTAATTATTTGAGATCGGTCGATGAGTTCCTCCTGCCCGTCAATATTTTCATGTGCCTTGGGTTCGCATGGCTGATGGCGCCCCTGGGAAATTCATTAACCTCGCGAAAGGACGTCGGCGGAACCGAAGGGCAGAATATCATCCCGACTGAATATATCCCGACGGCGATCATGCTCCTGCTTTGCGTGATCCCGTTTTTCGCATCGCGGACGAATTCCCTGTATTCCGACATGACCCACCACACTTTCGCGCAGGATCAGGCAAGGAACGTCCTCAATCAGACTCCGTTCAACGGTGTGCTGGTCGTAAGCGGCGATGAATCGTTCATGTACGAATATCTTCAGGAAGTACGTAAAATCAGGCCCGATGTCGAGCTTCTGGTCTACCCGTTCGGAATACAGGTCGGGAATGAAGTCCTCGACCCGACGGAATCTCTTGCGTATTACTTAAGCACGCAACTCAACGAGCGCGAGTGCGTTTTCACTTTCGGCGATTCCGCCGCGGCGGTCGAAAGGCTCGGGTCGAGCGCAGGGCTCAGGCTCGATGGGATCGCGTTTACGCTCATCACCCACGAAATCGGAGAACCTTCATTTACCACCGGCGACCCGGATATCTGGAGGTCATATCAGCTTAGAAATCTCGATCCAGGCACATTAAGCGGGCTTGTTGTCGATGATTTTGAGTACGAAGTATTCGATAGATACGTAAACGGACTGAGGGCATCCGTGGCCTGGCTCGATGATAACGGTTTCAGGCCCGATGAGTCACGGGTGGCGCTAGCTCAAATGGCCGATGAGCTTGAAAGAAAAAAGAATCAAACCGATTACCCGCGAGGTCCGGGGCATTAACACTCAATAAATTCTAAAAGGATAATGAATTATGGCGATTAAATTCTGGAAACAACTCGACCGCAAAACAATCTATCATTCGGACTGGCTGGATGTGACAATCGATAAGATCGAGCTTCCCGACGGGAAGACAATCGATAATTTCGAGCTGATACATTACGCCCATTCCGTGGCAGGCATTGTTGCCATTAATGAAAAAAAGGAAATTCTCCTTGAACGGGCTTACCGATACCTTCAGGAATCTTTCGACTGGGAAATCCCCGGAGGAGTCGTCGAGCACGATGAGCATCATGTCGACGCTGTCCGGCGGGAACTACTTGAGGAAACGGGCTACTCATGCGATATGATCACCCTCCTCCTGAAATTTTATCCGCACAAAGCCACATGTGACCAGAAGTATTATGTTTATTATGCCGAAGGCGTGAAAAAGAATACCGATGATTTTCAGAAGGCGGAAGTCAGCGAGATCGGTTTTTTCAGCTTGGAGCAGGCTTTAAAAATGATCGATTCCGGCGAAATAAACGAAAGCATGAGTATTGTGGCTATCCAGCATTATTTAATCGATGAAATGCGGAAGAAGTAAAAATCGGGGCGCTTCCACCCGGGGATCGTTTATTAATCACCTAATTTATTTTTTCTAATTCAGAATCTCGATCTCGAGCTGGATCCTCGGCGTTACCGTTTCCTTATCCTGCTCCTTCAGCCTGATAAGATATTCCTTGCTCCTGAACTCCCGAGTCATGAAGCCGAACGCGAAATAATTTTCGCCGATCAAGCGGGTAAGCGCATCGTACGAATCCGACGATATCGTCATGCTCGTCATAAGCTTACCGCCGCGAAGGTAGGTAATTTCGACAATCTGCCCATCCAGAGCCATTCGCAACTCATCGAAATCCTGCGCCAGAGCGAGGTTCAGAATCGAAAGAAAAATCGACTTGACCGCGTCCCACGATGGGTCCTCGAAAGATCGGAAAATATCCTCAAGACGGTCGGTGCGTCTTCCGGGAATGGCTTTCCATGTGATCGGCAGACGGATGGTTCCGGCGTCATCCTCCGTCCAGTCAAACACGCATATATTTCCCTGGTATGGAAGCTGGTGCTGTCCGGTGCTGAAATAATCTTTCTGAAGTATGTGCTTGATGAGATCCCAGTAGGCGATCGGGATCGTCAGGCTTCGGTCGAACTTCCCATCTATCATAAAGAACGACTGCACCCTGTTGTCTTCGACCCTGAAAAGGATTTCGGTCGCGCGCGTGCCCGCGGCATCAGTAAAAATCTGATCCACAAATGCGACGCATTGTTTGCGTTCCGTATCGTCATACGGCAGATTCATTGCTATAGTTTAATATCCAAAAATATGCAGCAAGACAAACCGTCCAGCTGCGCGGCAGATTAACAATAATTAAGTTTACCTCGATTTATTCAAAATGGGAAGAAGATTCAGCAGATGTCCCGGAAATATTTCAATTTTAAAATTAATGCCGGAAATCCTGTCAGGGTAGTCCGGATTAAATCTCGATATACTCGACCTGAGGGGCGTAAGTATTGATAAACACGCGCCTTGGCTCGACATCATCGCCCATCAAATCGACAAATGTGGTCTCCGCAGTTTCGGCATCCTCGATCTCCACCCTAACGCTTGCCCTTGAGACTCTTTTCGATGGTCTTTGCAAGCTCGCGATCGTTCAGCGCGTAGAAATCCTTGTCGCCCCATCGAACACGGTACAACGGCGCCTGCGCGATATAAATATGCCCCCTCTTAATCAGTTCAGGCATCTGGCGGAAGAAAAATGTCAATGCCAGCGTCATGATATGGCTGCCGTCCACATCCGCATCGGTCAGGAGAATGACTTTCCCGTACCGAAGCTTGGCGATATCGAAATCCTCCCCGACACCGCATCCGACAGCAGTGATGATATTAGTTATTTCTTCATTTGCAAGCACTTTGTCGAGTCGCGCTTTTTCGACATTGATAATCTTGCCCTTAAGCGGAAGGATCGCCTGGTAACGCCTGTCGCGTCCACCCTTGGCGCTGCCCAACGCGCTATCGCCCTCGACAAGGAATATTTCCGTCAATTCCGTGTCCCTATCGGAACAGTCCACTAATTTACCGGGAAGGAATGTGCTCGTGAGGAAATTCTTACGGCGCATCCTTTCCTTTGTCTTTCTCGTTTCTTCACGTACACGCTGCGCCGCGATACCCTTCTGGACTATCCTCTTGGTCACCGATGGATTTTCCGTCATCCAGTCTTTCATCGAATCATAGACAACCGACTGGACTATTCCCTTGATTTCAGTATTGCCAAGTTGTTCCTTTGTCTGGCCCTCGAACTGCGGATCGGTCAGTTTCACCGAGATAATCGCGGTCAGGCCTTCCTTGCAGTCATCGCCGGTGAGGTTTTTGTCTTTTTCCTTCAGGATTTTCAGTTCCCTCGCGACCTGGTTGATCGCGGACGTGATCGCGGTCCTGAAACCGCTGACATGCGTGCCGCCTTCGCGGGTGTTTATATTATTAGCAAACGCCAGAACCGTCTCGTAGTAACTGTCATTGAACTGCAGACTGGCTTCGACAATTACCGGCCTGCCCATTTCGTCCTGGACTTCTTTTACAAAATGGAAAGGGGTAGTGAATAGGACGGCATGCTTTGAATTCAGATGTTTGACATACGCGGAAATACCGCCCGTGTAACAGAATTCCTCCTCACGGGTTGCGCCTCCGCGCATATCGACGAGTTGGATTCGCAGTCCCGCGTTAAGGTAGGCAAGCTCCCTGAGCCTTCTGGAAACCGTGTCGTAGTCAAAAGGAACATCCTCGAAAATTTCCTCATAGTCCGGGTAGAAGGTCGTTTTATTGCCTGTTTTAGTTGTCGGTCTCAGCTTCTTCACGTCGGTGACAACCACACCGCGTTCATATCTCTGGTGCCACACAAAACCATCGCGGCTGACCTCGACTTCGCACCATTGTGACAGCGCGTTCACTACGCTGACCCCGACGCCGTGAAGCCCGCCGGATACCTTGTATCCCGCGCCCTCGAATTTTCCTCCCGCATGCAGGATGGTCATTACAATTTCAAGCGCGGGACGTTTCTCAATCGGATGCATATCCACCGGGATGCCTCGGCCGTCGTCGATTACCGTCACGCTGCCGTCCTCATTGAGCACAACCCGCACTTTTGTAGCGGCTCCCGCCATAGCCTCATCGATTGAATTATCGACAACTTCCCAGATGAGGTGATGAAGGCCTTTATCGCCGGTCGAACCGATATACATGGCCGGGCGAAGTCTCACGGCTTCCAATCCTTTCAGTACCTTGATGTCGCCCGCATCGTAGTGGCCGTTTACGACCGACCCAGCGGTCGCTTTTTTCCGGCTGTCCCTGGCTTCTTCAGAATCCTTCTCGCTCATCGGAAAAAGATCCGGATCTTCAGATTGATTTTTTATATTCTTAGCCATTTCAGTTTACTCGTAAATTTATCAATAACCATATGACTCTAAGCGATTTTCTAAACATCGCCCGTGATATCTTCCTCGCCTTCTTCTTCAACCAGTTCCTCGCTTTTCACGACAAGCGCGCACGATGCCACCCGGTCGCCCTCATCGAGGTTCATGACACGGACCCCCTGCGTCGCGCGTCCGATCCTGCTGATCGAATCGACCCTGCTGCGAATTAAAATCCCCTGCTGGCTCATGAGCATAAGCTCGTCCTCCGGCGCAGCGCATAAAATATTAAGTACTGTCCCGGTTTTTTTGGTTACTCTCGCGATGATTAAACCTGAACCGCCGCGATTCTGGCATGTAAACTCGTCGAAATCGGTCCGCTTTCCGTATCCGCCTTCGGTTATGAGAAGCAGGTCATTCCCTTTTTGGACTGTCACCATATCCACAACATGATCGTCCTTCCCAAGTTTGATTCCCCTCACGCCATGAGCCGTCCGACCCATCGGGCGCACATCTGTTTCCTTGAATCGAATCGATTTGCCCTGCTTCGTCGCGAGCATAACATCGTCTTCGCCGCTCGTGACCTTGATCCACTCAAGCGCGTCGCCCTCATCAAGCCCGAGGGCGATCTTCCCCGACGATGGAATAAACGCGAATTCCTCAAGCGATGTCTTCTTGACCGTACCCTTACTGGTAGCCATGAAGATATAGCCCTGGTCGAATGATTCCAGCGGCAGCACGGCAACCACCTTTTCATCGGGCTGAAGGCTGATCAGATTATTAACCGGCAATCCTCTTGCATTCCGGTCGTATTTTGGAACCCTGTACGCTTTCAGTCCGAAAACACGGCCTGTATTTGTAAAAAACAGGATCGTATGATGTGTCGTTGTAATCCTGATCGTATCGACCTGATCGGTTTCTTTAGTGCTCATTCCACGGATACCGCGTCCGCCGCGATGCTGTGTCTTGTACTGCCTGACAGGCATCCGCTTGATATATCCCGTCTCCGTCATCGAGATAATTATCTTGCTCCTTGGAATCAACTCTTCCTGTCCGATTTCTATCTCGCTGGGATGTATGAGCGTCCGGCGTTCATCGGCGTAATTCTTCTTCAGATCGAGCAGTTCACTCTTGATTATTCTCAGAACCTCTTCCTTGCTGGCGAGAATCTCTTCAAGGCGATTGATAATTTTTTTCAGTTCCTCCATTTCCTTCTGGAGCTTCGTCAATTCCAGATTTGTCAAACGCTGCAGACGCATGTCGAGTATTTCCTGCGCCTGTATCTGCGAAAACTCGAATTCACCAATCAATCGGGTACGCGCCTCGGTTACATTCTCGCTGCTTCGGATACATTCAATAATCTGATCGATTATATCCAGGGCTTTCAGAAGGCCCTCAACTTTATGCTGTCGCGCCTGCGCTTCCTTCAGCTCGAACTTCGACCGGCGGGTGATTACCT
>JAPKYR010000314.1 GCA_026394215.1 bacterium
AGCCCCGGAGATTGGGTGTCGAGCGCATCTGCCGCTATGGCTTTTACGGTATCCACCGGCTCCGTCGGGTTCGATCTCCATCAGCTTGCCGACATCGTGCAGGATTCCGGCAGCGATAAGGCGATCCATGTCGATTTTATATGGCACATTTTTATACGCGTCGATCTGCGCTTTGGCAAGCCCGACGGCTCCTTCAGCCACCGCGATTGTGTGTTCGATAAAAGTGACACCTTTTGTGTCGGTAAGAAGGGTAAACGGAATCTTTTTCAATTCTTCCAGACTCTCCCATCCGCCGCGCTCGCATCCAACCAGCCAGACTTCGACAACTTGATCCCTTAGACCCGGATCGTCGATCTGCGCAAGTTGCTTTTTAAACAGCTCTGCAATTTCAGTTTTAGTAATCATAATCGCAGCTCCCGATTAAACTTTGACTTTAATTTTGTCTATTACTGCGGTAGCCATCTGCTCGCAGCTTGCGGCACCCTTACTGATTACATCCGGCTTACCCGACATTTTCAACATGTCATAAGTCCGGACTTTGCCTTCCTTGATGACATCCGCGACCGCATCGCGTATCAGATTGCCCTTTTCTATCTCGCCGATGTGGTCGAGCATCATTGCAGCGCTTAAGATCATGGCGATCGGATTGACAATTGAGGGATTGAAACCGGCATACTTCGGAGCCGAGCCGTGCGTCGGTTCGAATACCGCGACGTCTTCGCCGATATTTCCGCTCAAGGCGAAACCAAGTCCGCCGGTAAGTCCCGCGAAACCGTCCGACACGATATCGCCAAACATATTTCCGCTGAGAATCACGCCGTAATCTTCCGGATTTTTCGTCAGCCACATCATCTGTGCGTCGATATTGGTCGACCATCGCTCGATATGCGGATATTTCTTGTTCGCTTCCTTCGCCGCGGCTTCCATCATCCCTGATGTTTCCCTGATAACATTTGGCTTCTCGCAAACCGTTACCGATTTGTAACCGTATTTATCAGCGTATTCGAACGCTTTCTCCGCGATGTAAATGCAGGCTGGCCATGTGAAGATTCGGCAGGAAATGGCAAGCTGCTCGGACAGGACGTTCTTAAATGCGGCCATCTTTTTATGGGTTTCAAGAGCCTTGCGAACTACATCCGGAGGATTAGTCCATTCGACTCCCGAATAGAGGCATTCCGTATTCTGTCGAAAAATTACGACATCGACGAACGGTTCCTCAAAACCACCGTCCGCGGTGCGTCGGATAAAATTCAGGGGATTTCCGGCGAATGTCCTGCATGGCCGGATGCACAATTGAAGATTAAAATGCTGTCTTAATCCGACAATGGGGCTGAAATATACAAATCCCTTATCCTTCAGACTTGGATCAAGCTCGGCAGTGGCTTTGTCTTTTGGTTTTGAAGTGATCGCGCCGAAAAGCCCGATGTGGTGCTCTGCGAGAAGGTCCAATGTCCTTTGCGGTAGAGCGTTACCCTCCTTCTTCCAGAGCTCCCAACCGATGTCCGCATGGACATAATTCGCGTCAAAACCGACAACGTCAAGCACTCTGAGAGCCTGTTCAAGTACGTGAATCCCGATTCCGTCTCCAGGCATTGTTACTATTGTTCTTTTGGTCATTTGATATCCTCGCTTTTTCAGCCAGCCGAGCTGGATTTGCTGGTTAATTCCGCCCCAGCCTCTATGGCCTTAATATTTATATCAGCAATTTTTTCACTTTGGAAAGATAAAATCGCTTCCTTGAATGCTTCGACCGGGAACATCCCGCTGTCCTTAAGCATCGCCGCGAGCGACGCGGTCGACAACGAGAGTTTCCCGACTTTCTTCTCAAGCTCCCTGAACGGAAGCCTGCGCACCTGCGCTTTAGTTTCCGGAAGCTCAATTTCTTCGGACGCGTACAGTACGCAGGTTTCGGGAAGCTTTACTATCGTCTGGCGCATTCGCGCAAGCCCGTCTTCTGAGATCAAAATAAAATAATCCGGGTTGTCTATCCCGGTATAATCGATCCGGTTCGGACTTACAATTATCTCCGCGACGGAATGCCCCGTCTGTACGGTTATCGGGTAATCGTCCTTCTGAGTGGCTTTCAGCCCGGCGAAAATCGATCCTTCGGCAAAGAGTGTAGCAGCGGATTTGATTTTTTGTCCAGCGCTTCCGGCAATTATTATCCCAGTCTGTTTTTGGACAGAATTTCCGAATTTCGGTTCAATCGGTGGCTTGCTTTTAAGAACGCCTTTTCCCGCTTCATAAGCCTGCCGGTATTTCACCGAATATTCAGGGCGGGGTTTGTCCACCTGAAGCCCTATTGTGAATCCATACCCGCTAAGGAGATCGAATATCTCCTGCTTTTTCAGCTTGTTAAGCGGCGCGTAATAAGCCGTGCACATTTCCCAGACATCGACGAAGGCAAATCCCGGCTGCCTGATTGCTTCTGCGATTACTTCCGGAAGATCCTTGTCAAACATGGTAGCGCGATATACCCATGCCGCTCCGGCGGCGACCGACGTCCCGCATAGATCCATCGGCCCCTCGGGATTTCCCCACGGGGTGGTCGATGTGATTCCGTCGGTCGGGGTTGTCACCGAATGCTGGCCGCCGGTCATGCCGTAATTGAAATTGTTTCCGACAAGAAGCGTGATGCCGATATTGCGCCGTGCGACATTAAGGAAATGCGTACCGCCGATCCCCGTCGCACCATCGCCCATCAATGTGATGACCGTAAGCTCAGGGCGCGCAAGTTTGAGACCGCACGCGTAGGTGATCGACCGGCCATGAAGCCCGTGAAATCCATGCGGCGTAAAATATCTGTCGGATAGCCCGATACATCCGATATCAGTGACGATCACAATTTTCTTCGGGTCGAACTGCAGCATTACCAGCGCCTGATCCAGGGCTTTTACAAGGATCGTGTGGCCGCATCCAGGGCAGAACGG
Organism: bacterium; assembly: GCA_026394215.1. GTDB lineage: Bacteria > JAJVIF01 > JAJVIF01 > JAPKYR01 > JAPKYR01 > JAPKYR01. The sequence continues at coordinate 2,931 of JAPKYR010000314.1, forward strand.
CAGAGGGCCGATTTTATCCGTCATGTAAGTAGTGTATGTCATTATTACAGCAGCCCTCCCTTCTCGATGATCTCGCCGGGGGTGACCAGCGTCGTGTTCATTTTGCAGACCCCGATAACTTTTGCATCGGGAGGAGCCAGCTTTTCAATTTCGATAAGATACTGCCCCATGTTCATTTCCGGAACTACAACTTTTTTAATGCCTTTCATTGCATCCCTGATCGCTTTTTCCGGCACCGGCCAGAGTGTCTGGAGCACAAGCGATGAAATCTTCCTGCCCTTTGCCCTGGCTTCTTCGATTGCCACAGCGGCTGAACGGGAAATTACCCCGTAGCTGACAACAAGAGTGTCCGCTCCTTCCTGGAAGTCTTCCTTAACGAGCGTGATGTCGTCGATTGCGGATTCTATTTTCGCCGTTAAGTGATCGATCATTTCCTGGATGACTGCGGGATTCGCGGTTAGATAACCGGCTTTGTCATGCATCGACGTGGTGTATCTCGCTATATAATCGCCGCCGAAATCCGAGATTAAAGGAACATCCTCCGGCTTTTCGAAATAGTGGGGAAGATATTCCTTCTGCCCCGGCGGCAATTTCTTTCTATCAAACCGTGGGGGAAGCTTGACCAAATCGAGGTTAGCCGAATCTTTTGTAACCCCAAGATCTTTACTTGTCAGTAAGAATAACGGGGTGCGGTACTTTTCTGCGAAATTGAAAGCGATGAAAGTCAGCTCGTACGCTTCCTCGACTGTCGCCGGACTCAGCGCGATGATGGGGAGTCCGCCGGACGTCACCCAGCGTGTAAACTGAATATCGCCCTCGGCGCCTTTTGTAGCGGAGCCTGTAGCGGGACCCTGGCGCTGGATGTTAACAATAACAAGCGGGGTTTCGCCCATTATTGCCAGGCCGATATTTTCGCTGTAGAGGCTCATGCCGGGACCGCTTGTCGATGTAAGGACTTTCCTTCCGGCCATCGCCGCCGCGATACAGAAACCGAGCGACGCAATTTCATCCTCGGCCTGAATGACCAGCCCGCCTGCTTCCGGGACGAAATCGTTCATATAATGAAGGATCGAGGAAGCCGGGGTGATCGGGTAGCTTGCGAAGAAGTCGCAGCCGGCGCGCATGGCGCCTCGCGCGATGGCTTCGTTTCCTTCTATAAATTCATATCCCATAATTGATCCTTCAGTGGATTAAAATCAATTGATTCAGCCTTGAATCCGGATTCCGTCAGCGAATATTCAGCCGCATGAATTAGAACTCCGGGCAAACCGGATGTCTCCACTCCTTTAAAAATTCCCATCCTTAACGAGGGATGATTATCATACACATAAACGGGATTTATTTCAAACAATACAAATATTTGACTTTGTGAATGCGAACGCCTTCGCAAAGCCCATCCGCTTCCCGTTACCCGTATGTATGCCTTGGCTTCACGACCGGAGTTCACCCGATCCCCGTCATTAAAAACAGACGTTCGGGTCCTTAACAAAATACCCCTTTTTCCCCCTTTCATCTCTTCCGTTTCCCGTCTAATGTAACAGTTAATACATCAACAGTAAAGCCTGAAATCGGCAAAATCACCGGATTCAATGTAAAAATATGACTCTTCGGGGTTTTAACCGGGCCGGGCACATGAAGGCAGATAACATTGACAAGGCAAAGCCGGATCATCATGTCGTGATTGAGGGTTCGTCAATATAAATATGCCCCAGACTGCCCGACATCTTCAGGCAACCTTCCCGAAAATTCCCTCAGATTATTTATCAACCTTTCCCATTCATTCGGATCGATCGCGTAAAACTGTACCGTGTCGCTTGCGCTGATAGTATTTTCTGGCATCGTCCACTCGCCCGCGTACATCCAATCCGACGGCAGCTCGCTTTCCCCATTTATTTTATGAGGATACACAATCGCGATCGCGGCCCCCTCATCGCGCGTGAGATTCCCCACAAATTCGGTCCCGTACGACCCGTCAAGCCTCGCCCTCGCGACATCGATATTCGCAAGCCCCCAGATATCTATTACTTTGATGTCCGCGAGATAATCTATCGCACCGATATCGTTCGCCGCCACCTTAGCCCCTTCGTAATATTCTTTCAGAAATAATCCCATCTGATACTGCTGCTCATAATTATTTTTCGATGCGCGCGGGACGCTCCTCAACTCGGTGTACCCTCTTATTACCAACGGGAAAATCACAAGCAGTATAAAAATCATGACCGCTATCATTACCGAGACCGGTACCTTCCCGTCCATCGATAACCTTATCTCGCTGAAAAACGCTTTCAGACATATCACGCTGACCACAATTCCCATGCACATAAGATATGCCTCATACCGGTACA
>JAPKYR010000054.1 GCA_026394215.1 bacterium
TACGGCTTACGCCGACAAAAATATCGATAAGTAGACCACGGGGAGAAGCGGGTAGAGTTATGTGTGGCATACCACGTTTAACAGGCGTGTAATTAACTGAGCCTGCTCGTTTAACTGGATCTGCTTCACAAGAAAAGAATCCAATCCAAAACGCCTGTACCCCTCCTTCAACGCATCTTCATAAGCGACATATATGCCAGCTACCTCGTCGCCTTTAATAAGAACAAATTTGCCTTCTTCAGCTTTCAGCTCTGGCAACTTGTTCCTGTATGTCTCGAGTTCCTTTTCCAGAGCCATGACAATTTTCTCCTTAATTCTAATTAAAAAAAGCAATTTCCCATTAGGGATTTATATTTTACCATAGTATCGCTAATTCCGACAGATATATCGGACAGCCGACTGCCCCCATCGTTATTTTGAATTCTGCGCAGTAACGCTTCCCAAACCACTTTCGATTTCGAATTCAAGCGCCGTTTCCGGTGTAAATGGCTTGTCCAAATCCGGACTTTTTGCGGATTTCGACGCGTGGACCGTTATAGATGAACCCTCAGGGACCTTCCCGCCGATAATGCGTTTTGAGAGGGGATTTTCGAGGTAAGTTTGAATGGCGCGTTTCAATGGGCGCGCGCCGTATGTCGGGTCGTATCCGATTCGAGCAAGGAACTCGATCGCATCGTCTGCGATTTCGAGATGTATATCGTGCTGTTCGAGACGGTTCTTCACACGTTCGACCATGAGCCTTGTGATCGCGCCCATGTGACGCCGGTCGAGCGCATGGAATACAACGATGTCATCGATACGGTTCAGAAATTCTGGACGGAATGACGCTCGAAGTTCGCCCATCACCTTCGATTTCATTTCGAGATATTCACGATGCTGCTCCTCATCGGAAATTCCGGGCGGCATCGGCTCGATAAGATGCGACCCGATATTGGACGTCATTATCAGGATTGTGTTTTTGAAATTGGCGGTCCGACCGTGGCTGTCGGTCAGACGACCATCGTCGAGAATCTGGAGAAGCATATTGAAAACTTCGGGATGCGCCTTCTCGATTTCGTCGAGCAGGATGACCGCGTACGGGTGGCGACGGACAGCCTCGGTTAACTGACCACCCTCATCATAACCAACATAGCCGGGAGGAGCTCCGATAAGCTTCGCAACCGCGTGACGCTCCATGTATTCCGACATATCAAGCCGGATAAGCGTCTCCTCGCTGTCGAAAAGGAACTCCGCAAGTGTCTTGGCAAGTTCCGTCTTGCCCACGCCGGTCGGTCCAAGGAACAAAAAGCTCCCGATCGGACGATTTGGATCAGAAAGTCCAGCTCTCGCACGTATTACGGCCTCCGAGATCGTATTTATCGCCTCATCCTGCGCTATCACCCTCGCGTGAAGGTTGTCCTCCATAGATAAGAGTTTCTCACTCTCGGAAAGTTCCATTTTTGTGACAGGAATTCCGGTCCATTGGCTCACAACCCTGGCGATATCATTCCCGTCGACCACAGTGCCCTGCGCGCCGCGTCCCGATCGCCATTTGTTCATGGCCTCTTTAAGATCAAACTCGACCTTCGCGCGCTCTTGTTTAATAGACGCGGCTTTCTCCCAGTCCTGCATCTTTCCTACCGCTTCTTCCTCTTTATGAAGTTCGCGGACCTGGTCCTCGAGCTTTTTCATTTCGGGAGGGATATAGATCGCGTCGTAATGCACCCTCGCGCATGCTTCATCGATAAGATCGACCGCCTTGTCCGGAAGAAATCGGTCGGAGATGTATCGATCCGAAAGATGCGCTGCCTGGACGATCGCGTCATCGGTGATTTCCACCATATGGTGCGCTTCGTAGCGGTCTTTCAAGCCCTTGAGGATTTCGATTGTGTCTTCGACTGACGGCTCTTCAACCATAATCGGCTGGAACCGTCGCTCCAATGCCGCGTCTTTTTCGATATATTTTCGGTATTCGTCGATCGTTGTCGCGCCGACACATTGAAGCTCTCCACGGGCGAGGGCGGGTTTAAGCATGTTGCCGGCATCCAGCGAACCCTCAGCTTTTCCGGCTCCGACGACCGTATGTACTTCGTCGATGAAAAGAATTATCTCGCCTTCGGATGAGCGGATTTCATCGAGTACGGCCTTCAGTCGATCTTCAAACTCGCCTCGGAATTTCGCGCCCGCGATCAGCGATCCCATATCGAGCGAAAGGACTTTTTTATTCGCGAGTGTTTCAGGAATTTCATTGTTGACAATCCGCTGTGCAAGGCCTTCGACAATTGCGGTTTTTCCGACGCCCGCTTCGCCTATAAGTACAGGGATATTTTTACGACGGCGCGCGAGACTCTGGATC
>JAPKYR010000224.1 GCA_026394215.1 bacterium
GACAAGTGTCTCCCATGGCGGATTCGTCGCGTCGTTAAATACCGTATTCAGCTCCGTAAGAAGGTCGTTCAGAGTTGTTGTACCGGTTATCGCGAAAGAACTCGATACAGTGGTGCCATCCGATTGAGTCCCGCTGATCTCGATAGTTTCGTCGCCCGACAAAGTGCCCGAGAACTGATCGAGGTTAATTAGCAGGTCTGTTCCGGTAGCGATTGTCGCGCTTGAGGCTAAAGTAAATGTCCTGGTTCCGACAATTGTCCGGTATGTGGCGGTATTTCCTGCTGTGGTATTTCCGGTCGAAAATGCAATCGTGCTGCCGGAGTAATCCGCATCGTCGAATGTCAGGCCATCAAGTGAAATTGTATTAGTGCCGGAGGTGCTGGTTTCGGTAATTAGAAATGCGCCGTTCTGATCGATCGTGACCTGTGCCTGGCCTTTGAACGCGGCCTGGATAGTCTGCCTCAAACGCTCGAGGGTATCCGTTGCATTGTCGGCAAATGTGAAATATGCGGTATTTGTGGAACTGTCCTTGAGCGTCACATCGATTTTAATTCTATCTCCGGCAGTGATTTCCGCCGAACCCACGCCCGCCTGTTGAGTATCCTGAATCAACGTATCTGAAAGCGCCCTTGTCCCCCCGAGGTCGTTGGCGGTCATGGCTATTGTAGTAATTCCGGCGGTATTTCCATTCGCCATTTTTACGGACGCGCGTTCGAGTTGCCGGTTATTTAACCCGCTGATTGCTTTGGCGCCCCTTGCGACCGATTGAACAGTCACCAGGTGCGATCCGGGCGTCGCTCCAAACCCTGCGGTTACGCCAAGCAGATTTGAATTGGATGAGGTTGCTTGTTTTGTGCGGTAAGTGGATTCAAGGCGAAGATTAAGCAGCGAGGCTTTCAATCCGAGAATACTGGTGCCTGCAAGCTGATATGCTTTTCTTTCAAAACCGCTCTGTTCAGCGAGAGTTTCGAGTTGCGTGATGGGGGTTCTTTGCGCTGCAACAAGCGCATCGATAAGCGCGCTTGTATCAAGTCCCGAAAAAATCCCCGTAAATGAAATACCGGTACCCATGTATGCGTTCACCCTCCGTGGTCCAGCCGAATAGGGTAATCCTTATCTAATATTTATCGACTCTCTTTTTAAAAACTTATGAAAAAATCGGACAAATTATTGATCTTTATTTGTATAACAATACCTCACCCCCTTACCCCCTCTCCACATCGTGGAGAGGGGGTGAGGAGTATTAAAAAAACCGGGGTCCGATTCTTACGGAAATCCGCTCGAATCGAACCCCTTTAATTACTAATTCGATACTAACCCACAGAAGAAGCTCGGTGTCCACCTTAAATCACCAAGCCTTCAAACTAACAAGACCCGTGAAATAAGCGCCTTTACGCTTCGATATCCGTAAATAAAGCTTTATCGTTAAGCAACGAATCTGCCATTTTCGGTATATCATAAGGTGGAATCTTCCGGATAACCTCACCGGTCCGCAGATTGATAACCTCGACGGAAATATCACCGTTACTGCTATCGATGGTGAATTTCGCCTGGATCTCAAACGTGTCGAAAGTCAGGTTGACCTTTCTGAGCATTTCGGCCAATTCCTCGGTGGACATTCGCCTTGTTTGCTCAGGTGCCTTGGAAGCGTGAACCTGACTTTTACTGCTAGAGGATTCCCGAGACCTTTGAGCTTCTTCTGAATTACGGACTTTAGCGGATTGCTGAACTACCGGTAATTCAATAGCATCAGAACCCGCATCGGATTTGACCTTCGCCGGCATTTGGCCGGTTGCCGGTTTCATCCTTGGAATCCGGTTCAGAACTGTCGCATCAAAGTTGATTTGTACCATGAGATATCCTCCTTCTTATGGTTACGAGAAGGTTATCTCAATATCTGTAGGACCGTCTGAGGCAATAGGTTAGCCTGAGCCAAAACAGCAGTACCACTTTGCAGCAGGATCTGGTTCCTGGTGAAGTCGATAACTTCCTCAGCGACATTCAGATCACGGATTCCGGATTCTGCAGCCGACAGGTTCTGATGTGCGATGTTAAGGTTGCGGATCGTCGATTCAAGCCGGTTCTGTACAGCGCCCAGCTTGCTTCGGAAACTCGCCACCTTGTCTATCGCGCCGTCCACCTGGGTAATGGCACGTTCCGCCGATTCCTGGTTAAGAAGCAGCAGACCTTCAAGTCCAATAGCCTTGGAATCCATCTGGGCAATCGCCAATTCCAGCTTCTGGCCCTGGTTGGACCCGATCTGGAAAACAAGATCGTTAGGCACGATATGGACGAAGTTTGAACCTGTGTAGTTGGACGTCAGGCTGACGACCGGGCTGGCGTATGGATCCAGGTTATAAGGAGCCTGAACCTGGTTCCCTGTGCCATCGGGATCGAGTTTGAATCCCTGTGTGCTGTCATACTGAAGATCAACACCGGGAAGAACTCCACGGAGAACCCCGGTATTGCTCTCGCCGGTAGCGACGAGCAAGCCGGTCTCTATGTTGACCACACTGATCAGGTATGTCGCCTCAGTGGTTTCCCTTACCTGGAACAGACTCATGGCGTTGATCGCTCTCTCATCACCGGTGAAAATAAGCTCCACTCCGGGAATAGGTGTGGTGATGGAAATCGTTCCCTGGGCGGGACCGGTAAGATTGTAGTGCACGAGGTCGGGATAGGAACCGCCGACTAATGTCTCCTCAAGGTTCAGGTCCAAAGTCGAGGCAGGATTCGCGATCGCAAGGCTGAGCTTGCCGACGAAATCCTCGAGTGTATCCGTCTTGTTGACGAGTATTGTCGTGGTCCTTCCAAGAGGCACTGCTGCAAGCCCGATTTCAACATAGTCGCGGCCATTGAATACGCCATTCTCCTGGAATGCGGAGATGGACTGCAACTGCGTTGTGTTTTGGGCCGGCAGTACATTATTTGTGCTGACATGGATGATTCCGGTCTCCCCCGTAACCAGGATCGCGTCGAATGACAACCTCAATCCCTGGAAGGAATCGAGGCTGAGGTTCGATGCTGTCCCGGCTGCGGAAATATCGCCGGTACCAACGCTGCCTGTATCAAGGTTGGTAATTTGATACGTGCTGTCCGACAGTGCTGAAATACGGAACGTATAGAAGCCTGCCGGTGTCGATACCTGCGCCAGGATTCCGTACTGTTGAAGTTCATTTGCGCCGTTCTGAGTGATGATAATCTCATCGGACCCGGTAGCCACGTCCCCATTGAACCGGAGACTCAACTGGCCGGTAGTTGCATTGCCAAGCACATGAACATCGCCGCCACCCACAATTGAGACAATCCGGCTCGAATTAGCAGTTATGGCAGCGGATACGGTGTCGTACATCTTATCCCCGAATGCAACCGAACCTGTAGCAAGGCTGAACGGAGAGACACTCATCGTTAGCTTGGATCCCGATAGATCGACATCGGAGAATACGAGATTGGTGATCTTGACAGAGGCGCTGCCGGCGACCGACATATGAAGCCTGCCGTCCGAGGCGCCCATAGCTACTGTGCCTGAATAAGCGGCCGCCGAGAACAGCTGCGTCCTGATGAAGGCCGCGAGACTTGTCCATGTCGTTGCGGCGCTTATTGTCAATGACGCGTTCACCAGTGAACCGGATACATCATAACCCTCGAGCCTGATGCGGTCGGTTCCGAGTGTAATCTCCTGGGAGTTGATCGCGTCGAAGATCGTGTCTGCACCGACCGCGACTGAAGTTCCAATAACGCTGACAACCGCCGATCCGGCACTGATAAGTACGCGGCCGTTTGTTGTCTGAGACTGGACTTCCATCTGGGAAATGCCGGTATTAGACGATCCGCTGACGAAGTCGGCCTGGTTCAGATAGGTGTACTCGCCATTGATTACACCGACTCTGTCCGTACCGGCAATGGTGTGCATGTGGTCGGACTTATATCCGGCCAGAGTTGGAGCATCGAGCAGCGTGGTGTTGACCGTGAAGTTTCCGCCCTTGCCGACGTCGCCTGTAATAACCAGGTTTGTCCTCGTGGGATCGTCAACGCTCGTCAACGCCGCTGCGTCTCCGTTTAGAAGATTCTTCGAGTTGAACTGGGTCGATCCGGCGATCCTGTCGATCTCGTCGATTAACTGATCGACCTCTCGCTGGATTTCACCGCGGTCATTCTGCGTGAGAATGCCGTTTGCAGCCTGGATCGCCAGCTCGCGAACACGCTGCAGGATGCCGTTCGTTTCCGAAAGTGCGCCTTCTGCTGTCTGCAGCAGGCTGATAGCTTCCTGTGCGTTCTGGCTGGCTCGTTTGAGACCGCGAACCTGGGCGCGTAAGCGCTCAGAAATTGTTAAACCTGCTGCATCATCGGATGCGCGGTTTATTCGGAGCCCGGTGGAAAGACGTTCTACGTTCTTTTCCAATGCCTTGCTCGTCTGCCCTAAACTTCGCAGTGCATTTAGGGAGATTATGTTCTGATTAACTTGCAGAACACTCATGTTTACTCCTCCATGAGATCATGAGATATGTGTGATGGTTATGACCCGGAATAACCCGTTATTCCGACGCCTGCGCGATTCAGGAGAATCCATCCCCCTTCATCTGCACGGGCTAATCATGTTTTCGCTTCTTGGGCGATTTCCCCTGGAGCCTTTTTTCTCAGGCTCCCGGATTCAGGGATCGTTGTTCATCACTCCTTTCAAACCCCAGTCGGTATCTCATCACACCGTCCGGGATTTATACGTTTACTTTACTTAGTATCTCATCCGGAATCCCCCCCGATTCCGGAATGAAGGCGGATATTAGAATTTATTATTTAACCTCTTAATCATATTGAACAATATTTTATCCGATGTTATAATTCTGAAGCATATTCGTTTTCGGATTTTATAATTTTTTAAGCACTTTTGCAATTCAGATTCCGATATTTCGGTCGATTTTAATATTTAGTTTGTTTAACCGTGGGGACATGCTCCTGGACATCTCAGCCGGTTCCACCCGAACCGACTGATTTACTCCACTCTCCGACCGGCCTTGCTCATCCTTGGTCTCTCGGCGTTTCGTCCATAAGGGAGCTTTTCCTTGTCCGGTAACGCAAGTGAAACCACTTGCAACCGGTGCATTTAGGGCGTCTAACAGGCTTGTCACAAGGCTTACTGTTGGCGCCCTTCCCTTTATTTTTAGTCTTTTTTGTCCAGCTCGTGCATTTAGGGCATTATTCAGGCTTATCTTTGGGCTTACTGAAAAGTCCCGAATGCGGTCGAGTTATTAAATTCACCGCCGTCTCTTGTCCAGACATTATCATCGTTCTTCTCCTTTTACTTTTTTTTAAAGGTTATTAACGAAGCAATGTCAGGACATTCTGAGGCAGCTGATTCGATTGTGCCAGTACCGCCGTTCCGCTCTGAAGCAATATCTGATTGCGTGTGAAATCGATTACTTCTTCAGCGACATTCAGGTCTCTGATCCCGGATTCCGCGGCCGACAGGTTCTGATGTGAAATATCGAGGTTCCGGATAGTCGATTCCAACCTGTTCTGGATTGAACCAAGTTTGCTTCTGAAACTCGCAACTTTATCAATCGCCCCGTCGACTTGCGTAATCGCGCGCTCAGCCGACTCCTGGTTGAGCATCAGTATACCGTCAAGCCCTATTGCTTGGGCATCCATCTGAGCTATCGCAAGTTTCAGTTGTTGTCCCTGGTTAGGACCAATCTGGAACATAAGGCTGTTCGGTACGATATGCACAAAAGACTGCCCGACATAGTTGCTGGTGATGCTGATTTCCGGCGAAGTGTAGGGATCAAGGTTGTACGGTGCAACCACCTGATTGACCGTCCCATCGGGATCAACCTTGAATCCCTGCGTGATATCGTACCTGATCTCAACTCCGGCAAGTACGCCGCGAAGGACTCCCGTATCGCTCTCGCCGTATGCGACCAGGGCTCCCGATTCAAGATTCACAACGCTTATCTTGTAGTTCGCAAGAGTGGTTTCCTGTATCTGGAACAGGCTTAAAGCATTGATCGTTGATTCATCGCCTGAAAATACAACCTCAACTCCCGGTATGGGACTCGTAAGCGAAATAGTCCCCTGTGCAGGACCTGTAAGGTTGTAGTGAACAAGGTCGGGATAAGCTCCGCCAACCAGTGTTTCTTCCAGATTCAGGTCGATTGTCGATAACGGATTAGCTAAAGCCAGGCTTATTTTGCCGGTCAGGTCTTCAAGTGTATCCGTCTTGTTGATCAGGACACTTGTCGTTCTGCCCAGCGGAACTGCTGCCATACCAAGCTCGACATAGTCGCGTCCTTTGAAAACACCGTTCTCGATGAATGCTGCGATCGATTGTAACTGAGTAATGTTCTGAGCCGGTAGAACGCTGTTTGTGCTGACATGGATTATTCCCGTCTCCCCAGTGACAAGAATCGCGTCAAATGAGAGGCGAAGTCCCTGGAAAGTATCGAGGTTCAGCGTCCCTGAGGTTCCTGCACGCCCAATGCTTCCCAGCCCGACGCTACCGGTATCAAGGTTCGTGATCCTGTATGTCCGGTCAGTCAAAGCGGAAACTCGGAACGTGTAGAATCCGGCGGGTGTGGATGTCTGCGCCAGTATTCCGTACTGCTGAAGCTCATTTTCTCCTGTCTTCGCAATGGCAATTTCATCCGACCCGACAGTCACATCGCCGTTAAACCTCAAACTCAACTGGCCAGTCACGCCATTTCCGAGAGTGGTTATATCTCCGCCCCCGACACTGTCCAGATATCGATTGGAATTAGCAGTAATGGCAGCCGTGACTGTGTCGATCATCACATCGCCGATACCAACAGAACCGGAACTCAGGCTGAACGCGGTAACGCTCAGGTTGAGTTTCGATCCCGATAGATCCACATCGGAAAATATAAGAGAGCTGATAACAACCGACGCTGAGCCGGCGACCGACATGTGCAGCCTGCCATCCGAGCCTGAGCCCATCGCAACAAGTCCCGAAGCCACGCCGGTCGAGAACAGGGTGGCCTGGACAAATGCAGCCAGGCTTGTCCATGTGGTGCCCACACTGATAATAAGCGCTGCGTTCACTACCGAGCCGTTTACATCGTAGCCGGTAAGCCTGATTCGGTCTGTCCCAAGCGTAATTTCCTGGGAGTTGATGGCGTCGTAAATTGTGTCCGCGCCGACTGCGACCGATGTTCCTACAACACTCACTACCGCCGATCCGGCGCTGACAAGGAGTCTGCCGTTCACGGTCTGTGATTGTACTTCCATCTGGTCAAGGCCGATATTGGATGCACCGCCTACGAATTCGGCGCTGTTCAGATAAGTAACCTCGCCGTTGATTATTCCGACCCTGTCCGCGCCTGCGATCGTATGCATGTGGTCGCTCTTGTAATGAGCAAGCGTCGGCCCTCTCAGAAGCTGCGTGTTGACTATGAAATTACCGCCCTTGCCGACATCGTCCGTGACAACAAGCGAAGTCCGCGTTGGATCATCGACGCTGGTAAGCGCAGCGGCATCTCCATTAAGCAGGTTTTTCGAGTTGAATTGGGTGGAAGTAGCGATCCGGTCGATTTCATCAATAAGCTGGTCGACCTCCCGCTGGATTTCTCCACGGTCATTCTGTGTAAGAATGCCGTTCGCGGCCTGGATTGCAAGCTCGCGTATACGCTGAAGGATTCCGTTGGTTTCCGATAACGCCCCTTCAGCCGTTTGAATCAGGCTGATAGCTTCCTGGGCATTCTGGCTGGCCCTTTTAAGGCCGCGGACCTGTGCGCGAAGGCGTTCAGATATTGTTAAACCGGCTGCATCGTCTGCCGCACGGTTTATTCTGAGGCCTGTCGACAGGCGCTCCACGTTTTTCGCCAGCGCCCGGCTTACCTGCCCTAAACTTCGTAACGCGTTCAGGGATATTATGTTCTGATTGATTTGTAGAACACTCATCTAGTCTCCTCCTTGAGACTTTCTGAAAGTGATTTTGCGGGAATTTCTCTCGTTCCCGCTTCCCGGTGAAGACCTTCAGGGGATCCTTCCCCAGCCTTTTTCCGGGAGATTCGATTTTTATTTTCGATTTTTAATTCTGGGCTAAAATGCGAAAAGAACCGCTCTCGGCACTTTTAATGTGCAATGCGGAATCTTTTAAATTATCACCTCCACCACTGACGGTAGATACAAACCCCTCTAGGCCGCCGTCTTCCGTAATTTTATTGTCCACGCGAAAAAAACAAATTCACTGAACAGCTAAAATCGGGATTTTCCGAATCCCTTACTGCCTGATTCGGCAGTTTAAAATCGAACTTTAGGGCTTAATGGAAAAAAATGGGGATTTTTTTTATTTTTTTTAATACGGTTTGGAATCTTGCAAAACCGCAGTATTATTCGTCATGCAAAACTTCAAGTTTTGGATTCCAGATTGGATAAAACACTCGCAATCTTTTTTAACCGATCTACGATAGCCCTGACCACTCGGTCTTTATCCTCTCCGGTCTCAATATCAATGGCCATGTAGAATTCGTTGTACTGCCAAGCTGTAAATATACCTTCTTTGGCAGCCCACGATTCGAGTATTGTCCGCACCTCATGCGAACGACCGAATTCATCTTCTAAAAAAATCAACCACAACGGAGTCCCGCCATGTTCTCGCCAAAATGGGAAATAGGTACCGAACCAGAAAACAGGACCATTGTTTTCATTAATCCTTGCATACCGTCCTAAACCATCCCAGGTTGCTGCTGCTCTAAGTCCATTTATATTCAGGATGTTTGCAGACACTGCCAAGTCAATTGAAGTCTGGATTATCGAATTTAATTGAAGGATAAATGCTGGTGTGCGTTGATCGGTAAGGACGGTTGATGATACAGGCATAAAAGCATTTATATCCGCTCCTTCGCAGAGTGCACGCAATTGCAGAAGATCACTCCTGGCATTCTTATCGTCAGCTACTTCAAGCTCAAGGGTCGAAAGCACCCTTGACCAGGATGTGAGTGCGAGTATCGGACCGATCCCTGTTGTGGTGGAATAAACGATACCGGGACCTGCATTATGATCTGTTACCGATATCTCGGCATCTTTGAGTCTGTGAATAAGCTCGCGCCACAACGTGTGCACCCGGGCTTCCGGTCCAACCATAAGTAGAATTGTAGGTTGGGTGTATCCAGCGAGTTTCTTCAGGTAATCGACAGGTTGATTATCTGTCAATCCAGCCCAAAACTTGTTCTCAATGAAGACACGAGGCTCATTTTCATGAATGCCCCACATGTCGGGACGCATATTGTCTTCACCCAATTGTGTTTCGAAATCCAGGTTAGGAAGATTCTCAATTCCACGAAGAAGCTTCATCATGCCATTTCTAGCAGCTTCGTTGGAGTCAAGGATGAATTCAAGCACATCGGTTGCGATATTCTCATATTCCTGCGAGTAACGTTTCTGAATTATGTAGCTAAGTACTGTTTGCATTTCTTCTCCTTTGCTTAATTGTATTTTAAAACCGTTCCGAATAACATGTTCCCCCCTTACCCCGGATACTGCCTTCTGTACTCATACAGCCCGACCACCGCGGATGTCGCCGCGTTGAAACTCTCGATCGGGCCCGGCATCGGGATCGACACCACCTCGTCGCACTTTTCCATCATCAGCCTCGAAATCCCTTCATGCTCCCCTCCTATAATCCACGCCATCCTCGGCGGAAACTCGATTTCGGTCAACAAAACTTTCCCGGACTTATCGGCCGCGTAGCACCATATATCGTTTTCCTTCAGTGCCTCGATCGACCGGACAAGATTATTTACCATGATCACCGGGACTTTTCCAGCGTTTCCGGCGGACGTTTTTTCCACCGTCGGGGTCACACCGCATGCCCGTCTGTCGGGGATTATCACTCCATCGGCATTGAAACCCGCCGACATTCTCAGAATATGCCCAAGATTCCCCGGATCCTGTATGCCATCCAGTACGATCACAAGGCATGGCGTGGGCGGTTCATTTTTCTCAAGCCACACCGAAAAATCTGCATAAGGAAATGGCGTGACTATCGCGATGATCCCCTGATGATTCGCGCGCCCCATACGGCTGTCGAGGTACGATCTCGCCACTCGCTCTACCTTTATGCCGGATTTTTCCGCACGTGAGGCGATTTCGTCGCGAGCCTGTGCCGCTTTGCCCTTGTCGGACGTGTCAAGGATCCAGAGCCGTTTTACACGGTTTGTATCCAAAGCGTCGGATACGGAGTGCGGCCCGTAAACAAGATTATCTTTTTGCATGGAATTGGAATTCTATCAATGAAATGAATTAATAAACAGCCTCTACGAAATTATCGCCACCGGAATTCAGAATCCTGTACTCGTCCGGTCCCGGATATTTAATATTACTGTTATACGAGTCGGTGATCGACGAGTGATGGTATAATCGAATTTTCGTGAAAAGGATGATGAGTGACGCAAAACACAGAAAATAAAAAAGCCGCCAATGTTTTTCCGGAAAAAATGCGTCTCATTTATCTTCGGGGGGTAAGGTTCGTACGTCATCGAGCCTGTTTGTGCAACCGAAGATTGTTTTTAGAGCTTCAGCTTGATAAGAAAGGGCTTCCGACCGAAGATCCTGGAATTGATAAAGCAATTGACCTGGGAATTTCCTGGATAAAATCTGCACAGGATAATTCCGCATCGCGCGATGGCGGCGTGGCATGGTGTTATAGCCTGATCGATGGATGGGGAGCATCGTATCCTGAGCCAACCGGCTATATTATCCCCACGATGCTTGATTACGCGAACCTTCGCGGCGACGCCGACTCGCGCGATCGCGCAAAACGAATGCTCGACTGGCTGATCGGCATCCAGTTCCCCGAGGGGGGATTTCAGGGAGGAATAATCGGGGTCGATCGAGTCATCCCTGTCACATTTAATACCGGGCAGATTTTATTCGGACTTGTAAAAGGAGTTCAGGAATTCGGAATCCAATACAGGGAGCCTTTGAACCGTGCCGCCTCCTGGCTTGTGAATACTCAGGACTCTGACGGTTGCTGGCGAAAATTCCCGACTCCATACGCAACATCGGGCGATAAAACGTACGAAACCCATGTGGCATGGGCTTTATTTGAAGCCGCTCGTCTGGAACCCGGTAACGGTTATGCTGAGGCGGCACTGAGAAATATCCGGTGGGCGCTTACAAATCAGACAGAATCCGGATGGTTTTCCCGTTGCTGCCTTACCGACCCTTCAAAACCTCTTACCCATACTATCGGGTACGCCCTTCGAGGGATAATCGAGGCCTACAGATTTTCCGGAGAGAAGGAATTCCTGAACAGTGCGGTCAGGACATGCGATGGACTTTTATCCGCAATTCGCAACGATGGTTACCTTCCTGGGCGCCTGTTTCCGAACTGGAAAGGCGCCGTTCGCTCGGTATGCCTGACGGGAAGCGTTCAGATCGCGCATTCATTATTGCTTGTATATAAAATCATCGGAGATGAGCGTTACCGCGATGCAGCATTCTCCTTAAACAAATTCGTACGGCGGACAATCAAGACCACCGGCCCGGTTGAAATGGTCGGGGGCGTGAAAGGATCATTCCCCGTAAGCGGAGATTATTGTCCGTGGCAGTTTATTAACTGGGCGGTAAAATTCCATATTGATTCAAATATTGCCGAAAGATCCATTCATGATTCGGCAGGTTCCCTGTAGTCAGATGAAAGTGCAGGATCTGGGACATTTCTACTTTGGTAGAAGGGGGTATTCTCACATTGCTACTACAGAAATACCCAACCCGCCTTGCCATCGGTACAATTCTGTGATACATTTCCATACCCCTTCAGGGGTATTTCTTTGTGCCCTTAAAGGGACGGAAGGTGATTACCTATGAAACGTACGTATCAGCCTAAAAAACGTAAACGCGCGAGGACGCACGGGTTCAGGATCAGGATGAGTTCACCGGGCGGACGCAATGTCCTCAGTCGCCGGAGAGCCAAGGGCCGAAAACGTCTCGCCGTTCAGGTGAAGATGAAATAATCCGGGTTAAATAACGCGAATACAACCTGTGTACCGGATACACGGGTTTTTTTATGCCTGGTGCTCGAAGATATGATTCTGCTGCCTGAAATTGATATGATTGTAAGATCTCACTCCTTACCCCCTCTCCATTTATGGAGAGGGGGCAGGGGGTGAGGTAAATCAATATGGCTCCCGAGTTAAGACATACGCGATATCGCCTGCCCGCAAGCCTTAGCGGCAAGGCTGAATTCGACCGCGTTTTCAGAAACGGGAAGCGCTACAGGCATGCTTTCCTTCAGTTAATTATCTCTCCTGCCGAAAGGGAGGCAGAAGGGAAAATCGGGTTTGTGATCCCCGACAAGTCGGTCAAGAAATCATCGCGCAGAAACAGAATTAAAAGGTTACTTAGAGAAGCAGTCAGGCACTGGTGGATGTACTTAAATGGCGGCCACTATTTTGTCTTCAGGGTCTTTGATTTTCCGGAATTCGACCATGCATTGTACGTAGAATCTGTTTTTTTGAAACTCCTTCTCGATTCCGGGATTCTTACAAATGAAGGACGAGGTATAGCTCGCGAGACCATAAAATCGGCGTCGGAACGCTATCCGAACCGAAAATGAATCTCTCGAATTGAAAAAAAATAATGAATTCATTTCTTGGGAATTTTGCTGCGAAGCTTGTCAGATTTTACCAGGTCTACATAAGCCCCGTGACCCCGCCATCGTGCAGATTCTTCCCGGTTTGCAGCGAATACTCCCGCGTAGCTTTTTTAAGGCATGGGTTTCTTAAAGGGCTATGGCTTACGGTAGCCAGGATTTTCAAATGTAATCCATTTAATACCGGAGGGTGGGATCCTGTCCCTGCGCAGAAGGGAGAATCCCCCGACACCCCATCATATTATATGAAAAAACCTGACATGGA
The DNA here is from genome assembly GCA_026394215.1 of bacterium. Lineage (GTDB taxonomy): Bacteria > JAJVIF01 > JAJVIF01 > JAPKYR01 > JAPKYR01 > JAPKYR01. The sequence continues at coordinate 12,873 of JAPKYR010000224.1, forward strand.
AAATACCCCCGGGGAAGCATCCACGGGTAAATCGGATACTGATTAAAATTAAGATTTAATATAAAGCGGTATAGACAATATTAAGATCGTGCGTTATTATTTAAATAAGCTGGTGAGGCGCCAGTTCATACACTGAGAAGAGATTTTAAGTACAATTGTACTTCCCGCTTTTTAGCGGGATGTGTGCCGTGCATGTGAATCACAATCCGCATCGATGTAATATTTATCAGCGATCCGGGCGGATGCTGAAAGGTTTTAATAATGCTTGACTGGATTATCGACATCCTTCTCTGGATTATGAACATGACTCACAAGGTCACAAACTTGTGGGCCGTGGACATCATCCTCCTGACCATCCTCGCGCGAGTTGCCCTGTATCCCCTGAACCGAACGATGAACAAAAGCATGAAACAGATGCAGAAATTGCAGCCTGTCATGAAGGAAATTCAGGAAAAGTACAAAGACCAGCCGGAAAAATCGCAGCAGGAAGTGATGGCTCTTTATAAGAAATACAAAATCAATCCCCTGGCCTCCTGCTTTCCGCTTCTCCTACAGATGCCGATATTCATAGCATTATTCTGGGCGCTGAGGGACCCGAGATTTTTCCTCAGGTTGCCCGGATTCGAATACGCGACACTTTTCGGGATACAATTAACAGTCCCACCGCTTATTTCACATCCATTTCCCGAAATTGCGCTGAAAGCGGGCGTGTTCGACCTGTTTAGTTTAATACAGATGCCCCTGATCGCCGATAGATTCCTCTATCTCTATACCCTTCCCCTGGTGGCTCTTTATATCGCTACAACCATCATTCAGTCGAAGATGATGTCCTCCCAGTCGCAGGCCCAGACATCGGGACAGCCAAACACGATGTTATTCATGATGCCTATGTTTATTATCTTCGGTTTCCTGTTCCCGACCGGCCTTCTGGTCTATTTCATTACCTCAAACGCGCTTCAAATGGGCCAGTACTGGCAGATTCAGCGAGAAGTTACACTGGAGGAGGGATTGATGGAGGATAGTTCCCTTAAGGAAAAAACGGATCCTTCGCTGTCCAACAAGACGGCTATTCCCGAAAAGGTCGAGGATTCCGGAAAGCCTAACAAAGGCAAGCCTGACAAGGGTAAGAAAAAAAAGAAATAGCTCGACTCCGTCGGCAGCACGGCCTTACGGACAAGGGCTGGAAAGGTTGGTGGGAAGTACTATGCTTTACTATGATTCTGTCGCACGCACAGAGGAGGAAGCTGTAAATCTCGCCCTCAAAAAGATGCGCCTTGACAGGAAAGACGCAATTGTAAGAAGTGTCACGGAAGTACCCGAGGGCGTTAAAGTCAGGGTAGAGGCTGTTAACAGCCGCGGTCGGGAGGTTAACGACCTTCTTGAGGAGCTGTTTGACAGGCTCGGAGTAAAGGCGGATTTATTTTATATTGAATCTTTCGACAAAATCCTGGTGAATGTTTCCGGGCCATATCTTGGCTTGATTATTGGAAAGGGCGGCTCGACCCTTGAAGCCTTGGAAATTCTTGTGAGCGCGATGCATAATCGCGGCTATATGAGCTACAAACCGGTGGTCATCAATCCCGGAGGCTACCGTGAAAACAAGAAAAAAGCTCTGAATAGCCTTGTGCGACGCGCCTGCGAAACCGCCGCAACCGGCGAGAAAGTCAACCTCCCGCTTATGAAGCAGCGGGACAGAAAGCAGGTCCACCAGATTATCAAGGATTTCCCCGGGTTCCGATCGCGGTCGTTCGGAGATGGGCTCGATCGTAGGGTCTGTATTTATTGCGCGACCGAAAGCGATAATGCAGGCGACTCCGATGAGGAGGAAACTCTATTCATCGTTCCTGACCAGTATTCGGTTGATGAAGACGTATTGTCCGACAGTCGGCTTGCCCCCTGAGCTTTGATTTGTATTTGGAAAATATTTTCCTTATCCCCTCAATCACTTCCCGACCGGCAGGAGGAACTGCATGCGTACTAATCTCCAGAACGGATTTATTATTTTCTGCTTTTTGCTTGCATCGATAGCATTCTTCTCAGGATGCAAGGGTGCGTTGTCCCCGGAGCAGACTCCCCAGCGTACGGTAATAAATTTCATGAAAGAAGCCGGACGCGGAAATTTGTCGGCAGCATCTGAATGGGTGGCGGCTGAATCGGAAGGCGAGATGGAACACTGGCGCTCACTATTGATTTTCCCCCGCTATAGCACGCCCCCTTCAGCGGAAGAAGCATCAAAAATAGATAAATTTATCGAGTTGTTCTATCGGACAAATGTTTTGGAAGAAACTGAAACTGAAGCGAAAGTCAGCCTTGTTTTTTTCCCGACCGACGCAATGATCGGGTATCCGGATGTCGCTGAGGACCCCACCATACCCACAAGAGCATCGTTCACAGTCATGCTTAAGAAAACCGGGGCGCCGTCCGAAAATTCGAACCAGCCTGTTGGACCGCTATGGGAAATTACCAGCCTGGAGTAATCCTAAGCCGATTGTACCGAAATATTTAAGAAAAATTACCTTATCGTCCTGCCTGACGATTGAATCTCATGCTTCAGGCGCTCAGCCTCATCCCGCAACCATCTTGGGGGAAACTGGCTCAAAGTCTGGTTGATCTCATTCAATGCATGGTCTTCATCCGCGATCATGTAGTATGCCTTCGCCATTTCAAAGTGCGCCCAGTATGTATTTTTCTCAGCCCTGACTTGTATCGCATTTTCAAAAATCGGAATCGATTCCCTGATCTTGTTTCTTTCATTCGGGTGCATGTCGCGATAAATGATCCCCTGGTAGACAAGGGCGATGTAGTCGCCTGGCTCGATGTTCACCGCTTTATCGATATCTGTTTTCGCTTCTGCAAAACGGTTTCTGCCATAGTATGAACGTGCGCGCTCGATATACATCTGCCACACTTGCGGATCATCAGGATGTTCATTGATCCAGTTATTTGATATCCGGTACGCTTCTTCAAATGAAACCGTTTGACTGAAATTCTTCCCATTGTCATTTAACTGGCTTACATAGGCTCGCGCGAATACAACATCGTCGGGAAGCGCTTCGAAAGCGTATTTGAAATGATCTGCAGCTCCATTCGGATCGCCGGTATGCTGCTGCACCCACGCAGCACCGTAGTTCCAGTAGGCAACCCTCAGATTATACGGTACGAGTAAAGCTGCGATCACAACTATTATAAGAAATACCAGGGCGCTTTGAATTACCTTCATAATTAATTCCTTTTTTTTTTAATTTAATATAGATTATAGATTAAATTTTAAAACAAAAAGCGTTATTGTGGAAGTGCATAAATAACAGCAAAGCCAAGTTGAGTGGCCATCATAAGCATATACATGTGTTTCCAGGACGGATGATTTCCTTCCAGTGCAAGCGAATCGGGGTCTCTTAAAATAAGCCATGCGGTATAGGCGCCCCATAATGCCAGAATGGATAACCACATCGCCTGCGGTCTCAGGTTTTCCGGTCCTGCAATCAGCGCGATAATCGGAAGGGCGAGATAGGGAATGACAAAAAACGGCGCAATAATCCATGCCGCCTTTTTGTACCCGTAAACTACTACTACTGTAAACGCGCCGCCCTCTTTGTCGCCCTTTACATCTGCGAAATCCTTTGTGCTTGCAGCTCCTACCACAAAAAGGAAAATAATCGTGCCGATCAGCCATGGCGTCGGATTTGCCCAGTCTTCCGGGCGGATCGCGACCCATCCGCCGACAATCATCAAATATCCCCTTGGAACAGCCATTGCGATATTCGCGAATATTCCATTATTTTTAAACCGGATCGGGGGCGCTGAGTATCCCCACGTAAAAGCCGCGCTAATCAGAACTACAATCAAAAAGTAAGGATTAACAAGAAACCCGAGAATCACCGATACCGCATATAGAATCCACGCGAAAGTCATCGCCTGCGGCACAGTCATTCTTCCGGACGGCAGAGGCCGGTCGGGCTTATTGATGGCGTCGATTTTGAGATCGTAATACTGGTTGATCGCATTCGATGCGGCGTTCAGGAGGGAACCGGTTATACCTGCCAGGACTCCTTTCAGGATCAATTCATAGCTGCCCATATCGCCGCAGGCAATAAGGGCGCCCGCCAGAGTCCCGAAAAACGGCGCAAGAAGGGTAAACGGCCTCGCGAGGTCGAGGTAATCCTTTATTTTCGGCGCTGATTTTAAACCTGGACCCTCAGTGCGAGCGGCAGCTTCCGTACTCATCGAATTTTGCCCCTTATATGAATGGAAAAAAATGTTTTCGTCAGACGTTTTTATGTGAAACCGGACAATCAGCCTGTTTCAGAAATCCATCATATACAAGCCTCGACCAGTTTTCAAGACGGTCGCGACAATCCCCGATTTCTTCTACAGTTAAATACTCGCCATGCATTTTATCGGTTTCGCGAATTTCCACCGGGCTTTCAACATCCCATCGAAGGACAAGCCCGAGATGTACTTTACTTACATCGTTGGCGTCCGAACAGATCAGCCCCAGAAACTCAAGTTCATCAAGCCCCGGAGGGTTGTCGGTGTCAAGTTCCTCGGAAAGTTCACGTTTCAGCCCGGAATCGAGGACATTCTTATCTTCGCCATCGACCGGATTGATGTGCCCGCCGATTCCGAAGCTCATCAAATTATGAAGCCTGGATTCGCCCTGGGTGCTGTGACGTGTGACGGTCAGGTATCTCCCGTTCTGGTAGATAAGGGTATATGGAATAACCTGCCTGAATGATGGGTCCTTTTCGGCATCGGGACGATCCATGAAAAATGCCTTATCCGGAAGGGATTGTATGAAGTCCCTACGGATATCGGCAATAAATTCACGTTTCGGGAATAAAGAATGAACCCATTCTGAGTCAACAACAAGCACGCGTTCGATCGCTTCTTCCATGCCGGAATAATACCATAACATCTTTACGTACCGGTTTTATTTTCAGGATTTCAGGTTATAATTTCAATTTATAGCTCCTGAATTTCATGGTTAATTTTGAATCTGGACGCATCTGGCGCTTGACACCACCCGGCCATAATGATAGAGTTCTCAATTAGCCTCCAATAAGACCAGGTGGTGGTATTGGCTTGACCATCGAAAACGAAACAAAAATTACAGAACAAACTACTAAAGAATCGACTCCGGAAGTACCGGGCACCCCGGTAACCCCCGACATTGAAACCGCACCTGCTGAAATCCCGGTAGCGGAAGACAAGCACGTTGAGACCGGCGATAATATCGCGACGGCGGAAGAAGGAAAACCTCAGAATATTGAGCATCCTGTTCCTTCAGGCGATGACAGCCGCGATGATCAACGCGACCGTGGCTATAATCGCGACCGTGGCGGACGAGACGGTGGAAGCCGCGACGGCGGATATCGCGGCGGCGGACGAGACGGTGGGTACCGTGGTCGAAGCGACCGTCCTTTGACAAATGAAGACAAACTCCGACGGTATAAAAAACAGTCGGAAGAAAGGCTTCTCGATATCAAAAGAAGCAAAGAAAACAAGGTCGGCAAGAAGAAGAAATAGGTCTATCCCGGAGGCTGAGATTATCTTGTCTGATCATTCTCGCCATTTACTGCGTTTCATTATGTGGTAATGGCGGGAATTTATTTTTTAATGTGGTATTTTATTAGAGTACTGAACCTTGATTTTGAATAATTGTCATATATGCCCGAGTGGTGGAATTGGTAGACACTGGGGACTTAAAATCCCCCGCTGAGTGATCGGCGTGCCGGTTCAAGTCCGGCCTCGGGCACCATCCGCCGTAGCTTCCCCCTTCGCCCCAGCGAAGGGGGAAGCGAAGGCGGAAGCGAAGGCGGATTTTTAAGAAAGGTGATAAAATGGCTATCTTCGATTTTAAAATTCAGAAATACAAGGTCAGGATTGGAAACAACCTGACAGACGAGTACGGCTATATTAGTGTAGTCATGCGCGGGATGATCGACTGCCTCGGCTTCGACGAGGACCGTATCACCCTGTATTTCCTCGACAACAAAATTCTCCCGAAACAGGCATACTTTCCGGATAAAAAACACGCGATAATGTTCCTGCCGTTCAGCGATATCACTCTCTATATTGACATTCTCAGGAACGAAAAACCGGTGTATGCACACTGCGACAGCGAGAGTCCCGACCGAATCGAAATTATTACCGGTTATGAAAAAGTCGGTGAAGAGGAAGGTCGAGGCACCGCAGCCCCGGATGAATTACCCCCGCACTAGTCCGCCGTAGCTTTCGCCTTCGCCCTAGCGAAGGTAAAAGCGAAGGCGGAGAAGCTCTTTCCTCTGTGACTGACCGCGTTTTTTCCCTCGCTCGTTAATTCGGCGAATGTCTTTCCGAGCGCGGGATAATAGAAAATCGGATCATACCCGAATCCGTTATGACCGCGAGGTTCTTCAAGAATTTCCCCCTCGACCGTTCCTCTGAAAATTTCTGTGCGGTTATTTTCCGGGTCGAAAAACGCCACTACGGAAACAAATCTCCCCTTACGATCCTCGCCGGATTTTCCATGGAGCTTCTGAAGAGCAAGCTGGACTCGTTTTGCGTCAGTATCCGCCACTCTTGCGGAATTCACTCCGGGCCAGTTATTGAGAGATGGAATTTCGAGTCCGGCGTCCTCGGCGACAGTCGGGATTTTTGAGAGAGTCCCATAATGCTTCGCTTTCTGAATGGCGTTTTCTTCAAATGTTTTTCCATCCTCAGGCGATTCGGGCATTGAAGGGATCGACGGGTCGCCAAGATGGAGTATGGTGATGGGGAGGTCGGATATCAGCTTCCCGATTTCACGGACCTTGCCCTGGTTGGTTGTCGCGATAAGGAGTTTCATTAACGGTAAGTATACTCAAAATCATAGCGCAGGATACTGAGCCTGTCTCTTGCCCCTTGCTAAATTCTTACTTATGGTGCAAAATATTATTATTGCATGAGAAAGCAATGGGAATGGAGGAAAAGTAATGAAAGTTTTAAAGGATCCCGGGCTATTTACAGCCTTTATCTTTGTTGTGATCATTACCATCTGTGCTGGTTGTTCAAAATCAAATCCTGCTTCACCCTCAATCAGTGATGAATTTACAGCAAAATCAGTTTCACAGTCCCCCAATCGGGTGACGCTTTCGTTAGGCTCTATACGAATTTCGGAGGACAGATCGGTAGTTGAAGTAATCCCAGCTCGATCAGCTGATTTACACCTGAATGTACTTAAACTGATGGAAGGCAAAGTCTGTGACGATTGCTTTCAGATCGGAGACTTCGGTCTTGCTTCAAGCGGTGTATTTTTTGTCGATATTACCATCAAGCACCCATTCCCCGGACTAGATGAATTCACCGGATTCGACTTACGGGCAATTTTTATCACTGGTGGAGACTACACTTTCCCGGTATCGGGACATTCCATTTCGTGGAATGGCAATCACATTAAACTGCTTTATGCCGACGGTTACACAAACCTGTTTAACCCGACCGATTTCCCTTCTGACCTTCCGGTGCCATTCGCACTTAAGTACACTCCTGGAAATTTCGCAACAGGTGGCGATCTCTCCGCAACTCTGAATCCGTTTATCTCGTATAATCGTGAAGCAGAAAGGCGGATATTCTATTCCACCCAGGCAGATACACAAAAATTGATGATGAAGCTTGTCCCAGGTAATCTGGAATTCGGGTATGCGGTCGATGTCTGCTGGTTCCCTGCTGATCCACCGATCAATAATCCGGTGGAAGATTTCCCATCGAAGGCTAACTGCCGCGAAGCCTATCAGATCTTCGTCAGACAAAGCCCGGGCTTAACCGACCAAACTGGAAGCGAAGCGACAGTACAGGTGGAAGTCTGGGACCACCAGGGAGCGGATACTGTTTCTACTGTCTATGTGGAAGCACCGGATTTGTTCACTGGCGGACGAGAATTGAACTTGTCCACAACCATGGATGAGCACATTTTCTTTGAAGGCACAATTGTCAATGAGAATGGTGCAGAAATTGGTGAATATCCGGTACTGACCAGATAACTGAATCAGGTTATCCCCTGAATGACCTTATCCATATCCCCGAATTTTCAGTAAGCCCGTTTTTTATGGGACGCGATCCAAACAACTTCCCCATTAAATTGGCGGGCAGGGCAGATCCTGGCCACAACCACTCGATTGATCATGAATACTCTATAGGTAAGTATGAAGTGACATGCAGAGAATTTTCGTCTTTTATTGCGACAGGAGGTTATTCAAATCCAACTTGGTGGAGCAAAGAAGGATGGGCATGGCGGGTAATGTGCGATAAAACAGGTCCTTTCGCTTGGAATATGACTCAAGGAGACAACACGCCGGATTATCCAGTGGGTGTTCACTATTATGAAGCAGAGGCATTCTGTAATTGGGCTGGAGGTCGATTGCCTACAGAGCCCGAATGGGAAAGAGCAGCACGAGGTGAAGACCACAGGCTATATCCTTGGGGAAACGAGTGGGATCCAGCAAAATGTGCGACAATTGCTAATCCTGATGAGATGACAAGTTATTGGGCGTCAGAGTTCGATGACTACGAATTCTATATCTACGAGCAATGGGCGCACGATAATTTTGACCCGATACCCGGTCCGAATCCAGGATATCCCGCAAGGAAGATTGTCAGGGGAGGCGGCTACGGAAGTACTGATGCTGATTTATTCTGCTTGACTTTTATGAGAGATCCATCCGGTGACTTAAACACTGATGGTTGGGTAGCTGGTTTCAGGATAGTTTACGACGTTACTGATTAGTATTTTATGGGATTGTCAGAGAAATTAAATATTATAATTTAATTCGCTGGTAATCCCTTTTTATTAAACTAATCTCAACTTGCAT
>JAPKYR010000120.1 GCA_026394215.1 bacterium
CATGCACTTCCGGGCGCAGGAAGTCGAGATCGCCGCGAACAATATTGCCAATGTCTCGACCGACGGGTTCAAGCGCGACCGCCTGATCCCCTCATCTTTCGGCGACCTCCTTATCTCGCGCATGGAGGCATTCGACAACACCAGTACCGATGCCGCATTCCGGCCTCCCATCATCGGCATGATGAATCTCGGCGGTCCCGCCGGAGAAACCGATTTCATCGACTTCTCCCAGGGTGCGCCGCGTGAAACCGGAAATCCTCTGGACCTGTATATCGGGGGACCTGGATTTTTCGTGATGAACACCCCCAACGGTGAACGATACACCCGTAACGGAAATTTCATGCTTAACTCAAGCGGGGAGATCGTCAATTCGTCCGGACATACGCTCCAGGGCGATAACGGCCAATCCATTCGGATTACCTCCCCTGCTCCGATCGATATCCGCAGCAACGGTGAAATTACCCAGGACGGGCTTCCGGTCGGGAAAATCAGAATTGTCGAATTTTCGGATCCCCAGGCCATTGAAAAGGAAGGGAACACTTATTTTCGGCTGATCGATCCGAATTACGGGTTACCGACAAATGCCGTAACCTCGACAATCGAACAGGGGACTATAGAAGGAAGCAATGTCGATGCTATCGATTCGCTCGTAAATTTGATTACGGCGCAGCGCGCCTATGAAGCCGCGGCTAGAGCTGTCGATATGTTTAATCAGAGCCTGTCCATGGTCTCCGGTGACATGGGGCGGCTCCCGGCTTGATGATTGGATTATGAAATAAAATTAAGCAAATAAACCATATCAAATAAGGTCGTCGGGAATTCGATGAGGTGGGAGCCCTGTATTCCGCGACCGGACAAGGAGGATCCCGTATTGCAAAAATACAAACGCTTTCGGGATGAGATGGCTGACTTGTTATTGTGGTTTGTGTTGCTGGTTATATATGTGATGGCTATCCCGCTTGGAAATTAACCGGGACTGCCATGCAAGACCAGGAGAGTTAAATTAATGATTCGAGCGTTATTTACGGCGGCAACGGGCCTTCAGGCCCAGCAGATGAACACCGACATTATCGCGAACAATATCGCGAACGCGAACACGCCCGGTTACAAGCGCGACCGTCTCAACTTTCAGGACCTTCTCTACCAGACCTATAGAAGGGCTGGACAATCGACGATGACGGGATCGCAGGTCCCGACAAGTCTCAGGGTCGGTTCCGGCGTCAGGCCGATCGCGACCCAGAAAATCTTCCTCCTCGGCGCGTCGCAACCTACCGGAAACGCCCTTGATTTAATGATCTCGGGCGACGGGTTTTTCCAGGTCACTATGTCGGATGGTTCCGCTGCTTACACTCGCGACGGCACTTTCAAACTTGACTCCGCCGGCAACATTGTCACCGCCGACGGACTTTACCTTGAGCCCGCAATATCGGTCCCGGATAACGCGACCAGTATTGAGATCGCGGGGGACGGGACTGTCAGCGCCCTTCTCGGAAGCGATTCATCTCTGACGCAACTTGGCCAGATCCAATTGGCAAGGTTCCAGAATCCTGCGGGGTTAACGACCATCGGACAGAATCTGTTCAAGGAAACCGACGGCTCCGGAAGCCCCCAGATCGGCACTCCCGGCGAGGAAGGCTATGGCCAGATAGCCCAGGGTTTCATCGAGATGAGTAACGTGTCTATCGTTGAAGAACTGGTGAATCTCATCGTCGCCCAGCGCGCGTTCGAAACTAATTCCCGCGCCGTCACTGTGGCCGACCAGCTTCTGAGTATCGCCAATAACCTTGCCCGTTAAATTTGATTCGGAGGTCTAAAACAGAGAACACAAAACAATCGGAAATCCGCGAAGGGGTGGATGGACTAAAAAATGGGCGATGAGGACGGGATGATCCGAAACCAAACCCAACTGTTTCGACATCACCGTACCCACGTCAGCACAAATACAGAGATAAAACCATCCGCCCCTTCGCATCTTTAATTAATATGAATACTTACTCAACAATCAGAGCCGCTTTCATTTTTCTGATGCTATGTTTCCTGGCAGCCCCCCCTGCCCGCGCGACCGAATCGCAGACTCTCAATGCCGGCTGGCTTCTCGAAACCGCTAAATCGACCATACTGACAAATTCCCCATGGAGCGACGCCGGCTGCAATGTCGAGATCGAATCCTCTCCCCCCGATTTTATCCTTTACCGATCCGGTCAAATCGAAGTCGTCGGGACTTTGAATCACACCCCGAACAATTTGCGCGATCTCGGAGCGGTTGATGTCGAAGTATATATCAATGGCGAGTTATACATGGTTTTCGATCCGAGCCCGTATCTGTCCGTTACCCTTACAACCTTCGCCGCCGCGCACGATATTGACCGCGACCAGGTTCTTACCGAAGCGGATGTCGATCAAATCGAAACCGACATTAACACTCTCCCTTCATCGGACATTTACGAGTCCCTCGATGAAATTATCGGTATGGCGGCCAGGATGAACATCCAGGTTGGCAGGATTTTCTCCGACGGGATGCTCGCACTTCCTATCCTTGTCGAACGTGGCGAAGAATTAACCGTCTACATTCCGCTCGGACCTGCCAGTATCGCCCTGCATGGAATCGCGCTCGATTCCGGCAGCCTTGGAGACGAAATCCGGGTGAAGAATCCGGACTCCAACACGATCATCACTGCCGAAGTTACTGGTCCATCTACCGCGACAATCCGCCTTTTGAATTAGAAAATCTCAGTATTTTTGAATAAATAGAATAAAGGAAATATCATGCGACATATACTGCTTATAATAATCCTCATTGCCGGGCTTATGGTTGTAGCTCCAGCACGCGCGACAAGCCTGTTCGATGAGGAAGGTTGCGACCTCTTCACCGCCGACACCGCCTCGGAAATCGGCGACCTTGTCACTATCGTCATTTCTGAAACGACTTCAGCCTCCAATCGCGCCTCTACGGAAACCAGTAAAAGCCTGAACACCGACGGCGAGCTTTCGGTTGACGGTTTCCTTCAGTGGATCGCCGGTTTCCCTGAAACGATCGCACCTATCGAGGACCTTACTTTCACTCCATCCGAAGAATTCGGCGGGGATGGTCGGGTAACGACTCAGGGGACTTTCACAACGCGCTTTACTGCCACAGTGGTCGATATCCTCCCGAACGGAAACCTTGTCATCGAGGGCACCCGAACTATCGACATCTCCGAAGATACCGCGGACCTTGTCCTCAAGGGCGTTATCCAGCAGTCCGACCTGACAATCGATAATACCGTTCAATCCAACCAGATCGCGGAACTTGAGATCACTTACGATGGCGAGGGAATTATCGCCGACCGGCAGCACGACGGCATCCTGTCACGCATCTTCAATTTCTTCTTCTAATATTCGATTGGCAAAAAAATGTACCTTACAGAAAATACATACGGAAATTTACTTCTTAAGGCCCTTCTGATTTTTATCATGATGCTACTTCCCATCGCGGCTTTGGCGCAGGATGATACTCAGGGCGATCTCGGCGCCGACGTCACCGGAACGATCGACGATACGGCCACAACCCCGCTTAGCCAGGATTTATGGACATTCGCCGAGCCGTCTTATTATTCGCAAATTCCCGAAGTCCGCGTGAAAGATATCGCGCGCGTACTCGGCGTCCGAGGCAACCAGCTCTACGGAATCGGCCTCGTGACGGGCCTTGCAGGAACCGGCGACAGCTCATCGTCGGTTGACTTCACCGCTCAGGCCATCGCCAATATGCTCGATCGCGCCGGAATTCCGACCGATCCCGGAGAAATAAAGGTAGATAATTTCGCGACCGTCATGGTCACCTCCGACCTTCCCGCCTTTGTACGCGAGGGCGATTCAATCGACATCACCGTCAGCGCGATGGGCGATTGCGAAAGCCTCCAGGGCGGCGTCCTCATCATGACTCCCCTCCGTGCCGCTAACGGCGAAATTTACGCCGTCGCGCAGGGACCGGTCAGCCTTGCAGGATTCGGTACCGCTGGCGGGGCTGGCGGCGCTACTACGCGTCGGCAGTCCAATTTCCTTACCGTCGGCAGAATTCCAAACGGCGCCTATGTTGAGAAAGAAGTCGATTTCGAACTCGCCCCGCAAAGCATCTTAACGATGGTTCTCATGAATCCCGATTTCACAACCGCAATCCGTCTTCGCGATGCTGTCGCTACCGCATTCCCGTCCATCAGAGACGTGGAGGCGCGCGACGCGGCCAGTATCAGCATGCTGATCCCCGATGAGTACCAGAACGATGTTGTCCGCTTCATCTCACTTGTCGAAAATCTGACAGTCACCCCCGACATTCCGAATAGAGTAATCATTAACGAGCGCACCGGTACGATCGTCATGGGCGCCGGAGTACAGATCATTCCGGTTGCGATCGCGCACGGGGCATTATCTATTTCAATCACTCAGGGGTTTGACGTCAGCCAGCCTCCGCCGTTAAGCGGTGGATATTCACTCGCAGTCCCCGAATCGGGAATCATCGTGCAGGACGGCCCCGCGCAGTTCGTACGTATCACATCGGCGGATCTTGTCGCCGCCCTCAATGCACTTGGCGCGACCCCGCGTGATATCGTCGCAATATTCCAAGCCCTCGCCGCCGCCGGAGCATTACAGGCGGAGTTGATAATTATCTGACCGATATTACCGACGGGACGCGAACGTGGGAATTCGAGTACGTAGCCCGGCATCGCGACCCTAATAACCTTCCAATCTTCTAACAATCTTCCGGAGCGTTGCAGGGTTTCATAAATTAGTAAGTAGCCCGGCATCGCGACCGCTGCAACCTTCCAATCTTCCAACATCCTTCCGGAGCGTTGCCGGGTTTCATATATAAATAATTTTCCGCTTCCTATGGTATAATAATCCTGTAATGGTTAACTACCGTCGCAACAAATCCGGTAATCCGGACGATGAATAAATCTTCACCATCGACAACTGTAATCGTCGGCCCCATAAAAGCGAAAAATCGGAACGCGACACGGTGCATGCCGCAATGGTGTATATGATGCGGAAAAAATACAGTGTCATTTACAAAGCATGGGCTATCCTGCCCGACCACATCCACCCCCTCATTAAATCGCCGGACAGGATTGGGGCGACGGCAGTTTGACATGCATTGAGAGAGCGGAATATGATTGAAAGGCCTGGTGGAAATTATCAATGGAACCCGGCAACGCTCCGGACCTCTGTAAGAAGATTGGTTGCTTATGGATGTCGCGATGCCGGGCTACGTACTGGCATGGATAGGCATAACAATAGCATGGGTAGAGATATTGCTGCTAGTGGCGGTAGCTGTCTAACTGATTGTTACTTAAAAATCCTTAGTGGGGATCTATGGTGGCTCGAAGATGGTAGGGGATCTCTGCCAGAGGTT
>JAPKYR010000245.1 GCA_026394215.1 bacterium
GTTTCAGTAACAAGCTGGAAAGCATGTCCTACATAAATTGAGTCGAAATCCACTTTTTCAATAGCCCTAAGAAAAACAGCGTACCGCCGGATTGAAACAAACTCTACTGTACGTAAAATCAAATCGCGGATGCACCCTTACGAAACTCTGGCTTCAGAAGGCATTAAAATAAGTAAAATGCCGGCTAAGACCGCCGTTCCGGTTCCGGCCTGTGTTAAAATCCCCCTGCTTTGCTCCTGCACTCGATAAAATCCGTCAACTTCAGAAACCTGAAATCCGGTTCGCTCGAATTTTCCGACCGGGCGAATTTTATTTCCGGACGGAACGGGCACGGCAAGACCAACCTCCTCGAATCCATTTACTGGCTTTTGTCGCTTCGCCCGAAACGCGGCACTGTCCAGGATTGCGTGAAAAAAGGCGAATCCGCTTTTAAAATCGAATCTGATCTGACTTTCGGAGAGTTGAAACACCACGTGAATCTCGATGTCGAGGGCAAATCGAAAAAGCTCCATATAGACGGGACTCAGCCGAGGCGTAAGCGGGATTATCTCGAACAGGTTCTGGTCGTCGATTTCTTCCCCGAAGATTTGCTGATTCTGGTCATGGAGCCTGCGCTCCGACGTCGATTTATCGACATCGCAAGCGCGCAGTATTCCCTGCCGCATGAGGAAGTGCTCAGGCGTTTCAAACGCACGCTGGAACAGAGAAACCGCCTTTTGAAAACTCCGGGAGGTCCGGATCGCGGAGTGCTCGAAAGCTTCGACCGCCCGTTTTCGGAATCCGCCGCGCTTGTTACATCTATGCGGCTTCACCTTCTTTCGAAACTGGGAAAGTTAACCGATGAACTTTTCCGCGAGGGGATCGGGGAGAAATACGAAGCAGACATACGATACATTTCCTCGCTCGATGGAATCCCGGATTCATGGGCTGACCAGAATCTTCCCGACCCGTCGCAATTTCAGGACATTTATTTTAACGCGCTTTCGCGCAATCGATCGGTAGACATCGATTCCGGAAGGACGTCGGTCGGACCGCACCGCGACGACTGGTGCCTCACTCTCGACGGGAAGCCGGTCCGGCAGTTCGCGTCGCGAGGGGAAGTCCGCAGCGCCATGTTCGCACTTCATTTATCAAGATTCCATATTCTGACCGAAAAACGCGGCATTGAGCCCGTGGTTCTGATCGACGATGTCATGAGCGAACTCGACATAGAGCGTCGGAAACGTGTGCTCGAACTCCTCCCGCCAGGGCAGATTTTCCTTTCCGCATGCGATCCTCCGCCTGAAATAGAAATGCTGGGGAACGGCGAACTACGGCATTTTGTGATGGAAAACGGCTCCGCGACTCGGGTGAACTGAAGGGATTGTAAACGGGGACTGTCATCCGGCTTCCGGCGCTATAAATTCGATTATTTCTGACAAAGCCTATTCCGGAAGCCGCGTGACTGTCCCCATTCTGGAAAGTTCGATCTTTATCACATTGTAAAGACATTATGATAGGTCAATCGAATGTACTCATCGTCCATGAAAATTTTGCCTGGGCTGATTTTACTATTTATTTTATTCGCATCATCGGTATCGATTGCCCAGACTGCTCGCGACTTTCCCACGCTTCAGGGGCTTGTTACCGATAGCACGGGTACGCTCAGCCAGGATGATATCGACCGTATCACGAACGCCCTCGAACAAGCTCACAGCGCGAATAATCTCGACGGCCATATTTTTATCGCATTGAGCACCAATGAATGGTACCTTGACGAATATGTCAAGGACTATTCGGACTACCTTCAATCCAACGGTGAGATCAGTTCGTCCGGCTGGTTGTTATACATTTCAACATCCGACCGGAAATTTTCGCTCGCGGTGCAGGACCTCGCGACAGAAATCATTTCTCCGGATCGCAGGCAGGAAATTTATCTTGCCCTTGATGAGAAGTTGCAGCAGGGCGACATTCGAGGCGCGATTATCGACGCAGTTCAAAAGATCGGCGAATTCACCTCTCCTGAATCAGCGAGTGGACAAAAGAAGTTATCGCCCGGGATGCTGATGTTCATGGGCATTGCAATCATAACAGTCATGATGATGCTCCGTTTAAGGAAATCGTCGTCCTCATCCAAAAGTTAAAAAATCAAATAAAAGACTCTCGTTTTGAAACCGCTATCGTCAAGGTTTGTCGCTTGTCCGCTCCCTCACCCCCTTTCCCCCTTTCCAAATTTGGAGAGGGGGGCAGGGGGTGAGGCAACCTTTTGGCATGTTTCGGAGTCGAATTTCTGATAGATTGCATCTTCCTCACCGATTTTGTAAGGTTGACTGGATAATGGAAGTGAAATAATGAATACATTTAAAACTTTCGTCCTGCTTGTCGTGATGGCGGCGTTGTTCATGTTCGTCGGACACCTGATCGGCGGCAATACCGGCGTTGTGATCGCGCTTATCCTCGCGATAATCCTGAATTTCACGTCGTGGTTTTATTCGGACAAAATCGTCCTCAGAATGTATTCGGCGAAAGAGGTCGATGAGGCCGGCGCTCCAAACCTGATCAAGATTGTCCGCGAGCTTGTCGACAACGCGCATCTTCCGATGCCGAAAGTCTATGTGATTCCATCGCAAAATCCGAACGCGTTCGCGACCGGTCGCGATCCGAATCATGCGGCGGTCGCGGTTACCGAGGGACTTCTTAACATGCTTTCCTACGATGAAATCAAGGCGGTTGTCGGCCACGAACTCGCGCATGTGAAAAATCGCGACACACTCATAATGGTAGTTGCCGCGACAATGGCGGCAGCGATCGGGATGCTTGCGTATATGGGACGGTTCGGGGCATTATTCGGCTTCGGCGGCGACCGTCGCGACGGCGGCGGAATTTTGACAATACTCCTCTGGGCTATTCTCGCCCCGATTATCGCGATGCTGATTCAATTATCGATTTCGAGGACGAGGGAATATTCGGCTGATAGGGGCGGAGCGGAATTTTCCGAGCATCCGCTTGCACTCGCGAGCGCGCTACGAAAAATCAGTTCGGTCGCGGAGAGGCATCCACAGCAGGATCTGGCGAACCCGACCACCGCGCACATGTGGATCGCAAGTCCGTTATCGACACAGGGAATAATGGCGCTTCTGTCGACCCATCCGCCGA
>JAPKYR010000105.1 GCA_026394215.1 bacterium
GCGCTGATCGATGGCGAAGAGACGGATATTTATAAATGCGATTACCTTCTCATGGGAATCAATGTCCCTCAGGGCAATCATGAAATCGTATTCAGATACCAGCCGCAATCTGTCCTAGTCGGCATGATCGGATCGATATCGGGGATAGCCATCTGGATAATACTTATGCTAGTCGTTACGTGGATTCACAGAAAAGGAAAACTGACACTGGTGCCGTCTGCAGAATGAAATCCACCGAACTGAAAACCGAACTCAAGCCTGTTCTGGCGATAATCGTCCTCCCGCTCGTATTTTACTGGCGCGAACTGGTCGGCGTGACCATTTTCGCGGGATTCGATTTTACCCACCTGATCCTTCCATTCCATCAATTTGCCAGATTCGCAGTCCAACACGGTTGCCTCCCCGAATGGAACCCGTTCATGTTCGCGGGATTTCCGCAGCTTGCCGAGGGAGAGGGCGGATTTTTCTATCCCGGCAACTTTCTGATGCTTCTTCCCGGCGACCAGGGGATCCTGCTTTCGTGGAATGTGGTGCTGCATCTGATCCTGACCGGGTATCTGATGTACATGTTCCTGAGGGAGAGGGGCGCTACACGTGCAACCTCCGGGTGGCTCGCGATCATTTATCAATTTCTCCCAGGGCTGATTTTAAGGATGGAAACTGTCGGACTTTTCCAGGCGGTCTGCTGGCTTCCGGGATTTTTCTGGACATTGGAAAGATCGATGAATATCGCCGTAAAGAGCGGGGGTTTCAAAAATGCATTCAGGGACGGGTGGCATATCTGGGGATTGTACGCGACCGCCCAGATTGCGTTCATGCTTCTTGCGGGGTCGAGCCAGATCGCTTTCTACGCGATGATCGGCGGATTTCTTTATCTCTGCGGATTTTCAATTTCCGGGCCGAAACCGTGGCGTCGCGCAGGATGGGCCGGATTGACTTTTATTTCAATCGCGATTTTCTCAGCGATACTCTCGGCGGTGCAGCTTATCCCGACCGCGATATTCTCAGAACTTTCATGGCGTGTGCAGGAAGCCGATTACGATTACTTCCGCATCGGAACGTGGCTGACATTACCGCGACTGGCAAGCCTTTTCATGTTTCCGGCGGTAAGCAATACGAGCGATATTTTGTATTACATGTCGTCGCTCGGGTATATCGGGATTTTTCCCATGATCCTTGTCGGGATCGCGATCAACCGATACAAAAAATTCATGAACCCGATCCTCGCACCATTTTTCCTTCTGTTTTTCGGGCTGATGCTTTCTTTCGGGCTGAATTTTTTCATCAACGAAGACTTGATCGTTTTTCCGGGATTCAATTTGTTCAGGGCGATGGGTCGTATGATATTACCGACAGTGATCGCATTTTTCGCGATGGCGGCTATGGGTCTCGATTCACTGTTTCAACTTACGAGGGATCAGAAATATAAGCGCGTTTGCATAAATGGGATATTCGCGACATGTGCGATTGCGCTGGTTCTTCTTGTCTGGCTGCTATTTTTCGAAAATGAAAATAATCCCGGGCTTTTTATTCCGGGGCTTGCGATTCTTATTGTTTTTTCCGTACCTGTAATTGTTTGCCTGAAAGGATTTTTCCGGACTTCCAATCCGATCTGGATTGTCAGGTTGCTTATGATATGGTTCGTATTTCAATACATAATGCTGATACCGCTTAAAACCGCCATTACAATGAACAATGGTGCTTTCAACAGGGATTTATGCAGGATGATGTCAGAATTTCCTCCCGATGAACACGAACTTGGATTTATCACATGGCAGAGGGTTCTTATTTCCGATTATGCAGACGTCTGGGAACCGTTAATAGACACCGTTGGCGCTATTCCGTTCGGAATCAGCAATACACTTCCCATTCCTGCGACT
>JAPKYR010000266.1 GCA_026394215.1 bacterium
GTGCCTGTGGCGGATCCCCCGCCTCCCGGGGATGAATATGATTACTGGCTCGATCCCAACTGTCCTCCCCCATCCTCGTTTTCACCGAACAAAGTCTGGAAGGACGGCTATAGGCTCGGCGAAAAGTATATTGATGTAATAGGGATGGATGGTTATTTATCAATCCAGGATTTGGAGGAAGTTAAGGTCCGTGTTACCGACTATCGCGACAACTGGACTCGAAGCGGGAATTTGCTGGAGGATACGGAAGGATTGCATACTGTTACGATGGTTGGCATACTCACTGAGGATTATTCGGGTACAACCGTGCTCTCCGAATTCTGCAGTGTACCAGTTGTAGGTAGAGGCCAATATGGCGAATATCCGCTTGACTACGCAGCCCAAGTCTTGGTTTCAGATTTAAACGATCCTCCATATTCCATCAATAGTGAAGTAAATTCACCTTCTCATGAAGGCAATGCCGGACCTGGAGAAATTAATGTGCCTCTATACAGGGTTATACCTGGTTCAGATCGTTATAATGAGTTAAATTCTTTATTTCCTTACCAAGGTTTAGAATGTAACGTCCAATATTATTCAAGGGGTTCTAGCCTATTAGGCCCCCCTGGCGGAACGTGTTATCAGGTATATATTACAGATTTAAATGAATCTGAGGCACCAGAAAGTGAGAATGACTTTGTAACGATTCCAATTCTATATGTAAGTGATAATGATTTACTCTTACCTGTAAGTGAGCGTAAGGATTACTCCGTTGCAAGTTGTGGCGGTGATGACATGCAAACAGAAATTGAATGGGGTTTTTACTCTCCAGCAATCAATGCTCTGTATTACGGGGAAAATAGATATTGTAGAGGAAGGTTCCTTCTTGATTGTGATGGTGAGGATAAGCAAAATTGTGCTCAGGATGTTCTAAAATGTGGGTTTGAAAAGGTAATGGTTAAGTCTGAGGGGGAAGTTGCAAACATTGGAGTACAAAGCAGAGGCGATGTTTACTTTGTTCTCGCTCATGGTGTTAGTTTTGACTGGGGTCATCCAGAATTTGATTATGATTTATCAAAGTTTGAAGCTATGGGTTCCTTTATAGAATGCGACCCAGTTCAATATAGCTATTCTATTGGTGAAATTTGGATAGATAGTTCATTAACTAATCCCCCTGCTCCATATTCATGGTCAGGAAGCGAATTATATTCGCCTGAAATTAGATACTTAATTTCTGATGCTTGTTCCATTTTGAATAATTATTCTTATACTGAGTGGCAATGGCTAATAAATAATAATGGTTTGATATCAATCAGTGCTTTTAGATCTGCAAATTACTGGAAAACATTACCGGGAGGTATTTTGGATGGAAATCCTTCTCAATTTTTTGCCTCTTTATCTGCAAGACTGACAAATTGTCATGGGCAACCAATGGAAATCCAGTATTGGGATAATCTAAATATTATTCCGTACGGGGATGACGGAATTATAGGATGGATGGAAAACGCATGTTTTTGGGCGCAAGAGCAAAATAGACTTGAACAAGATATGACAGTTCAGTGGTGTTCCTCAATCAATAGTGAGAATAGGTACGTATTAAAACAACAATTAAACACATCAATATTTCCACCAAAAACGGAGTGGAAAATATATATTGGTTAAGATGGAGGGAAAAAATGTTAAGATATATTAAATTCAGCATTATTTTTATGATTATCACAATTGCCGTAATGTTCTTATATACAACAAATTCTAAAGCATTTAATAGTGGGTCAGGAGTATCGTATTCATATGGCCAATCAGGCTTACTGGATGTCTTGCTAACTGATAATGAAAGTAAAATATATATTTCACAATATATGGATGATTGCATTATTGAAATTAATACTTCAACTATGTTGGAAATACGGCGGGTTGAAATTATTTACCCTTCGATTATCGAATTTTCACCTGCTGAGAATTACATATATGCGATTAGTTACGGCAATCCTAGTAGCTTAGTCAGGATTCATCTCCCGTCCTTCACTTATAATCCAAACAATGATGTCATTGAACTCGATGGTGGTGTTAATGATTTAACTATTAGTCCAGATGGCAGTCGATGCTGGATTGTTCACAGTACTTGGCCATTAAATGGCGATTCATTCACTGATTTCAATTTGGATGCACCGCCAGATACGGGAATTTTAACAGAGATAGATCTTTCTAATTATTCAATAAGTTCCAGCATTTCTATTCCGTCTGTACCAAGTTCCGTATACTATTCCCCTACTGCTGAGAAATTATTTGTCCAACATCAGAAGTACTATCGTGAATACGATCCAAATGCTACAGGCAGAGCACAAAGTATTCCTTTAATTGAGGGGGATATTATTACTATATATGATGTGGAAAATATTGGTAGGCCTGTTAAAGAGTTTCAGGAATTAGTTGGGGGAAGGCATGAGTCTAATATTTTAAATATATTTGCCTTAAATAATTGGGATGATTCGGGTTCGAATATGATCATTCCCAATGTCATACCGAGAAGTCCAGAATTCTCTGCAAGAGTAGTCGATACTAATAATTATTCGACATTTGACCTAATTTTCGAGGATGCAAACACAGATGCAATGGGAGCTAAATACTTTCATAAAGTCCCTGGGCAGAACATTTTGTGGGTTGCAATCGAGTATGGATTTCCAGTTGCGGTAGAAGGTCCTCATGAAAATTTTCTTATTCGAGTGAACACTATAGAACCTTATAATCATGAAATATTTATATGTGAGGAAGCAATTGAGCCTTTTGGTGATTTTGAAGTTTCAAATGATGGAGAAACTTTATATCTAACTGTACCAAATACAGGCGAAATTATCGTCTGGTCGCCGGATTAGGCCAAATCGCAGGCCGTATTCTCTTAGCCTGTTAATCCATTTTGAGTTTGATTAACCATGCCCTTTTTCAGTATCATCCCTCTATGACCTCAGACAAACCAGATTCGGGACAAATGAAATTTCCGGTGAGAGAACGTCCGTTGTTTTTGCTTATCGACGGGTACTCCCTTCTCTTTCGCGCGTTTTATTCGATGGGCGAGATGACAGCCCCCGACGGCGCTCCGACCGGCGCGTTGTTCGGGCTAAGCACCATGCTCATCAAGGCGCTGGAGGATTTCAAGCCGGATTATCTTACGGTAGCTTTCGATTTTCACGGGCCGACGTTTCGTCACAAGGAATTTCCGGCGTATAAAGCGCATCGCGACGCCGCGCCCGAGGAATTGAGGGTTCAACTGGAGCGGTCGAGGGAACTGGTCGATGCCATGGGGATGGATCACGAGGAACTTGAGGGTTTCGAGGCGGACGATGTTATCGGGACTCTCGCGCGGAAAGCCGAGAAGAAGGGGTGGGATGTCCGGATTCTGACCGGCGACAGCGACCTTGGGCAGCTCGCGTCGGAAAGGGTGATAGTGTATCAGTCGATAAGGGGGGTAGGTGAGAATCGAATTCTTGATGTTCAAGGAGTCTGCGAGAGGTATGGAATCAAAACTCCGGCGTATCTGACCGATTACAAGGGGCTTGTCGGGGATCCGAGCGACAATATCCCCGGCGTGAAGGGGATCGGGGAGGTTACGGCGAAAAAACTTCTCGCGAAATTCCCATCAATCGAGGAGATATATGAGAATCTCGACAAGATCGATGAGAAGTTTGTGAAAAAACTAGAGCCGGGGAAAGAAATGGCTTTTATATCCAAGGACCTCACTACGATCCGGACGGATCTGCCGATTGAGATAAACAAAGCAAAACAGGATGAATTCCACTACGATCTCGGGCATATCGATAAGATCAAGGCTGCGGAATTATTCGCGAAACTTGGTTTCAAGAATCTTGCCGGTCGACTGAATCTTCCGGAAATCGCTGTGGAGGGTCCATCGGCTCCGAAATACAAGACAGTCATAATCGATTCGGAAGCGGAACTCAGCGAATTAATTGAGAAAATCGAAAAAGCGGGGCGATTCGCGCTCGATTTTGAGACCACCGGACTCGATGCTCGACGGGAGGCGGTGGTTGGTATCGCATGCGCGATTGATGAAACGGCTGGGTATTACATTCCGGTCGGGCATAATCCATCGATTGCTGATGAATACAGAAATCAGTTGCCATTGAAAAAAGTTTTGGAGTTGTTCAAACCTGTCTGGGAAAATCCGGAGATCGAAAAAGTCTGCCAGAACGGAAAATTCGAGTGGCTTGTCTGTCGGCAGTACGGGGTCGAACTGAACGGGATTGTCGACGATCCGATGATTGCCGACTACCTGATAAATCCGGATAACCGTCACGGGCTTAAGGACATGGCGCAGCGCGAGTTGAAATGGAAGATGACCACGATCGAGGAGCTGATCGGCTCGAAGGGAAAGGATCAGCGGTCGATGGCCGATGTGCGGATTGATAAGGCCGGTCCGTATGCCGCGGCGGATGCGGTGTCGACGTATATGCTCGCGAATGTGTACCGCCCGTGGATCAGAAATGACGGGATGGAGGATTTATACAGGAAAGTAGAGATTCCGCTGGAGACGATCCTTGCGGAAATGGAGGCGGTAGGGATCAATGTTAATCCGAAAGTACTGAATGATCTTGGGCTCACACTCGATCAGAAAATGGCCGATATGAGTTCGGTGATTTTTCAGGAAATCGGCATGGAGATCAATCTCAACAGTCCCAAACAATTGGCGGAATTATTTTTCGACAAACTCAAATACCCGAAAATAAGGGGTCGGAGCACCGACGCGGAGGTTCTTGAAAAATTAAGCGAGGATTATGGGCTTCCGGGAATGATCCTCGAATATCGGTCGCTTGCGAAACTCAGAGGTACATACACGCAGAATTTAATAGAGCTTATTGATCCGAAAGACGGGAGAATTCATACGTCGTATAACCAGACTGTCACCTCTACAGGTCGGCTGTCGTCATCGAATCCGAATCTTCAAAATATTCCGATTCGAACCGATATCGGGCGTGAAATCAGGAGGGCATTCGAACCGAACCGTGATGGTGAGTTACTTTTCTCGGCGGATTATTCACAGATTGAGCTTCGACTGCTCGCGCATTTTTCAAAGGACAAGGTATTGGTGGAAGCTTTTCGTAATGACGAGGATATTCACAGCCGCACCGCGATGGAAGTATTCGGTGTGAAGAAGAATGAAATCTTGCCCGACATGCGTCGGAGCGCGAAGGTGATAAATTTCGGGATTATTTACGGCATGGGTCCGGATGGGCTGTCGAAAGCGTTAAAAAAATCGCGGACCGAATGCCGGGCTTTTATCGACAGGTTTTTCGAGAGGTATCCGTCTGTCAAAGCGTATATGGATCATAATATCGAATTCGGGCAGAAACACGGTTATGTGACGACGCTACTCGGAAGAAGGAAATATTATCCCGATTTGAAGAGCGAAAATCGTATGATGCGCGCCGCCGCCGAACGTGCCGCGATAAATATGCCGTTGCAGGGGTCGGCTGCGGATATTATCAAGCTTGCGATGGTCAAGCTTCATAAAAAAATGATCGACCAGGGATTCCGGGAGTGTGTTTTATTACAGGTACATGATGAACTGGTGCTGTCGGCGCCGGAATCGAAGGTAAAAGAAATTGCGGAAATTGTCGGAAAAACAATGACCGGAGTGAGCGATCTGGCGGTTCCGCTTGTCGTAAACTGCAAGGTCGGGAAAAACTGGCTCGATATGGAACCTGCCGGGGATTTTCGAACCGGTTAAATGTGTCTATAAATACCTACTAATGCGGATACTATGTAGATGGGAAACCTATATGCCGATATTCGTGCCGGTGTTATGCTTCCCCAGTTAAATAAAGAAATAAATAGAAGGAAGGAATTAACAATATGAAACTGGACATTACAGACGTTCTTGCGCGTGAAGTGCTCGACAGCCGTGGGACACCAACGGTGGAAGTGGAAGTGACGGTCGAGGATGTTTTCGTCGGATCCGCGATAGTACCGTCGGGGGCATCGACCGGAAGTTACGAGGCGCTCGAGCTTCGCGACGGGGATGAAAACCGGTTCTTTGGGAAAGGGGTTCTGCAGGCGGTTGAGAATGTAAACGAGAGGATACGTCCGGAAATTCTCGGTTTCGATGCGTTGGATCAGGCTGGTCTTGATGGACTTCTTAATGAGCTTGACGGGACTCCGTTGAAAAAAGAACTTGGCGCGAACGCGATTCTCGGGGTCAGTATGGCAGTGTGCCGTGCCGCGGCAGAGTCGCAGGGACTTCCTCTGTTCAAATACCTTGGCGGAATCAACGCGAATATTCTTCCCGTTCCGATGATGAATATTCTCAATGGCGGGAAGCATGCCGCGAATAATGTCGTGGTCCAGGAATTCATGATCCTTCCTGTCGGGGCGGAGAATTTCAGGGAAGCTATCAGGTGTGGAGCCGAGGTTTATAATTCACTGAAAAATGTATTGAAGAAAAAGAGGCTCCTGGGCGGAGTTGGCGATGAGGGCGGATTCGCGCCGAATCTTGAGAGCAATGAGAAAGCATTCGAACTGATTGAGCTCGCGATCCAGGAAGCGAATTATATCCCTGGCAAGGATGTTTATCTCGCGATCGATACCGCCGCAAACGAGTTATACGAAAAAGAAACCGGATTATATAAGCTTGAGCCTGGCGAGAAACCGATGACGTCGCAAGCTGTGACCGAACGATATATGAAATGGGTGGAGAATTTCCCGATAATCTCAATCGAGGATGGGTTGCAGGAAGACGACTGGGACGGATGGGTGTATTTGACGAAACAGCTTGGGAATAAGATTCAGCTTATCGGCGACGACCTGTTCGTGACGAATCGGGAAAGGCTGCAGCGTGGAATCGACCAGGGTGCGTCGAATGCGATTCTTATCAAATTAAACCAGATCGGGACGGTTACCGAAACGCTCGATACGATCAAACTCGCGACTCAGCATAATATGAATTGCATTATCAGCCACAGGTCGGGCGAGACAGAGGATAGTTTTATCGCTGATTTTACAGTGGCGACCGGTACAGGTCAGATAAAAACCGGGGCACCCGCGAGGACGGACCGGGTCGCGAAATATAACCAGTTAATGAGAATTCACGACCGGTTATCAGCTCCGGTGTATGCAGGAAAGGAAAAATACCTGAGGTGGCCAACACCGAAGGTGAAGGTTCCGAGTAAAGTATGATGCGTTTTTAATCACGATAAAATTAAAAAAAAATCCCCCATAAGTAGTGGGGGATTTTTTACCCGCCTTCGAGAAGGCCGCGGATCATGTCGAGGCCTTTCGTGCCACCGATCATAAGATAAACCCCGATCCACATCAGGAGGGTACCTATAACCAACTCGAAAGTATCGAAATGCCGCTTCCATTTGTTTGAAAAAGCGATCAAGCCATTTACAGAAAGCGCTGAGAGGAAGAACGGTACACCGAGTCCGAGGGAATAGGTCGCGAGAAGCGCAGCGCCGTATCCCTTGTTTTCAGTACCTGCTGCTATTGCCAGAATGGTAGTGAGGAAAGGCCCGACACACGGCGTCCATCCGAAAGCAAAAACCGCTCCGATAAGCATCGATGACAGCAGACCGAATCCGCCTTTTTTAAGCTGGAATCGCGCTTCCATGTTAAGGAATCTCGGTTTCCAGATTTT
>JAPKYR010000055.1 GCA_026394215.1 bacterium
CATCCGCCACCGCCGAAATCCGCTTATCAATCTTCCATCGTGACAAACTACCTCGATATTCCTCCGGAATTTCTGAATCCCCAGACAGCCGTTACCGGAAGCCCGGCGCCGGATTTCACGTACGCCAACATCAACAATCAGGTTGTGCGCCTGTCGGATTATATCGGGCAGAAATATGTCATCCTCGATTTCTGGGCGACCTGGTGTCCTCCGTGCAGAATGGAGCTTCCGGCGTTGCAGGATTTCTACGAGGAGCGCGGCAATGAGGTCGAGATTATCGCCATTACCAGCGAATCCCCGGACTCCAAAATGTCGATACGTCAGATGGTCACATCAGAGATGCTTCGATTCCAGGTCCTGCACGATCCGAACGATACGATCGGCTCCGCATATCCGCACGAGGCGATACCATTCCTTGTGTTCATCGATAAGGACGGGATCGTACGGGGAACTCATTTAGGCTACTCGGAAGATGTGAACGGGATAGTAGCTGAAATGTTCGGGATATGAATATTCTTATTTTGTAGCCCGGGAAACCTTAGAGTGATATCCCGACAATTTGTTATGGTGTGAATTGGTTTCCCGGGATGATTAGTAAAACTAAGTTCTCTGTCCTTAAGGAACCATCATCCAGTGGGAAATAATCTTTGCCGATATTTTGATAGCGTCGGGACCGCTCACGCGTATGATCGCGATCCCGCTTCCTGAAGGCGGCGGGAGCGGCGTCGCAAGTGCGAAAATTGTGTCGAGTGTCGAGTCCATGTACAGGGGGTATTTTACATGATTTACACCAATAGCTGGTACAATTTTTCATAACCCGGGCACCCATTGCCAGGGATTAACCATCGATTCCATAATCCCAGGCGAATGGGTCGCCGGGCCACACCTCCAGCCCTAGGATGCGACGAGCCGGCACCGAGGTGCCAAAAGGAAATATAGGGCATTGGCACGGATTTGATTGAATCTATATTAAGTATTATAATTTGGGTTATAAACGGCAAAGTTTAGGCTATTTGGTTGGAGGAATTATGCGATGATTACTAGGATAATGATGGCAGTTGTATTGATGGAATCACTTTTCTTAATTGGATGTGCTGCTGCAACGGCAAGGCCTCAACCCCAGAGCAAACAGGACGGAACCGTTAACAGTCAAGCAGACGACCAGTCGCTGTTTCCAGTGGAGGTTAATGGCAAGTGGGGCTATATCGACAAAACAGGGGCGATAGTAATTAACCCGCAATTCGATTATGCGGATTCTTTCTTTGATGGGCTTGCGCGTGTAGAGAATGGATTTAGAGACACAGGTGAGTTAAGAATGGCTGGCTATATTGACAAGACCGGCAGGATTATTATCGATCTCGAAAGCAACTATTCGTTAGACTGGTCCCTAGGGGAGGATTTGGGTACAATGCGCAGCTTGGTTGATCTTAACCCGTTTGGTTGTTTTTCCGAGGGTCTTGCGGCTGTGTACATTGGTGGTAAATGGGGCTATATAGACGAGACAGGGCAGATGGTCATAACTCCTCAATTCGATTCAGCCCTTGTTTTCGCTGAGGATCTTGCGGTAGTGAGAATCGGAGAGGAAGAAGCATACCCAGGTGATCCTGTTGAAGGGAAATGGGGGTTTGTTGATAAATCGGGCAAATATGTAATTGATCTGCTCTTCGACGACGCGAGGTCTTTCTCGGAAGGTCTCGCATTAGTGAGGATCGGAGATTGGGAAACGGGCAGGTACGGCTATATCGACAAGTCCGGCTCCATCGTAATAAACCCGCAATTCGACGAAGCCCAGAGTTTTTCAGAGGGTCTCGCGGTAGTAAGAATTGGAGACTGGGACACAGGTAAGTATGGCTATATAGATGCGACTGGCTCTATCGTAATAAACCCACAGTTCGACGATGCTCAGAGTTTTTCAGAGGGTTTCGCAGCGGTAAGGATTGGCGACCTGGAGACAGGAATGTATGGTTATATAGACAAGACTGGTTCAGTGGTAATTAGCCCTCAGTTTAATTATGTTCAGAGCTTTTCCGAAGATCTCGCAGCCGTGTGCATTGGTGGTGATCCCTGGGAAGGAGGCGGCAATCCAAGTGCCCGGTTCGGTTTCATTGACAAGGCAGGCACTTACGTCATAAATCCCCAATTTGAATGGGCTTGGGATTTTTCTGATGGTGTTGCAGAAATAAGAATGGATGGAATGTCGAACCATCCGAGCATAGGGAAGTTTGGCTATATCGATAAAAGAGGAAACTATATATGGGAGCCTTCTGAGTAGTATGTAGCCCGGGAAACCTTAGAGTGATATCCCGACAATTTGTTATGGTGTGAATTGGTTTCCCGGGATGATAGATAAAATCCCCGGGAACCCAATTTACTTTATAAAATAGTGCAAGGATAATCCGGTAAGGGTTCCCGGACTACATATGACTTACCCCGACTGGATTAGCCCCTCTCTCTCTATCATCCTCAGGAACGCTTCGACAACTTCCGGATGGAACTGCGAGCCGGAATATTTTATTAACTCCGCGACACCCTGCTCCGTTGTCAGAGCCAACCGATAAACGCGGGTCGATGTCATCGCGTCCCACGCGTCGGCGACCTGCACGATATAGCTCTCGACCGGGATTTCATCGCCCTTTGTGCCGCGCGGATATCCGGTCCCGTCGTAATGCTCCTGCGACCCAGCGAGAATCGCCACTTCATCTTTTAAATAATCAAGCCCTTTGACAATTTCCTCGGATAACTCGGCGTGCATTTTAATATGCTCGTACTCTTCGTCGGTCAGTTTCCCCGGTTTATGAAGAACCGAGTCGCGAATCCCGATTTTTCCGACATCGTGAAGCAGTGCCGCAGACCTTAGCGTAATCAACCGGTCTTCAGACAGGTTCATTTCTTTCCCGCATCGGATGCTGTATTCCGCGACCCTTTCCGAATGCCCTTTGGTATATTTATCCTTCGCTTCGAGCGCGCGGACAAGCGCGTTTACGGTCTGACGGTACGCGTCTCGCAACTGCCGCACCGCGCGAAGGTGGGCGATGCTGATCGCTGCAAGCGCTGCGAACGACTGCATCAGCTCCGCGTCGTCATCCACAAATAAATGCTTCACGGCGCGGCTGTCGAGATAAACCACGCCAAGTTTCTGCTGGCCTTTATCCGTCTCCGCGATTAATGGCGCGACAAGCACCGATCTTATCTGAAATTCGATAACGCTGGACGCATGGCTGTACTCCGGATCTGTCTGGATGTTCGGATTAATAATTACCTGGCCGGTATCGAACGCTTTCCTGGCGATTGTGTTACAGATTTCGAGATCGTTT
>JAPKYR010000180.1 GCA_026394215.1 bacterium
GAGGATCCCTGGATTCGTAAATCGCTCACGTTCTGTGAAACCGGCGACCTGATCCAGGAAATCCTCGAAGCGCTGACGCCATACAACCTGAAATCTGAAGATACGTATTCAATCAGGCTGGCCATCGATGAAACCATCGCAAATGCCTGGCGTCACGGACTTGGCGGAAACGATAAAGGCATTTTCGACGCCTGTTACTACATCTCAGATCTCGGATTCAGGCTTCGCGTATCCGATCCTGGTTCCGGATTCGACCATGAAAGCCTCCCCGATCCTACCGTGCCGGAAAATCTTTTCAAGGCAAGCGGCCGAGGCGTGTTCCTTATCAGGCAGATGATGGATGAGGTGGAATTCAACGATGCGGGCAATGAGATCACTGTCATGAAGCGATTCGAGCCCGCAAATGAAGATGAGGATATCTGCTACGACGATCTGGTCATTCAGACACATGATGAGATGGACAAGCAGCAGGACTCTCTTGAACAAGCCAGAAGAGTGGAAGTACCAGCGAAGAAACCCGAAAAAGAGTTAAACCTGGCGGCAAAGGACGCGATTCTCGCCAAGTTCGATTTTGATTGATTTCCCATTATAGTAAACGGGATAGGTCTGATTTTATTGCTGAGGCGTTTGATTTAGACGCTCTTTTTTGTTGTTAGTCTTGATCCATGTTGCTATAATCCTTCCAGAACTGAGGGAGGATCCATAAATATGAACAGGTATCTCACCTACCAGGAAGGGGAGTTCCTTTTCGAAGATGTTGCTTTGAGTGAAATAGCGGAAGAGATGTACACGCCGTTTTATGTCTACTCCAAGGCAGCAATTCTGGAAAAAGTTGAAGCTTTCAAACAGGCGTTCGGCGATCTGAAGCCGATGATCGCTTTCAATATGAAAGCGCTCGATACGACCCTGATCCTGAAAATACTAAAGGAACGCGGATGTTCGCTTGCCGTGTCGAATCTTTCCGAGCTGAAACGCGCTATCGCGATCGGATTCCCGCCGACTTCCATCATCTATAACTCATGCGGGCTGCCCGACTACGCGGTTCGCGACCTTCTGAAAATCAAGCCGCTTCTGATAAATATCGGCAGCATATTTGAGCTTGAACCGCTGAACAGGATCGCGACCGAACTCGACACCGGCGTGCGAATCGGCTTGCAGATCAATCCGGGGATCGATGTCGGAGGCATTCCGGGTTCGAATTTCGGCGCATCGAACAGCCGCGTCGGAATCCAGAAAAATGAAATCGACATCGCACTTGGCCTGATCGCCAATTACAAACAGCTTAATTTTGTGGGGATATCGGCAAGCCTCGGGTGCCAGGTCGCGACTCTCGCGCCATGGATAAAACTTTCCGAGGATATGGCCGGGATTTTCAAGGACATGAAAGGCAAAGGCTTTAACCTTGAATACCTCGACCTCGGCGGCGGATTCCCGGTCGATTATAAGGACGCCGATTACCTCGAGATCAAGAAAATCGCGAGGAACATAATTCCGCACGTCAAGGATATCGAATGCCGCGTCGTGCTCGAACCCGGACGTTACTTCACCGCCGAATCGGGCGTACTTGTCACAACGGTGCTTGGTGTGAAAGAAGCAGGCGAAAAAACCTACGTGATCTGCGACGCAGGCTACACCGAGTTCCCGCGCTCAGCGATGTATCGGATCAGCCATGATATCGCACCGGTGAAGGAACCTGTATTGGATAAACCCGACCAGGGACCGGCTTTCGGAATCAGCAGTCCGTCTGAAGGTCCTGTCGATACCGCAACCGGACTTCATGGTCCCGGCGAATCGCTCAGCAGGACCGAAATGCCAGGCGATCTTACGCCGGTTTTCGAAGCGACCGATCAGGGCGATTCCGCGAAAATGGTCGGGAAAGTCACCGTCCAGATTGTAGGTCCGGGCTGGGACGGTCTCGATTATCTCGCGAAAGATGTCGAGATGCATCTTCCCAAACGCGGCGACCTTCTGGCGATACTGAATGTCGGCGCATACGGCAGGACGATGTCGAACAATTACGCGTCACGGCTTCGACCGCCCGAAGTACTGATCGAGCGCGATAAATTTGAGCTAATCAGGGAGAGGGAAATGGTCGACGATCTGATCGGGCTCGATATGGAAGAAAGCGACATCGAAGCGTAATATTATTTTCGAATTGGAAAAAAAAATAAGCTCATCCTTTAAGGGTGGGCTTTTTTTTACCTCACCCCCTAACCCCCTCTCCAAAATTTGGATAGGGGGCAAGGGGGTGAGGTTGTGGCCTCTATACAGACGTTTCTTTTTTATATTTCTCGATTATCTCCGAGAAAAATGTATTCGCGTTGTTCACATAATCCTCAAGCGGCAGAAGCGGGCGGCTGATGTTATTCAGAGTTGACTGAGATATCTTTCCATCTCTCGCGAGCTCCCGTCCGGCGTCCCTGGCCGATTTAAAAATATCTTTGATGTCAATACCCGCGTCGATCATCGGCCTCATCGCGGACGCGTGCGGGCGAAGGAGCGCACCGGCGAATTCACCGTTCAGATTTTTTGCAATCGCCCTTACATGCGCGACCAGAGAGTCGAAATTGTCGAGTTCCCAGAATCCGCATGCCGATACGAGGACGATTTTCAACTCGCCATGCCGTTCGCCGAGGAATCCGTGCCGGCAATGTCCATCGACCATTTTCATATATGGCTGGCCGAGGGGTATGAAACGGTCGACGAGGCATTTCATCGGGCCAGACATCCCGTCGACATAGAGCGGGGTAGCGAGCACGAGGATATCGGCGTCCCTGACCTTCGGCAGTACGATGGAATTTATGTCATCGTCGAGAACGCACACGCCGGGGGTTTTTATCCAGCATGTGTAATCCGCGAGGCAGTGTTTCACGTTGAGTTTTTTTGTATAAAGAACCTCGACCTCCCCGCCACATTCCTTTAATCCGTCGAGGAATGGGGTTAGGATCATAGCAGTCGAACCTTTATCCATTTTGGGGCTTGAATTTATGGCGAGTATTTTCATGTAAAGGGCTCCTTGGAATATAGAATGCGGAAATCAAACCATGTATCAGAACTGCGAACGTCAGTGAGTAGTTTTAAGGTTAAGATTGCGCTGAACGAATGCTTCCTGTAAACTTGTGATCAGATACAATAATACCTATTGGAAAATTTTTCCAGTTAACGATAGTAGCGATGAACTCGGGAGGCTATAGATGACCTTATCAGAGAGCTTGCTGGAGATTAAGGAAAGAATCATCAAGTTAAAAACTGGAGGGAAGGCATCCTCGCTGACTGAGACCGAAACAAGGCGTTCGTTGATTGACCCATTGGTTACAGCACTTGGTTATGACGTTGATGACCTGGATCAAGTAAGGTTGGGTTGGCGGGGCGGGAAAGATGTTCCGGAGCAGAAAGAAGCTGATTACGCACTGTTCTTACCAGGTCAGTCAAAGCCAAGTATCATCGTCGAAGCAAAACGTCTTAGTAGCCAGTTGAAAGATGAGAAAATAATCAGCCAGACACTCATGTATGCTTTTATAAACGGGGTTGCATGGTGTCTTGTAACAAATGGCAATACTGTTGCGATCTTCGATGCTTTCGACAGGAAGAAAAAAGATCGTTCGTTGTTTGAGGAATTCGATATCGAGAACATCGATACCGACATCGGTATTAGTGCGGACCAGGCAGCATACCTGTTAAACCTCCTGTCACCAAATTCTATCAAGGAAGGTAAGATTGATGAGTACATAGAGTCAACACAAGCTTCAAAAGCTGTCTTTGATGTGCTTCAAGATTGTGTGCGTAATTCTGACAAGGCCCTGTTACGGTTAATCAAAAAGAAACTCAACAGGGAATATTCAGATGGACAAATAAAGGCAGCGCTTGGAGCGATAAATGTAACTGGAGAGAAGGAACCGGTTGAAGGAAAACCAAAAATCGGAGAGGAGAAGCATCGCACAGTAAATCCAGATACAGGGTCAGGAACGAAAAAAAGGAAGTGGCGTACCCACGCGGAGCGAGTTAAGGTTTGGAAGGAAAACAACACCATTGTTTGTCCAGTCCGTGATGAAGGATTTAATGAAGTTTTTCTTAAAGAGAATCGGTGGTATGCGGTGAGAATCAGAGAAAAGCGAATCCCATATATCAAATATATAGCTGCATACAGGGTTAAACCCATCAGCGCAATCACCCATTACGCTGAGGTGGCAGCAGTAGTGCCTTGCGGGCAAAAGGAAATTACCAGAGGCGCACAAACCGGATTCGATTGTAGAGGGAAGTACATAATTCAGTTCAAAGGTAAACCGATTGCTATCAAACCAACACATGTGCTTCCCGGGACTCCCCAGGGCACAGTATTCGTAAGCCTGGAAGAAATACTAGGAGAATAGGAAGATTTGCACCGCAGCCTCAGCGTCACTATAAATGCTGGTAGTACCTTACTTTACTAGCTAACCTATTAATTATTCTCTCGGTCATCCGGAATGTATGGGATCAAACCCGCCTTGAAAGCTTGTTCCTGAATATCGCGAGGAGCATCCCGCAGGTCTATTATGAAACCAGAGCTTGTCTGATATAACCAGACAAGAGGGTTATCGTCAAGGAGGCTGATGCGGCACCACCGAGGATCCATTTCCATAGTATTCAGCATATCCATTATTGCGCTGGCTTTTGTGCTTGCGGTTCTCTGTTTGACGCCAAACAATGCACATAGCTCGTCTTGCTTCATATAGGGCGTTTGTGCTTTGTCGAATAAAAAATTGATTCTGCCCAGCGCATAGACGATTCCGCAAGCCCAGACCTCCGCTTTGCCAGTTTCTAATGGCGAGGTACGCTTGCGGGCAAGTGAGGCGGTCATCTCTTGTGCAAGTCCGGCGTATTCGTCGTCAAGATATTCTTTGCAGACCTTGTCAGTCATTTCAGTAATTTCATCATATTTCGCCCTCATCTTTTTGGGGATGGAAATATTTTGCGATTTGTCCATGTCTTACACCTATTCTCAATAATAAGATATCACTTTTCATCAATCCTGAATCCTATTCTCCTCTGTTCTTTCGTGGGCGGGGTCATTAATTCGCGAATCGCGTCAAAGACAACTCTAAACTGGGCATCATATTTCTTCTCCAGATCATTGAGCTTTCTGGCAAGATCGCGATTGGATGCCAGAATCTCCCGCAAACGAACGAATGCCCGCATAATCTCGATGTTAACCTTGACCGCTCTCTCGCTGTTCAGCACGGTTGAGAGCATAGCTACTCCCTGTTCTGTGAAAGCATAAGGGGGAAAACGTCTTCCACCCCATGATTTAATGGTTGAGTCCAGGGTTATCAAGTTACCAGTTTCTCCTTCCAAACTTGAGGTGCCAAATTGGCACCTCAAGATTTCCCACTCTTCATCGGTAAGTTGAAACATGAAATCTTCAGGAAACCGTTCGATATTCCGTTTGACTGCCCGATTCAACGCTTTCGTTTCAACATCATAAAGCGTTGCCAGATCGCTGTCTAACATCACTTTTTGACCGCGAATAAAAAGGATGACCTTTTCTATTCGCTCAACAGGTATCAATGATTTTTCCTTACCCATATGCAATCCTTTGGCACCTCAAGTTCCCCCCCTACGGATACACCCTATCTATCGTCCTCGGATACGGTATGCACTCACGTATCGAATGCACCCCCGCAAGCCATGCCACCGTGCGCTCGACGCCGAGGCCGAATCCGCCGTGAGGGTTTGTGCCGTACTTCCGCAAATCAAGGTACCACTGGTACGCTTCCATCGGGAGGTTGTGCTTTTTAATCTGCGCGACTAAATAATCGTAGTCCTCAGCACGCTGGCCGCCTCCGATGATCTCCCCGTACCCCTCCGGCGCGAGCATATCGATCGACAGCGACACGCGCTCATCCTCCGGGTCGGGAGCCATATAGAACGCCTTGATGCCTCTCGGGAATCGATGAACAAAAATCGGGCGGTCATACTGCCTTGTAAGAATCCCCTCGTCGGGCGCGCCGAAATCGCCACCCCACTTAAAATCGGTACCAAGCTCCTCGATCTCCCGCTTCAACTCAGCCTGCAAGGTTTCATCGGTGGCAGCCTTCAACTCTTTTTTCAATTCCTTGATACGGTCCGGCTTCAGCTCGTTAAGTTGATTGACTGCGTCGTCGTAGTGCAGGCGAATGAATGGCGTTTTGATATTTTCAAGGAATTTGATATCGCGTTCGAGCAATTCAAGCTCCGGACGGCATTTCCGGAGGACCCACTCGATTACGAACATGGTCAGACGCTCCATGAGTTCCATGTTGTCATTGATATTGAACCATGCGATCTCCGGCTCGATATGCCAGAATTCGGTGAGATGCCGCCGCGTTTTCGATTTTTCCGCGCGGAACGACGGGCCGAAGACAACGATTTTCCGATGCGACATCGCGCCGGTTTCCCCGTAAAGCTGCCCGGACTGAGAGAGGTACGCGACACTGTCGAAATACGGGACCTCGAACAGGTCGGTCGTGCCCTCGCACGCGTTGGGCGTGAAAATCGGCGCGTCAAACGTGATGTAACCGTCCTCGTAGAAGAAAGTCCGTATGGCGTGGATGACCTCTGACCGGATTCGCATCAGCGCCCACGGACGTTTGGAGCGCAGCCACAGGTGGCGATTCTGGAAAAGAAAACCGGAACCGTGCTCCTTCGGCGTGATGGGGTAGTCGACCGAGATCTGGACGATATCGATCCCGCCGGGCATTACCTGGAGTTCGTACTCGTCCTTTTTCGGATGTTTCGAAATCCTCCCGGAGATGTGGAGCGAGGATTCCTGCGTGAGCGATCCGGCCTGCTCCCAGGTATTGTCGTCCACATCGTTAATTCCGACAATTGCCTGGATGATGCCCATTCCGTCGCGGATTTCGAGGAACTTGAGTTTTTTACTTTCGCGTTTATTGTAGAGCCAGCCGGACAGTGTGACTTCCTGGTCGACGAACTGGGGGATTTTATCGATGGTTGTTTTGATCGGCATTTAGTGACCTCGTGTGATTCGGTAAGAGGAATATATCAGAGGGCGGGAGTGTGGGCAAGTGGGGGGGGAATCTAATCTGGAACCAGGTCGGGATGTCTATCAGCCAGCCATTTAATGATAATTTCATCCAACAGACTGACAGCATCGGCAAGTTCAACAACCTGTATAGAGCTTATTGCATCCGGTTCCCAATCATATCTAAGATTATGCCTTATTCGCCTGCAATCGTTTAGCAGGCTTGCAAGAAGCTCAACATCCTGACCCACGAAAAAAAGAAATCCAGCAATAGCGGCCTCATGGTGTCCTCCTCCCAGTGTCACCCATCCTTCAGCCCTTAGAACAATCTCGCACCACATTAACGCTGAGTCGTATAGGTCTTTAAATTGACCATACAGACTTTGAGCAGAAATACTCGCGTCCTCAGCCGAAATCCGAGCCCCGTCCATTTTATTCGAAATCTCCTGTCTTGACGTTTCCTTCCGCTTGACAGAATTATCCCGACGTAATTCGCTCCAGTCTCTCATTGTCACCTACCAGGAAAATTTTTTGTTCAAACATCAATGATCTTACGAAATGATCGTTTTTTGTCCATTTTTCCCGCCACTGGTCAGGAGTATAGATTTTATAATCTATTCTTCTGTTAATTCTACGTTCTAATTCAGAAATTTCTTTACTTAAGGCCAATCTCGATTGATGCCCAATGATAATAATATCTACGTCGCTTTCTGGCTTTTGGGTTGATTTAGCAAATGAACCATGCACGAATGCGATGTCAATACTGATTAATTTGCTAAACTCTTCATTTAGCACCTTTATACTCCCCATGGCATGTTCGAAGATCATCCTTAGTCCGGGAATCCATGGGTGCCTTTTATTCAGCTTGAATGGGTTACGATATGATTGCTTGATGTCGTTTGATATGTTCGGTTTTAATAATCCTACCTGATTCAAGTCTCCCATTTGTTTAAATATTGCACTCTGGCTGCATTCACAGAGCCGCTCCAAATCACTTGATCCTAACCATTCGTCGGGGTGCTGGAGATATTCCCAAAGGATTTTGACTCGTACCTTAGAGCCGAATAAGTCGAACAAATCCTGACTTTCGGGAGAATTTGCATTGATATTCCTATCTGCAGATAATCGTGATTCGCTATTATTTAATCTCATATCACGATTATTATATCGCCTTTCGCGATAATTGTCAATCCCCAGTAGGTTTATTCCCTCTCCCTGATCGACCTTTCCGCCTCCCTGTCGGAGTCCTTTTTCGCTATACTGTCCCGCTTCTCGTACTCCCTCTTCCCCTTGCATATCCCTATCTCGACCTTCACAAGATGATTCTTGAAATAGACCTTCAACGGAATGATGGTCATGCCCTTCTCGTCAGTGGCTTTTTTCAGTTTACGGATTTCGCTTTTGTTAAGAAGCAGGCGCCGCGGACGTTTTGGCGGAAGCGGCTCTATTGTGGCGAATTTATATTGCGCGATCTGAAGATCGAAAACGATAACGTCTTTTTTCACCACACGCGCGTAGGAGTCGCGGAGGTTAAGGCCGCCCGCGCGGATGCTTTTCACTTCCTGGCCTGCAAGCGAGATTCCGGCCTCGAAGCGTTCGAGCACGATGTAGTTCTGCAACGCTTTCCGGTTGACGAATGTCGGCTGGCCGGATTTCTTCAAGTCTTTTTTATCTTTTTTCGCCATCAATAAGTGCAGCCTGTGTCCCGGGCTGTCAGGATCGCAAGTATAACAACGATATGGATATTCTGCACCGGAAAACATCTGTCTCTGGTATACTTCCGTGCGAAAATGTATACGAAAATTGATGGCATCCATTTGGAAAAACTCCGGTCGATTGTGGGCGATGAATATGTACTGACCGAACCTGAGTTTCTCAAACTCGCATCGTCCGATGAGACCGAGGATCTGTGCTACCCGCCCGATGTGGTCGTGCGGCCGGGATCGGCTGAGGAAATCAGCGGGATTCTGAAACTCGCGAACGAGGAAAATATTCCGGTGACTCCAAGAGGTGGCGGGACGGGACTCTCGGGAGGGTGCCTTGCGGTACATGGCGGGATTGTAGTTTATATGGACCGTTTCCAGGAGATTGTCGAAATCGACGAGGAGAATTTTTTCGCAGTTGTGGAAGCCGGAGTAGTTACGGAGACATTCCAGAAAGAGGTTGAGAAGGTCGGATTATTTTATCCACCCGATCCAGCAAGCCGCGGGACGTGCTTTATCGGAGGGAATATCGCCGAGAATTCCGGCGGTCCGAGAGCGGTTAAATACGGCGTGACAAAGGACTGGGTGTACGGCCTCGAGGTTGTTCTTCCGACTGGGGAGATTATTAATACGGGCGGGAAATTACTGAAAAATGTGTCCGGGTATAACCTGACGCAGCTCTTTGTGGGGAGCGAGGGTACGCTCGGAATTGTCACGAAGGCGACAATGAAGCTGATTCCGAAACCGAACCTGTCCGCGGTGCTGATGGCGGCTTTCGACGATCCGTTCAAAGCGTGCAAGGCTGTTCCGGCGCTATTCCGTGCAGGCCTCAATCCGTCCGCATGCGAATTCATGGAGCGCAATGTGATGCAGATGGCTCTTAAGCATCTCGACAAGTCGCTCCCGAATTCCGATGCCGCCGCGCAGTTGATGATCGAGATTGATGGTAACGATGAAGATCGGTTGTCCAGGGAAATAGAGAAGGCGGGTGCGGTCTGCGATACCGGTGGAGCAATAGATGTGATCCTCGCCGAGTCGGGTCAGAGGGTAAACGATATCTGGGACATCCGTCGCGGTGCGGGCGAGGCGGTGAAGTCGCATTCGATTTATAAAGAAGAGGATACGGTCGTCCCACGCGCGAAATTGCCGGATTTGTATGTCGGTGTCAAGAAAATCTGCGAAGAGCACGGCGTGATGAGTGCGTGCTATGGTCATGCGGGCGACGGGAATCTCCATGTCAATCTATTAAAAGACACGATGTCGGATGAGAAGTGGAATAACGAGCTTCCCGACGTTATCACGAAAATCTTCAAGCACTGCGTGTCGCTTGGCGGGACGATATCGGGCGAACATGGTATTGGCCTTACGCAGAAGTGCTACCTGCCTCTCGCGATGTCGGAAGCGGAAATAAATGTAATGCGTGCGATAAAAAATGTGCTGGATCCTAATGGTATTCTGAATCCGGGAAAGATTTTTTGAGTATTGGTCGTGTCATTCGACTCTTGCGAATGTTAATCCGTGTCATGTGCATCCTGCACATGAGGCTGGAGCAGATCGGCAAGCGGGGGGAGGACGTATTCTGATGCGCCCGGCTCAATTCCGGTAGTCTGCCTATTCTGACCAGTATAATAATTCTCAACACTTCTACTGTCGAATAGTATAATCACATGGTCGTCAATACCATCACCGTTGACATCCATGCCGTTCCTGTGGTCGTATCCATAGCCAATAAAATAATAACCGAATATCACCTCCCCTTCGGATACAGGAATATATGTGAAGTTGCCTTCGAACGGTTCCGAGCCAAAGGGAACGTCTTTAATCTCTGCATAATTTACTTTTTTCCCAGCAATGTTATTAGCCGGGTGGCAGTCCAGATATCTATCTTCAAAAAGTATATCCGTAGTCAGGGGATATTGACCGTCGTGATCCTCTGCGTATCTCCATAAGGCAGTAGCGATAGTACTGCAATCAGATTTATAGCTGGTTTCTAATACCCCCGGAAGGTCAAAAAACCAGATGATGGGCCATATCATTATGTAAATAATGATTAATCCAATTAACAATCCAGCTGCACGAGCAATGCCCAGCCATCGAGCGCTTGATATAGCAACGATTATTGCAAACGATTGAGAGTAAATAAACCATTCCCGAAAGTTGCCAGAGATGTAAAATGAAGCCAGACTGGGAAATGCCATAATGAACGCTATCAGGATATAGAATATCAACATTGTCGCAAGGGAAGGATTTTTTTCTTTGTTTTCCTGCATCTCGGCTCACATTGTATAGGATACGCACAATAAATCAAGAGTTCAGGAAGTAGATCATGCGCCAGAGTCGCATGCCACGTGGTCGGATCAAATTGACATAAAAAAAACGTCCCTGATTTTGAACGTGGATCAGGGACTGTTTTCTATGAGAAACACTCTACAGTGATTTTGGTTAATGTCACTCGCCAATAATTCGACGAGTATTCAGACTACTTTCGCCACAGTTTCGTTAGTCCTCGAACGGCAGCGATACGAAGAACCTTATCCAGTCGCCGTTAGGATTGTACTGGAGATATCTAAGCACCGCATTTGTGCCGTTCTGATTCCATGCGTCCTGCGCCTGCGACATCAGCCGCGCGTAATCGTCGAGATTTGTGACATCCTCGCCGTCGATTGTGACGATCACTGAACCCTCGCTAAGCCCTTTCTCAAAGGCTTTTGAGTTCATGTCGATCGCGGTCACAATCACACCGGTTGTGTCACTCGGAAGCTGATAGGAATCGATCAGATCATTGGACAGTTCTTCAACAGTGATGCCAAGATAATCCGAATTTTCCGGAGCTTTCGATGGTTTTCCGTTGCCGGGGCCATACTGGTCGTTCTGGCCTTGTTGATTATTGCCCTGAAGCTGGCTTGAGTCGCGGCGCGCCGGTGTGACAGATATCGTCATCTCCTGGCCATCGCGCCAGATTTTGAAATCTGCGGGCACTCCGACCGGAAGTTCGGCGATAATACGCGATGCTGACGCTGTGCTGACAATATTCACTCCGCCGACTTCAAGGATCACGTCGCCTTCCTTCAATCCTGCCGCATCGGCGGGATCGCCCGGGTTTGTGCTCGCGATCAACGCGCCCTCAAATGAACTCAGGCCTAGAGAAGTCGCAAGGTCAGGATCGAGATTCTGAATGGTCACGCCGATCCAGCTCCGGATAACTTCGCCGTTTTGCTGGAACGCGTCATACACGAATTTAGCGTCATTCATAGGAATCGCGAACCCGATTCCGGAACCCTCGGCGGAAATCGCGGTGTTGATTCCAACCGCATGCCCTGAAATATCAACCAGTGGGCCGCCTGAATTTCCGAAATTGATAGCCGCGTCGGTCTGAATGAAGTTCTGATAATACGCACCGCCCTGGAGAGCAAGCTGCTCCCTTCCAACTGCAGATACTATGCCGACTGTGACTGTCCCGGCAAGGTTCCCGAACGGATTCCCGACCGCCATTACCCAGTCGCCGACCTGGAGGCCGCTTGAATCAGCCATTTGAAGATATGGAAATGGCTGGCTTCCTTCAATTTTGACAACCGCGACATCGGAATCCGGATCGTTCCCAATTACCGTCGCCTCATATTGATTTCCGTCGTCCAGAATTACCGTAATCTCATCTGCATCGGTTACGACATGGCTATTAGTAAGTATGTAACCGTCGGCACTGACCAGGAAACCGCTGCCGGACGCCCAAGTGGGAATCTCCTGCTGCTGCTGTCCATGCGGTGAATTTCCAGGACCCTGTGGACCCTGGCCTTGCGGACCCTGAGGGTTCATTGGGTCGGGGATTCCAAAGAAATACTGGAACGGGTCGTTTCCGAACGGGCTATTGCTCATGTCCTGAGTCTGTGTACCCTTGACCTGAATACTGACAACCGCGGGACGGACCGCTGCGACAATTTCCCTGAAACTTTCCTGAGTCGATGTCAGGAAAGACGACGGTTCGACATCAGCGGCGCCGGACGTGAATCGTCCCTGCGCTATTGAAGCAGGTAGCCAGTTGAGCCCGTTCGAGAGCAGAACTCCTGTGATTATTCCGAAAACAAGCACAAAGAACAGTAG
The DNA here is from genome assembly GCA_026394215.1 of bacterium. Classification (GTDB taxonomy): domain Bacteria; phylum JAJVIF01; class JAJVIF01; order JAPKYR01; family JAPKYR01; genus JAPKYR01. Next base: position 12,802 of record JAPKYR010000180.1, read on the forward strand.
AAATGTTTTCGCTCCTCTGTGCTGACTTGTAATTTTTGGATCCATATTCAAATTTCCTCCAGATTGAGTTATTCTATCCTCATCGAGCCTTCCAGACGCTCTGATGGTATTAGACGCAGAAAGCGCAGATTGGTTCAAACTCTAAGCATATAATATTTCCGGAATATTCAGGATTTTTTTTGATAAATTATTATTACATGGAACTGACCTTGCATTGAACCAAAAAGCCGCTTCCGTGGTACCATACTGTGTGTCTTTTGTTAGACATTATATATATAAGACAAAATCAGTGTTAATGCTATGGTTATTTTGAGAATTATCCAGTGGATCATGCTCAGGGCTTTCGCCCTCCTCAAGGGAATCCTGTTCCTGGTTCTTTTTATCCTCCTGTGTTCCACCGCCTTTGTGAACGGATTCCTGTCGGAAGTCGTGAAGGACCTCCCGCTCATCGAAAGTCTTGGAGTCCCCGACCTCGCGATGACGAGCAAAATCTACGCGGCGGACGGGACATTACTGGGCGACGTATTCGGCGAGGAAAATCGCGTGCTTATCGGCTGGCACCAGATTCCGGAAGACCTTCGCGACGCAATCGTTGCGGTCGAGGACCAGGATTTTTATTCGCACCCGGGATTCGACATCAGGGGCATGGTTCGCGCGATGTTCGCAAATCTTTCAAAAGGAAGCCTGAAAGGACAGGGGGCAAGTACGCTCACCCAGCAGCTTGTCAGGGCGCTGTATTTATCCAATGAACAAACCTTCGAGCGAAAAATCGCGGAAATTATCCTCGCGGTTAAAATCGAACAGAAATATTCCAAGGACGAAATCCTGACATTCTATTTAAATCAGGTGTATTTCGGCTCGAATGCGTATGGGGTCGAGGCCGCCGCGCAGACATATTTCGGGAAGTCGGTTTCAGAGTGCGACCTTGCCCAGTGCGCGCTTCTCGCCGGACTTCCGCAGGCTCCTTCGAGATTAAGCCCGTACGTGAGCATCGACGCTGCCCGCGAGCGTCGCACGCATGTCCTCACACGCATGATGGAAGAAGGGAATATTACGCAGGAGGAATTCGACACAGCGAATAATTCCGAGATCGCCCTCACCGGACGGCGGGATATCGGATTTACCGGCCTTCAATATCCTTATTTCAGCACTTATGTCATCCACGAAGTGCAGGAAAAATTCGGGCTTAGAAAAATATACACAGAGGGTCTCAGAATATACACAACCCTGAATCCCGACTGGCAGGCTTTCGCTCAACAGACCGTAACCGACAAAGTCGCGGAATATGCAAATGCGAATGTCTCGCAGGGCGCGCTGGTGACAATCGAGGTCGGGACCGGCGCTATCCGGGCAATGGTTGGAGGTACTACATTCAACGACAGCGAGTTCAACCGCGCATGGCAGGCGTTGCGGCAACCCGGATCGAGCTTCAAGCCATACGTTTACCTCACCGCCATGGAGGATGGATTCTCGCCAAGTAGCCTCGTGCGCGATGAGCCTGTGGAATTCTATCTCGAAGGCTGGGGAACGTACAGGCCGAAAAATTACGACTATGGATACAGGGGGATAATGACCCTCGCGAGCGCACTCGCCGCAAGCCGGAATATCCCCGCCGTAAAGATTGTGGACATCGTCGGCGCGCAGAGGGTCGCGGATGTGGCAAAAGCGTGCGGAATTCAATCCGAAATCCGCCCCTCGCTTTCGATGGGGATCGGCACGAGCGAAGTAACCCTTCTCGAACACACGACCGCTTATTCCACATTCGCGAACGATGGCGTCCTATGCCAGCCATACGCGATCGAAAGAATAACCGACGCAAGGGGGAATCTGCTCTATACCCACGAGCCGTCGGATCAGCAGGTCGTGGATCCGAATGCCGTCCGGCTTCTGGTCAGCATGATGCAGGGCGTTATTACCGGCGGAACAGGCACCCGCGCGAGAATTACCGGGCATCATATCGCGGGGAAGACAGGCACGACCGACGACTGGCGCGACGCGTGGTTCATGGCCTTCACACCGTCGATTGTGACCGGCGTCTGGATCGGCAACGACGACAACTCGTCCATGTACAGGGTTACCGGCGGGATTTATCCGGCTGTAATCTGGCACGATTATATGGAACACGTCCTTGCCGATATGCCCGACGAGGAATTTCCCGCGCCGTCGTATCCGAGGTATGTCCGCGCTGTGGATCGCGGTGACAGCCAGGCCTTGCTTGCAAGCGAAAAGGAGCTTCAGGACCTGGCGGCGGAACTTGGCGTCGATCCGGCTGAATATACACTCGAACAACTCAGAGCGGCTCAGGCGAGGGGCGATGTTTTCGGGAATCTGC
>JAPKYR010000178.1 GCA_026394215.1 bacterium
AATCTTTCCTTGACAGAATGGAAATTTTCCGCAGGCCGAGCGAGCATATCACGCAGGAAGCAATGCGTAAAAAAGGCGACAGCGGAATCTGGACACTTCCAGGAAAATGAATATTTTACATTTAATAAATTTACAATTGTAAATTCCGTTTTGTTAAGTTAATTAAATAAAATTCCGCGATCTCACGGATTTTTTTTGTCGATGGTGGTACAATCGGCCTGTGAAGGATAGTTCAGACAACATCTTCACTTCAGATTAATAACCGGGGATACATAAAATGGATAAAAAGAAGCTCGGATTTACTACTCGTCAGATTCATGGGGAGGGTCATGATAAACCCCTGCATGCCCACAACATGCCGATTTTTCAGTCAAGCACGTATATGTTCGACAGCCCCGACCACGGGGCTGCGTTATTTGCTGGCGAAATCAAGGGGCATATCTATACCCGTCTCGGAAACCCGACAACCGAAGCCCTCGAGCGAACACTGACTAACCTTGAAGAAGCCGAGGCGTCAGTTGTTTTTCCGAGCGGACTCGCGGCAATCCAGGGCGCAACGCTTCCCTTCATGAAACATGGCGATCATATCATTTCCGGCGATACGCTTTACGGTCCTACACTCAGCCTGTTCGGTGATATCTATGCCAGATATGGAATTTCAACTACCTTTGTCAATACCGCCAATCCCGACGAGGTCAGAAAGGCAATCAGGCCGGAGACAAAATTCTGTTTTTATGAGACCCCCGCAAATCCGACAAACAAGGTAAGCGATATAGCGGCGATTTCAGAAATATGCCGCCATGCCGGAGTTAAATCGGTTATCGACAACACTTTCGCGACCCCATACAATCAGACTCCGCTTACGCTCGGGACTGATATTGTCATACATTCGGCGACAAAATATCTTAATGGCCACGGCGATATTATCGGCGGCTGCGCGATGGGGAAATCGGAGGATATGGACATCGTGAGAACGTATCGAACCGCGACAGGACCATGTATCAGCCCGTTTGATTCCTACCTTTTCCTCAGAGGTTTGAAAACCCTCTCGATGAGAATGGATCGGCATAATAAAAACGGCCTCGCGGTAGCGGAATTTCTGCATGATCATCCCGATGTGGATAAAGTCATGTATCCGGGACTTCCCGACGATCCGGGATACAAGGTAGCGAAAAAACAAATGAGAGGATTTTCCGGGATGGTGGCGTTCGAGTTGAAGGGCGGTTTTCAGGCTGCGAAGGAAGTACTGCAAAATACTAAACTTTTCATACTTGCCGTAAGTCTTGGAACGGTAGATAGTTTGATACAGCATCCGGCAAGTATGACGCACGCGAAAGTGTCGAAGGAATTTCGCGAGAAGCAGGGACTGACGGACAATCTGATCAGGATTTCTGTCGGGTGCGAGGACACGGAGGATTTAATCGCGGATTTAGGTCAGGCGATCGAGAAGGCGAAGGCAGCGGTGGGGGCGTGATATATTTAAAATAACAAAAAGCCCCATTCTCCTTCAGGAATGGGGCAGGTGCGGTTAATTTAATTTGCTAGACCTTTGAAATATTGTCCTGTCTCTATCAGCGAAATTAAGACACACGCTCTTCAGACAGGTTCAAAAACGATTTAAAAAATCCTATTCTTCAGAATCGATTTTGTACACCTTGTCGCCGAAGACGACGATGACCATTTCTCCAACCGCGAGATAGTCGGCAATATCGGGCTCGTCGGCGATCAGGTTGAAATACTCATCCGACAGGTAGACGATATGCTCCGGCTCATCCATCGTGTCCTCATCGTACTCGCTATCGACCCAGTAACCATCAATGTTCATGTAGAACGTCTTGTCGCCGGCATAAGACACAGCGCCTTCGAGATTCTGATCGAGATTGGTAACCCCGCTTTGTTCCATTGCAGACATATCGGAACTCTGAGCCCTTGCGCTGGATTCCGCCTGTGGAGGAGCACCTAGCCCAACACCCCCGGGAGACCATCCAAAAATCGTAGGCTGGGGCATCTCGTCTTCCGTTACAAGCATGCTCGTATACGGTGTGATAATCCCGTACCTTGTCGCGAGATCGACGATTTCATCGACAACTTCCTGATTTTCTCCGTAAAGGCGTATCTGGTTTAAAAGGTATCCGACACGTCGTGTAGCCCAATGTCGCGGTATAAAATCGTTTTCGCGGTCGTTTGTGAATTCAACAGGATATGCAAACCGTTTCGCTTCGCCGCCAACAGTCCCGGTCAGGACGATTTCGCCGTTTCCGGTTCCTACAAACCGTCCGGCAAGAATAAGCTGGCTACCAAGGAACAGGTCGGGCATGGTCTCAGGGAGCATGTCATAAATTCGCGCGCCGGTTATTTCAACTTCGATTCCGGTCATGACGGGGGATTTAATTTTCGCGTAGAAATCCGAAAGCGGCTGCTCCATGTTCTCATTCGGCCCGACACTTTCGGTGTAGCCGCCATTTTCACGGGAGAGACGGTCGATAAACTGGTAATCGACATCGTCGCCGACCCCGAAACAGAAAATCCTGCCGTTGACTTCCGAATTCACCGCGTTGATATTCTCGACAATCATCGCGGTGTTGGTCTCTCCGACTGTCGGAAGGCCATCCGTCATAAATATGACATACATCGGGCGATTTCTGTCGGGGCTTTGCCTGAGCGCTTCACGCATGGCTTCATCGATATTCGTGCTACCGCCGGCGTCGATGCCTTCGATGTAGCCTCGCACATCCGCGATATTCCCGGTCGTCGCATCCGACCATCCTTCGTAATATGGATACACATCGGTCGCGAACGTAATAAGCTGGAACCGGTCATCGCCATTAAGGTTCTGGAATATGAAATTAAGCGCTTCCTTCGCCTGCTCGATTTTTCCGCCCGCCATACTTCCGGACGTATCGAGAACGCAGACGAAATCCTTCGGGATTACCTCTCCGGTCTCTTTATATTCCGGCGCGATCATGGTGAGGAAATAGCCTTCATCGGTTCCGGTCGCGTGCGTGAGCATATTGACCCCGACAGCGGCCTGAGGCCTTGATACATAGAGCACGAAATTGCCTTCGGGCCGATAATTCGATTCTTCGAAACTCGCCGTGGCCTCGAATTCGCCATGGTGGTCGATACGAACATCATGCGTCGGGGAATAAATGGTACCGAGCGTATCCGGACTTATGATATTGACCGTGACAGCAAGCGACTGGATCTGGTCGATGGAGTATCCGTCCAGTTTCATCGGAAGGTCGAGTTCCATAAGGCCGCCATCCATTGTTATCAGCCAGTCATATTCCATATCGATCTGCTTTGTGCCGTACGCGGGGATCGGGTAAACCCATGCCTGGATCAACCCGTCGCCCATGTATTCAAGAAGCCCCGGATCGCGCATTGACGCGACAATCTGGTGGTAAATCGCCGATGCCTCATCGGCTGGGAGAGTTTCGGACGCGAGCTGCCTTCCGTCCATCCATAGCGCGAAATCGGAGATATCGGCTCCGGGAGGAAGCGGAAAGATATAAGTACCTTCAAGATCGATTCCGGTATTATTCTGGAATGTCTGTGAGATTTTGACATGCGCGAACTGGTCGTCCAGATCGATCTGGATAGTTTCGCGCTGGACCGTTATCGGTTGAGGTTCCCATGGTCCGATTGGTTGTGGGGGTATCCAGCCGATAATGCGGTCCGGTTCGATAATGATTCCCTGTGCATGTGCGGTTGTTGAAGTTCCGAGAAAAACTGCGATTGACGTAATTGAAATAAATAAAATTGTCGGGATAGTAAGGCGACTTTGCATGTTCTGCCCTCCAGTTAGATTTTCCCTTGTGAAGTTTGCAAGCTATTAGAGTTTACCACAGATAAAAAAGTTCGATAATCGGTAATAAAATAAAATGCTGTATCAGAACCACGAGCGTCAGCGAGTGGTCTACCAACATCACTCTCGGCCATTATCGCATTTGCATAAATCAATAAGTAAGTGAACATGGCAGACCACTCGCTGACGCTCGTGGTTCTGATACGCTATTTTATCGTTGGAATCCGAAACGCCCGATAAAATATAATGTTATGACATGTAATATCATATAAATCAAAGTGGCCGATAAATCCGGTTTTAAAACAATTTTTCAGCGAATTAATCCTTTAAACTCTGTTATAATAACCGCCCCGTGGCCGCACTAGGTAACATATTCGGACCCGGGCGCAAGATCGACAAACTCCTCAAGAAAGCCGAGGAATCGTTCGGCCATGGAGAGTGGGATCAATGTGCCCTTGCGTCGGAAGAAACACTTTCGCTCATTGACCCGTTAAATCCGGGCAAGTATAACAATGAGCTTCTTCGCGCATATTATCTCGATGCCGCTGCGCTTTATAAATCCGGGAAGATCGAAAAGTCACTCGGTACACTCAGGGAAGGCATGAAGCAGCCCGACGGGGTCGGGGATATCGCCAAACTGTTGAGCGAAGTCGCGGAAAAAACCGCTGTTCCGGAAGTGGTCGAACTCTTGGAAGATGCCGTAAAAAAACTTCCAAACAATAATCAGATCGCGTTCGCGCTATGCAATAAATACTACAAACTCGAAAAATTCGATGAGAAGTCCCTGCCTATCTTCACGAAGATGCAGCAGAGGGCTCCCGACAATAAAATAATTAATTATTGCCTCGCGATGTGTTACAGGAAGCTCGGGAAGTACGACCGCACGACTTTGGCCGTCTACCGCCGCGCGTTTCATGAGTTCTCCACCAATATGGATTTCCTCTACGGACTCGCGCGCACGTATGCAGGTCAGAAAACGATAATTACCGAAGCTCTTCCGGTTATCGAGAGGGCGTTGAAATTCTTCCCGGATGAGGAGCTTTTCCAACAGGCGAAGGTAACAATCCTGGTCAACATGCCGAATCTTGCGCAGGATCAGGTCCGGATCCTTTTGGATACTTTTAAAAAAACAAAGGATTTGGATCTGGCGGAGAAGCTTGTCAATCATCTCCTGTCAACGCACGCGGATGGCGAAGACGCGTGCAGGGTGTATGAGGCGGTATGGAAGGATCACGCCAAGAAAACTACTTTGTTAAGTATTCTGTCCGAAAGATATCGTCTTGCCGGTCGCAATGATAAGGATGCCTTAGAGGTTTTTCAGACATTTTTCGATGAGATGCCCCGGGAACAAGAGAACACGCTGAATCTCGCAAGGCGTTATGCGGAGAAAAATGTAATCAGCGAGCATGCAGTATTGGTGTACCAGCAGGCGCTTCGCGACGGGGTCAGCACTGACGTCAATGCAGTGGTGCTGGCACTCGCAAATGCTTACATGAACACGAATAATGTGTCGGAGGAAGCCGGAAGAATTTACCGGATGGCTCATAATGTGGAGCCTGACAATTACGATATTCTGAAAGCGTTAAAGGATGTCGTAATGACCGGTGGACGGCTCGATGGTTCACGTGCCAACGCGATGATCGATTATGTAAATCATCCGGAAACCAGTGAAAAACAGAAGAAAGAGGTTGCAGTCAAGCTTGGAGCGGCACTCGCCGTCGAAGGCCGAAGCGACGATGAGGCGCTGAAAATTTACCGGATGAATTTCGATAACAGAGCCATATCCGAAGCCGAGGAAAATATCCTCGCGACACTGCTTGTCGGGAAAAATTCAGCGAAAGTAATCGATATCAATCTTCTTGAAAAGGTCTTTGACCGTCTGGGCACAGATGAGATGGCGCTGAAGCTCGCGAGGCTGTACCTGGAAACGAACCTGCTCTCCGAGAATCGTCTGCCGGTCATGCTTCGAGCCGCGAAACTTACCCCTTCAGATAAACAAATCGGATCGTGGTTATTAACGTACCTGTTTAACAACCATGGTAATGACGAGAAAATTTTCCCGCAACTGACGGAACTTGTTATAAACGGGCATCTTGCTGGTGCGACGGGAATAAATCAGGGCGTTGTGGCGCAGACAATCACACGCATTGCCCGCGACAAGATTCGGGATGGCAATTTTGCAGAAGCTATCAGCATCCTTATCGAAGCTTTCAAGGTCGAGAAAAATCCGATACTTCAATACCTTCTCGGCGTCAGCTACCAGGGATCGGGCGATACGAGCACGGGGCTTGGCATATTTAAGGATCTGCTTAAGGGCGATAAAACAAATCCTGCCTACTCATACAGAATCGCGGTCCTTAATCTCATTGACGGCAAATTAGACGAAGCTGAAGCTGAACTTCAACAGCTCGCTAAATTATTCTCGGACCATCCGATGCTCAGCGTTCGTCTCGGGATGATAGAGGAAACGCGCGGGAATATCGACAAAGCTTATGATGAATACAGGAAGGTAAAATCCGGCGACAAATCTATAATTGCTTTTGCCGACTACAGGAAAGGGATTATCAAAGCGTCGCGCGGGGAATGGGAAGACGCCAATAAGCTTCTGAACGGGGCATTCGATGGCGGGGTGTCAAACGATACACTGAATATAGGGTTGCTTGTATCGACTTTGAAACTCATCGACAAGGAGATAAGCATAGGCTCGACGGAATCAGGGGAGAGGCTTGTGCCGATGCTTGCTGAGTACAGGAAACCGCCATGGCTGCAAGTCGCGAACGAGCGGTATCTTCGTCTCGGGTTGTTAGCGTTAGTCAAAAATGACTTCGAGTCGGCATACCGGATTCTCAGCGCTGCCGATAAAACTGGAATACGCGACGCAAGGATATCGAGCCTTCTCGCGATGGTGGACATCGAAGCGGGACGTCCGAAAGCTTCTGTGGAGCGGCTTGAGAAGGTTCTGGGCATAAGGGAAAGTTCCGGAGCGGAACTGGCGCATCGAATGTGGGCTATAATTTCCCTGAAACTGGGCAAGCATGATGAAGCCAGGGAAGCCGCGGAGTGGCTTCTTGCCCATAACTCAAAAGACGCCGTCAGGATTAGGTTTCTATGCCTCTGGCGAAATCCACTCGAAGTTGACTGGCCGCCGGCTCTCGATGAGTATTCGTATGACTATCTTGAGAGGGAATTCAAGTTTCCGGTAGGATTGATCGGACGCCTTGCCTATAAATGCGCCGATTATGAAGGCGGCGCGAAGTACCTCGAAAAATATTTCAAGGATAAGAACAAGCCGGACCATGTCGAGGCGGAGTTCCTTCTCGGTTTGATGTACATAAAGCAGAAAAAACCAAATCTGGGGCTTCATTACTGGGGCAATATCCTTGACGAGGGCTACAAGGAGCTTGAGGGCAAGCAGCGAATCGACGGTCTGGTACTTCTCGGATACCATTTCCTTGAACATGGCGAACCCGAAAAAAGCCGCGAGGCGTTCAAACTCGCGCTTGATGCTGGCGCAAGTACGGAAAATATAGACCACGCAATATCGTTGTCGCATATCCAGGCTGGATACCTGGCCGCAAAATCGGACAATCTTCGCGGTGCCATCCGCGAATGGGAAAAAATTCTCGAATCGAATCCGGATAACTGGCAGGCGCTGCAGAATCTTGGGTTGGCATATTTCTGGACAGGATACGACGATAAATCGCTCGAATATTTCAATCGCCTGTTTGTTATCTGCGATTCAAAGCCTGAGTTGATCGATGAAGATGACTATTCCTTCGTGAGCGAGGAAACGAGAAAAATGATCAATCAGCTTGTAAGCCTCGTCCAGTCGGAAAAAACGCGAAGCGACGTCAAGCATGAGATGCTTCTCGACGAAATCCAGTCCGCGAATCGCCATTACTGGACTCTTGGGGTCAAGAAAGGGATTTCATCGCAGAGCGCACAGGCGAACTATTTCCGCCTTGTAAAGATATACAATCCGGAGAAATATCCGCAGGACTTTATGGTGCTCGAAAAGGCGTACGATTTCTTCAATAAACCCGGATTATTAAAGAAAAATGAACAAAAAGTTTTTAATGCGTTCCATTTCCGCATGCTCGGAATGGAGGAAACCGAAGGGCTCTCGGAAATCCCACCGTCCGCACAAGTGGTTGAATTCCTCATGAATGAGCTTAAACCGGGAAATAATGTCGACTTCCAGGGACTCCTGGAAGACTCCCTGAAACGCGTGGAGAAAATCCCGGAAATCAGTACCGCCCCGGATTATTCCACCCCCGATTACCTCGCAAGCTGGTAAAATCAGAATAATCTCTTAATCATATTTAAACCCCGGATAATCATATATTGTCCGATTATTTTAAGGGCGATTAAGAACCGCAAGCTAAAAATGGGTCAAAAGAGCTGATAATAATTCATGCAACCTTATATATGCTGGTAATCCGGCGACAAGCACGTGACGCTATTTAGAGTCACCGAAATTGAACTCATTTGAAAGCGTCACTTAGCTTGTCACCGCCACACGTCTGACTGGATTTAGCATGTTATTTGTGTAAAGGAACCTATTAATGATAGAAGTTGAGAACTTAAGAAAGGTGTACGGATCGACAGCCGCGGTAGACGATGTAAGCTTCAAAGTCGAACGCGGCGATATTCTCGGATTCCTCGGTCCCAATGCCGCGGGCAAGACAACCACGTTGCGGATGCTTACATGCTATTTGCCGCCCACAAGCGGGACGGCACGGATCGAGGGATTTGATATTTTTCATGACTCGCTTAAAGTCCGTAAGAAAATCGGATACCTTCCCGAAAATGTGCCTTTGTACCAGGACATGCGGATCAGGGACTACCTGGATTTTGTCGCGAGGGCGAAAAATATCGATGCAGCAGACAGGAAAGCATCTTTGAATAAGGCAATCGGACAGTGCGGACTTGGAGATGTTGAAAACGGAATTATCAGCCAGTTGTCGAAAGGTTACCGCCAGCGCGTGGGTCTCGCGCAGGCACTGATCGGCGAACCCGAAGTTCTAATGCTCGACGAGCCGACGACCGGGCTCGACCCAAGGCAGATCAGCGAGATTCGCGATCTGATCAAGGAGCTTGGCCAGGGACATACGGTCATTTTATCGACGCATATTCTACCCGAAGTATCCATGATCTGCGACAGGGTCATTATTATTAACAAAGGCAAACTGGTAGCGTCGGACTCCGTGGAGGGGCTGACGAGATCGCTCACAAAAAGCCAGATGACTCAGATCAATGTCAAAGGCGATCCGGATGGAATCAAAAAAATATTGAAAGAAGTTCCCGGAGTACTGGCTGTAGATAAGAAACATGAGATGGATCTTGCCGGAGGCGGAAATGTCTATGTGGTCCATTCGAATATCGACAGCGATGTCCGCGAGGAAATCGCCCGCGCGATTGTCCGGGGGGGATTCGGGCTTCACGAGATGAGGCCATACTCGCTTTCGCTTGAGGATATTTTCCTGATGCTGACTAATGAATCACCAGTCGAAAGGCGGCGATTAAATTGAGGAATGTTGCAACCATAGCGTCGCGCGAACTGAAATCGTATTTTGTCAGCCCCGTGGCATATTCAGTGGCATTTTTCTTCCTGCTCGTCCTTGGCGGATGGTTTTATTTCATAACCGTGATGAATTCGCACAAAGCCGATCTATTCGGGACTTTTAATGTGCTTGGGTATTTATCGATCCCGGTCGCCGCCGTAATTACGATGCACCTTTTTTCGGATGAGCGTCGAAGCGGGACAATCGAGCTTTTGATGACCTACCCGATAAACGACTGGGAAGTCGTTCTCGGGAAATATATGTCGAGCCTTCTTCTGTACGTATTCGTGCTTGCGATGACAATTCAGTACCCGGTTTTTCTTGCGATCTTCGGCAACCCGGACTGGGGCGTTATCCTGACCGGCTACCTTGGCGCGCTACTGCTCGGGGCATCGTTCCTTGCGATGGGAATTCTGGCAAGCTCACTAAGCAGGAGCGCCGTAACAGCCGCGGTTATTAGCCTGCTGGTGCTTTTCACTCTCAGATTTTTAAGCGCCGGAAGCATAATCGGCGGCGCCCTCGGCAAGACATTCTATTACCTTTCTTTCTCCGGCCAGTTCAATAACCTATCAAATGGATTGATCGATACGCGCGATATTGTCTACATGATCTCGTTCATATTCTTCGCGCTTTTTACTGCGGTACGCGTTATAGAAATAAGCAGGTGGAAGTAATAAATAAAGGGTTAAATCAATGGGTGAGCCGTGACATTCGATCCAAATAAATTAAGACATCAACTCCTCGGCGATTCATTCGAAGATGAGACGAAAGAGGAGAAAGAGGAGACTCTGAAAAAACCGGCTGAAGAGAAATCTCCAACGCCTGATACTCCTGCGCCCGGCAGCCCCGAAAGCCAGGATGATGATAACAGGATGGTCAGGAAAACCGATTACTTCTCTTCATCCGAACTTGATAAATCGCCGAAAGAAATTCTCTGGCGGGTTCCGGGACCTCCGAAAACATCAGAGTCGGAAGCACCGGGGCAAACAGGCAAGGAAACTTCTCATCAACCCGAATTGCCGTTTCAAAAACAACAGAGGGAATTCAGTTTCTCGGACAGGATGCAGACCCTCAAGGAAAAATCCGTCCCTGAACCCGAACCCGATCGTCTCGATAATACTTCGACATCAATTGCAAGTGCCGAAAAAACCGGGCCCGGGACATTGAAACGGTCTCTTGTAATCGGCAAGCCCGAGATCGCCCGGATATCGAATCCGGTAAATAATTATGTCGAACCTGCCAATGAGAAACCGGAGGAGAAAAAAACATCTGAGCCGACATCGGACTTCGGTCACGGGAAGCCTCCGGATGAGCCGGGCTATTTTGAACCGGTTGAACCCCCTGCAGGAATTACCAAACCTAAATCTGAAGGCCGGTCTGAAAGTAAACCGGAATCCGAATTCCATTCCGTACCAGAGGCCGATAATATTGAAGCGCCGGATGAGCTGGAGAAAGTCCCCGCGGATGATTTCGCGCCTATGAGGACATTGCTGGTCTCCCGTGAAAAAAACAGAAGGGAGATGACTCCATCGGAAATTCAGAGATTGCGAAAATCGTCAGTGAAAACCGAACTTCCTGCGAAACCGGTAGAGGAAAAAATCGAGCGGGAATTGCCTGAGGAAAAAACCGGTAAAAATATCCGGCCACAGGCCAAACTTGAAAATATCATAAACCCATCGCCCTTGTCCATGTTGATGTTATATGGCGGCGGCGTGGCGATTCTGTTCGCCTCAATCGCCCTTGCCATGGGAAAAACCGGGATCGGCCCGACCGCTTTAGGATTGATCGGGACGCTTCTTATCGGCATCTTCGGGCTGGTTAACAGATTATGGTTCAGGATAACGATGTCATCGCGAAGTATCAAGTACGGCGCAAATATCACGACCGTGATACTCAGCCTTGCCGGTATATTGATTTTCGCAAATGTGCTTTCTTACCGGTATCACTACCGTTTCGATCTGTCGAGCGAAAACCTTCACTCCCTGTCCCCCCAGACAATAAAGGTTCTTGACGATATAAACCGCGCCGGGGAAACGATTTCGGTAACGGCATTTACTCCGCCTAACGACGGGTACAGGGATGGAATTGAGAACTTGATGGATTTGTATTTGTATCATACAAATAAAATAGATTTCAAATTCGCCGATCCCGACGTCCAGCGCGATCTCGCGGAAAGCAAGGGAATCGAAAGAAATCCAAGCATCCTTTTCGAACTCGGCGACAAACGTTCGATAACATCGGATGTTTCAGAACCGCATTTCACTTCCGCGCTCCTTGCGGTTCGCCAGATGCAATCCAAGCTGGTGTCCTTTGTAACGGGCCACGGCGAACCCAATCCGTTTACGGATGACAATACGCAGTCGGGATTAAGTAAATTCAAGTCCCAGCTTGAGCTTGAGGGATATCAGGTCAATACGCTGGATATTCCTCAGGAAAATGGGGTGCCGCCTGAGACAAGCCTGCTTATTATCGTATCGCCCGAGAGGGATTTCAGCGCACTGGAGATCGACTCAATCGGGACCTATCTCGATAACGGCGGCAACATAATGTGCCTTCTCGAATCGGGTCGCGATGGCGGATTAGGGGATCTGCTTTCGGAATACGGGATCGTCCCGAATAATGACACGATCCTGGACGATGAACGTAACGCGTTCGGCGAGATCACATCGCCTACACTGGCCGCAAATACGGAGCATCCCATCACCGCAAGCCTTTATGATACGTGGGACCTTCTTGTGCTGAACGCGGGCAGCCTTAGTTTTTCTCCGCAGAGGCTTCCCGATGTGACAATCGAGAGCCTCGCGCGCTCATCCGGAACAAGCTGGAGCGAAACAACTGAAAGCAATACTTTCGATGATGGCGTCGACACCCGCGATTCGCGCGATATCGCGGCGATCGCCACAAGGAAACTTGGCACAGATGAAACTGCTGTTGAAGAACCCCCCCTTGAGACAACTAATGATAATCAGGATGCTATCCCGAGCATAGTATCCAGTGAAATTACAGGCTCGAATTCGGATACCACCGCCGAGACTGCGGACACGGAAACTGAAACTCCCGATCAAACCGCCGATGTCGAATCCCCCGCCGAGAAGGACGCCCAGGTTATGGTTGTAGCCGACGCGAGTTTCGTGTCGAATGCAAATATCGATAGCTATTACAACAAGGATTTCATAATGAATGCGGTAAATTTCCTTACGTCCCGGCAGGATTTGATAAGCATCCGTCCGAACATGCGCGAGGACAGGCCGTTCGATTTAACCAGAGGACAACAGAATGTCATTTTCGCGATCAGCGTGGTTCTGACGCCCCTTCTGATTGCCGCCTTCGGCTGTTTTGTCTGGTGGAAACGCCGCTAAAGTTAACACTTATGAAAACGGGCTAAGCTATGAAAATCCGCTACAATCTCATATTCATTCCTCTCCTTATAATCTGCGCGATTGCTGTCTGGTTCCTGGGATTCCGGGAGCAGAAGCAGACAGCCGCGAAGCGTCTCTCCGACAGGTCGCTTGTCGATCCGGAACAGCTTCAAATAATCGAGATCGCGCGCGGCGATGAAACGATCAGGATCGAAAAGACAGGATCATCCGACGCGGATAATCCCGACAGCATCGCTGAATGGAGAATGGTCAGCCCATATCAGGCAGGCTGCGATCCCGGCAAGGTTTCAGAATTGCTTCAACAAATTATGTCCGCCGAAAGTGAACGGGATTTCAAAGATGTTTCCGAGACGCAACTCGCGGAGTACGGGCTTAACGAACCGGAAATTAATTTAAAACTGATATCGTCTTCCGATGCAATCATGATGGACCTTGGCATCGGGCTTGAGAACGCATCGGGAACCGCCAGGTACGCAATGTTTAATAATAACCCGACGGAGGTGTTTCTGATCCCGATTTACAGCGTCGAGCCGCTCGAGGTTTCGGCTGGCGATCTGAGAGATATAAGAGCCCTCGCATTTAATAAGGACGATATCGTTTCGGTACAAATTTCAAGCTCCGCAGGTGAACTTCAGCTCGATAAGGAAAATAACTCGTGGATGGTCGCTGTCCCGGATCGTTTTCCGGCAAGCCCAGCGCGCCTCGATGTACTCTTCGAAAATATTTTGCGCCTTGAGGCATCTGAATTCCTTCCTGAAAATGCGGATAACCCTGAGTTGGGGCAAAAAACAGTCGAAGTCAATCTGAAATCCGGGGACGGCAATAATTATGAGTTGTCGCTTCATGGAGAGGACATCGCGCGCGGGATTTTCGCGACATCCTCATGGCAGCCTTCACCGTTCCTGGTGGAAGCCTATATCCACGACCGCCTCGCGCTCAATCCATCGGAGTTTATTCAAACGCTATTAATCGATATCCCTTCCGAGCAGATTGCGAGAATCCTGGTAAGGCAACCGAATGCCCAAAATCTGGAGATTGAACGCACTGGAACCGGCCTGGAAGACTGGCGTATTATTAATCCGCCTGATCGCAATTTCACTGAGCCCGGGGATTTCCAGGCTTTCATCGACAGTCTTCTCGCCCTCCAGCTGGAGTATGTCGTGCCGGCGCCTGCCCATTCGGGCGATTATGGAATCGATCCGGTGTATTTTATGAAAATTGAGGTTTACCAGGAGCGAAATATGGGCGAAGCGATCATAAAACTTGGGTCGTTGGATGAGAATGGGAATTATTACGCAACACAGGATGACACATCGTTTTTCACGATATCGGCTGAAGCGGTCGATAATTTTATGGCTGCTGAATCGAGGTTAAAAGGTACATCGGATTAGTTGATATTATTATCGGTTTGAAAAAAAAAGACATTAAGCGATGGTTCAATAAATCAAAAGTCCGTGGGTATGGCCACGGACTTTGGTTTTGACAATTTTTTCACTCCGGTTGGCTATTCGGAATATACTTGAAATCGACGCCTGTTTGCCCTAATGCTTCCTCGATTTTCCCGTTGATCATAAGTAATTGGTTACCTTTCACGATGGAAACAAAAAATCCCTTTTCGTCTTTGGCGGACATCGCATTACCGCCAGTCGAGGTCCATCCCGGAATGTTCTGATAAAAACTGATAATTTCATCAAAAGTCGCATTGCCCTGAGCGTTGACGACAATTTCGCCTGGATTACCGTTAACGGATTCGTCGTAAGTAACTTGAAGGATTGTGAAACCATCCATGATCGGGACTTCTGCCGGCCAGCCCTGAGGCAGGTTACCGGCTGTGGTACTGGTTGCTCCGCCCACATTGTCCGATGTGACAATGGTTTCATCTGAAGGGGGAGCTTCGGTTTCATCTGAGCCCGGTGCAAGGCTTGAGGTGTCGGATCCATGTCCGTCGGTTTCGTCAACCTCAAGCGGCGTCTCATTTTCATTCGATGTTACACCGGAATTTTGAGTGTCCGATGGTTTATTGCCCGAATCGGCAGTACAGGCTGTGAGGCTTAAAATAAATAACAAAGCCAGAATCGTCAAAATAGTATTTTGAACTTTCATGGAATCTCCTTTATTTTATGGTCGGCATCATTCTCCTCTATCATACCCAATAAAGGGCATATAAAAAAGCCCCCAATGTAAGGGGCTAGTTTTACATAATCATTAACGTTGAAGGTTATTTCGGTCTGGGGGGTGCTTCATCAGCCGGAGCAGTTTCAGTTGTTTCCTCTGCAACGGGAGCTGCGAAATAAATCAGTCCGACCTGAACCGTGCCATCCTCCATTTCCTTAGGAATAGCCTGGAATTTTTCGCCTGCTTCATTGGTGAACATTGCGCTGCCTTGCGGGCTTTCCTCTTCATTCAGAGTCCAGCCGGGTAGAGTGGTGTAGAAGTCGAAAACATCCGCTTTTGGCAGATTACCTGACAGATAAAGCCCAAGACTGAACGGGGCACCTTCGGCACCGATCGCTCCACTGACCACGGTTAATCCTTCCATTACTGGAATAGATTCCGGCCAGCCATCAGGCATGCCCTCGGTAGTAGTGACCTGGGCTCTCTCAGGCTGGGCAGGGGTTTCCGTTGGGGTCGGCGGAGTCGGGGGTGGAGCCGGCGTTTCATGCGGCGTAGGGGTTGGGGTTGGTGTTGGATTCGCCGGCGGTGCCGGACATGCTGTCATTGCGATAACAAAGATCGAGACAGCTACTAATGCGATCATTTTAATGGTATTCAAGGTTTCTCCTCCTTGTGAATTTACGCATGCGCCAAATATATCGGGATTTCGCCAGGATACCCCACGAAAAACCCGGATATCCCTGCATTCGGTTTGCGTCCCGGAAAATATTAAGCGAACGTGTCATTAAGGATAGTCAAACCTGCCAGGAAGTCAAGTAAATCACAAGAAATGTTTAGTAAATGGGAAATAGGCGGTTATGTCTTGATCACTGCAGAATGCTCTCGATGCTATCCCATGGAGTTCGGCCAATA
Source organism: bacterium (assembly GCA_026394215.1). Taxonomy (GTDB): domain Bacteria; phylum JAJVIF01; class JAJVIF01; order JAPKYR01; family JAPKYR01; genus JAPKYR01. The sequence goes on from JAPKYR010000178.1 coordinate 15,780, forward strand.
GTCTTGAGAAGGGCATCTGCATCGTAAAGTGTCGCGCCAAGTTCGACAAGGTAGAACACATTTTCGTAACTTAAAAAAATCGCGTAACTGTGGCGATCATCATCCGATGT
>JAPKYR010000147.1:0-7548 GCA_026394215.1 bacterium
TGGTAAACCACTTGCTGACGCGCGTGGTTCTGATACACTGGAGGGAGATGTTTGATATCGAGGTTACTCAGGAATATACCCGAGCGATTTGAGGATGGCAATGGATTCGGGGTCCAATTCATTGCGGGATAAGATTTCACCAAGCCCCAGGATTCCCCAGACATACATCGCGCCGGAGAATGCATTCTCACCGGTCGGAATATTTGCCACAAGCGGGAAATCTGTCAGTTTGACAGATACAGAATTGCTCTCCGCAGAGACGTTTGTGCCTAAGGGGAATAATTTTTCAGGGTGGATTTCGCCATCGACAAGGAATTCGATTTCAAGCGTATCGGCATCTTCCGACGGGACGATGACGAAATGCTTGTCGACGTTGGTCGATGGATCGGCGTTGGTGATTGAAAATATGATAGTGTCACCTTCAAGGGTCCATGTGTCGTCGCCCGACAACGCGAATGGCAGGACGCTGTCGATTCCGCCCGGGACGCGCAGGGTACCGGTGAACAGGTGCGGATTTTCGATGAAGCTTCCCATGAACCAGACATTGAAGGTGCTTTTATCGGAGAGCATTTTGGTGATTATTTTGTAGATCAGGCTCGAAGAAATTTCTGGATTGAGCGATGAGATATCCGTAAGTTCGCCGGGATCGTCTTCAAGGTTAAAAAGTTTGCAGGTGCGATCGGAGTAATCGTAGATGCATTTATACGGCCACTGAAGCGCGTATTTTCGCTGGGTTCCACGTATGTTGTCCTCGCCGTAGATAATACGGTCGTCGGGGACAGTTCCCGCGACGACATCCTGAAGCGGAACGCCTTCAAGGTCGTCTAGGAGCGGGATGTTGAGCCACCGCAGGATTGTCGGGACGATGTCGGTGTTACCGGTAAGGTCGGAAATTTTCTCGCCTTCGGGGAATCCTTCACCTTGGATTATCAGGGGGGTTTTGACCAGTTCATCATAATGGGTATGCCCATGCTCGAAAGCTCCGTGCTCGTAAAATTCCTCGCCGTGGTCGCCGGAAAAAATTATGAGGGTGTTATCCATTAGATTATTTTCTTCGAGGAAATTAAATAATTCAGCGAGAGAAGAATCGAGGTAGGAAATTTCCGATCTATATAAATTCCGGACCTGGTCGATATCAGCCTCAGGAGGAACAGTGGAACTGAATTTCCAGTCGGCGTCTTCTGTGAAGGCGGTTTTGAATTCTCCGGTGTAGGACGGATCGCACCATCGCGCAGCGAATTCCGGCAGCGGTGTAAATGGCGTGTGAGGGTCCTCAAAGTGCAGGAAGCAGAACCAGTCGCGATCTTTCGACCGGTTTATGAAATCCTCAGCCCGCTGGATCGAAACGTCGGCGCGAACGTTATATGAATACCAGAAGCTGTCCATCCCCTGCTGGAATCCGGAGCTGGAGTTACCGATGTAAGTGTTGGAGCAGACGGTGCCGGTCGCGTAACCATTATCGCGGAGGATTTCGGCTATGGATGTCGCTCTGCCAGGGAGGCTCCATGAAAGCATCGTGGCTCCGATTCGTGATGGAAGCCCGCCGGTAATCATGCTGGCGAAAGAGGGAAGAGTCCACGGGCTTTGGGAGCGATTCTGCATGAATGTTGTTGAGGATTGGGCAAATTCGGCGATTACGGGTGTGAGATTCTGCGGCTCTCCATAAACGGTGAGCATGTCGGCGCGAAGGGTGTCGACGCCGATTAAAAGAATATTCTTTTTTTCCAGCATGTCTGGAAAGTAAAGTGTCGGGGCACCCCAGAGGTAAGTAAGCTCGGGATGATTTTCCAGGTTGCCTTCGACTGAAAACCTCAAGTCCCCATACAGGATATGGGAATTGGTCATCGGAATATCGATTTGGGTCCAGCTGTCTCTTAGAGAAGGGTTATTCAACAAGCTGGCTTCGTATAAGTTAAATGTGTTTTTAACTCTATCTGTACAAACTCTATTTTCATCGGTATATTTTTCGATGAAATCTATTTTGAAAATAAGGTCACCGTTGCTTGCCAAAAAGTCGCCGGTGATTCCAAGCCTGCAGGATAGAATGCCACCTTCGTGAATTATCATTGAAAATCTGAGGACGCTGGCATCTGGAATGCTCCAGCCTTCAACAGATTCATTGTTAATGATCAGCCTTGATGGCTCAGGAAATGGCGATCTAAGTTCGGTTTCGTCGTTGATTAAGAACCTGTAACTTAAAAGGGAAATTACTGGAAAACGGTTGGCAGGTTCCCGCTTCATACAGAAAATCGGCAGCAGGATTATAATTATGATAACTGCCAAAGTCACAAATTTCGGATTTATATAAGCCTGTTTCATTTTGAGTGTTGTAATGTCTTAGTAGTTAATCCAGGTAGCCAAGGGATCTCAACTGCGCCCTGGTTTCCTCATTTAATTCTACACCATTCCCGCTAATATCAAACTGCTTAGTACCCCAGATGTAAAAACCTTCGAAGTCCTGATCGGCAGAGTAGGGCAGGTTGAAGCCGAACGGATAATCGCTGAGATGTACAGTGACGTCGCCGGACTCGGCGGGAGTGCGGTCGCCATATGGGAAGAAAAGGTCCGATATATTTCCGCCCTGAACCTGAATCGAGGCGACAAGTGTCTCGGAGCCTTCGGACGGTGTGATCACGATATGTTTTACCGGACCGAGAAAGGTCTGGGAGCTTGAGATTGAAAAAGTCAGGACGTTGCCATCGAGCGACCATGTGTCGCCTTCGGCAAACTCCAACGCTTCTACAGAATCAATCCCGTCGGGAAGTGTAATAGTCCCAGTATATAATTTTGAATCGGACTCAAGGCTTCGCGTGACCCAGATATAAAAGGCGGACAGGGAGGGATGCATATTAGCGATGATGTCAGCCTCAAGGTGCATGGTAATATCAGTATTGTCAGCGCTGATGTCGGTCAATTCGCCGGGATCGTCGGCCAGATTGAATAATTTCGCTTCGAAAGACACGAAATCCAGAATACATTTATAAGGCCATTCGACTACAAATTTTCGCTGAGACCATCGTGTGTTATCCTCGCCGAAAATGGGGCGGGAATTATCGATATTGTCGTTTATTACATTCTGAAGCGGGAGTCCGTGAAGGTTGTCGGGAATGTCGAGATCGAGGTATTTTAAAATTGAGGGAAAAATGTCGGTGTTCCCGACACTGGTATCGATCACACCACCGGCGGGAAATCCTTCACCCATAATAATCAATGGCATATGCACAAGCTCGTCGTATTGCGTATGCCCATGTTCAAATCCGCCGTGGTCGAAAAATTCCTCGCCATGATCGGCGGCAAAAATGATTAGGGTATTATCAAGCAATCCGCGATCTTCGAGGCCTTTGTACAGTTGTGCAAGCATAGCATCGACATACGCGACCTCGCCTAGATACAGATTCTTTACCTGCTGCAATTCACTGTCAGTCGGGATATATTCCCCCGATTTCCATGGCTCGACATCATCGAAGTACGTGGAGTATGAACCCTCCAGGAATGGGTCGAAGAGGAGGTCGCGGAATTGTTCTCTCGGGTGATATGGGGTGTGCGGATCCATAAAGTGAAGGAAGCAGAACCAGTCGCGGCCGTTTGTTCTGTCGATGAAATCCAGAGCTTTATCAACCTCGGCGCCCGCGGTGGCATCATATCTATACCATAATTCTTCCATACCCTGATGGAATCCCGACTGGGGATATCCGAGCCATGGGTTGGAGCAGATGGTTGAAGTCGCGAATCCATTTTTAAGAAGTATTTCGCCGATCGTATCGGCTTCGCCGGGAAGATGTCCGGTATATGACATGGCGTTGATTTCGGAGGGGAGCCGTCCGGTGATCATGCTGGCGAACGATGGAAGAGTCCACGGGGCCTGGGATCTGGCCTGGTTGAAAGTAGTCGCTTTTTCAACGAATGTTTCCAGATTTGGGGTAATGAGCGGGGATGCTCCGTAAACGGAAAGTGCGTCGCGTCGGAGAGTATCGACACCTATTATGAGCACATTTTTGTTTTTCATTTCCGACGGGTAGTAAATTACCGGCTCGCCCCAAATGAAATTCAGTCCGGGATCACCCGCGAGAGGCCCGTCGATAATAAATCGCAACTCGCCGCGACCCGGCGCATGGCTGGACAAATCAAGGTCCTGATGGACCCATGTTTCGAAACAGGTTGGGAATTCAATCGGGGTTGTATCGAATAAAACGATTGGTTCTGTCGGAAGCTCGCCGGATTCGGGTGGATATTCAGACGGGATATAGTCGATTTTGAAAATCAAATCGCCGATGCGGATAGGGATGGTAGTGAAGCAATGGAAGAGAAACGACAGGTGTGGATTTTCGCGAAGATCGACAGGGAATCGGAGAATTTTTTCGGGAGGGCAGGACCAGCCATCCACGGATAATTCGTCCGCCACAAACCGTTCGGGGACCGGAGACGGTATACGAATATCAGACTCATCGCCGATTAGCGGAGTGTGGAATAGCAGGGAGTCTGCCGGAGGAGGATGCGGTGGGAGAGGCGGTTCTACCGGTGTGCAGGAAAGCTGGATTATCGTAAGGATAAATATAAGGGTAATAATCCGTGATAAAAATGCAGCGCGTTCGTATTTTGAATTTTGATTGTATGCCATTTATTTTATTATTTAATTAATATACCCCAAAGCGCGCAATTGTTCGACTGTTTCGGGATCGAAGGTCATGTGCTCGAAATCCTGTTGTTGACCATTGCTTACGCCCGGAAAGCCAAGGACATAGCAGGCTGCGGGATGGATACCCGCATTGGCTGTGATACGGTTCGGCCATGGCAGATCGGACATGATGATAACAGCGTGCCCGGATGTTTCGACAATATTGGTGCCGTGCGGGTAAAATCTATCGTTATTCATCATTCCATCAGCAAGCAGGGTGACGTCAATAGTATCGCCATTATTTGATGGGAATATGGCAATCGCTTTGACGGGATTTGAGGGGGTGAATTCGGGACTGAGATCAAAAATAACCGTATTGTCTTCAATGCTGTAAATATCGGTATTGCTGAATCCAACAACTCTTGCACCCCCTAAACCTCCAGGAACTGTGACCGCCCCGCTGAATCGCTGCGGCGCACCGGACATATCGCCTGTGAAGAGCAATAGGAACATATTCGCGGCGGGAGGCATGGCAAGCGTACTTTCCATAGCGAGTCTGCCGGTAATGTCGGGAAATTGACCGCTTATGTTATTCAGCTCCCGGGGGTCGTCTTCGAGGTTGAAAAGCTTAGAGACTCCGGTGAAGTAGTCGGTGATGCATTTGTATGGCCAGTCGATTGCGTATTTTGTGTTATGGCTTCGCTGGAGGTTGCCCTCGCCGAAAATCAACCGATTTTCAAAACCGGGATCCGAGACAACGTCCTGTAAAGGTGTGCCTGGCATATCGTCGGGGATGGGTTCACCGAGGTATTTTAAAATTGTCGGGGCGATGTAGATGTTTCTCACCGGAGTATCTATTTTCCCGCCTTCAGGGAATCGACCTCCCCATTTTATCAGAGGGAGATTGTCTAGTTCATCATTAAGGCTCTGACCGTGGCCATAGCGGTTGTGTTCGAAAAATTCCTCGCCATGATCGGCAGCGAGAATTATCAAAGTATTTTCCAGATATCCGTTGACGCTGAGGTAATTGAAAAGCTTCGCGAGAGCCTGATCGACATCCGCGACCTCGGCGTCGTATAACTCTCTCACCCTTTGGACGTCGGTTGCGATTGGTGGCTGGGTTAAAAACCCCCATCCCTCCATGTCGGTAAATTCGGACCTGTAGGGGCCAATGTATGATTGGTTGCAGAGGGTATCTATAAGCTCCTGGGGCGGGTCGTAGGGATAATGCGGGTCCATCATGTGAAGGAACATGAACTGATCGCGACCCCGGTTATATTCGATCATCTCGATCATCTGATCGACCGTAACGTCTGGGGTCGCGTTCATACGATACCATGCGGATTCCATTCCCTGCGTGAAGCCTGAAATTTCGGAACCGAGGTACGGATTTCCGCAAACCATCGACACAGTGCCGGTTTGAGCAAGCCGCGCGATATTTGGGGAGATTTCTTCACGCCCACCGTAAATAGATAGCGCGTCGCGCCGAAGGGTGTCGACGCCGATCAGCAAAACGTTTTTATTTCTTTTTTCATCGGAATAATAAATGGCGGGTTGCCCCCATAAAATATCGATGCCCGGATCTCCGGAAAGCCTTCCATCGGTCTCGAAAAGGAGTTCCCCGGTACCGGGAGCAAGCTGCGATAAGTCGAAATCGTAATTGATCCATTCAAATAATAAATATGGAGTATCTTCCGGGGTTGTATCGAATATTGTGTATCGAAGCTGCTCCTGCTGAGGATCGTCCGGATCGCCCTTATCCGGGAGATACTCGATACGAAGCCTGAGGCTGTCGGATTCTATTGAAACCCTGGAATTGACGGTCAGACTGAGGGACAAATGTGGATTTTCCCTTAGCTCGACCGGGAATCGAAGAACCGATTCCGGGGGTGCGAACCATCCGACAACGGAGCATTCGTTTCTACTAAGGTGTTTTGGTTCGGGGAGCGGATTGCGGAATTCGGTCTCGGAACCAATATAGGGAGTTATGAGAAGGAGGGAGTCGGAAGGCAGGGGAGGTATGGGCAGATTGCTTTGCGCGCATGAAATCGCGAAAAAGAAAATCAGGATGGAACAGGATTTAAGAATCGATGTGCGCATGGATAGGATAATTATAGTAGTAATTCAGCGCAGGGTACAGGAATCATGATTTTACCTTGGACATTTTTGAAGCTGGGATGTGTAATGAGGGGAAATCGGGGTGTCGGTGCCCTGCGAAATACAAAATACATTTATAATGAGCGGCTTATTAATAATTTAAGGGGAGATATGGATCATTATTTATAAGAATGTAAATAAAATATTTTTTCATCCAGTTCAAGTGAGCTTGCCACCCTGTTTTTACCGTTCTGCTTCGCGAGGTACATGGCATGATCCGCGAGTCCCATCATTGCCTCCACCGACCTGGGGCAGGTTTCATCGGGATCGACCGTCGAAATACCGATCGACATGGTCACTGTGATCACGGTGCCGGGAAACGGGACTTTCAATTCACTGATTTTTTTTCTGATACGTTCGCAAGCGATCATAGCGCCGTCGGTTTTTGTCTGGGGGAAGATCAGGGCGATTTCTTCGCCGCCCCATCGTCCCGCAAGGTCAACCTCGCGGACCGAATCCATAAGAATTTTTGAGACCTCGATGAGAACAAGATCGCCTGCCTGATGGCCATAGCGGTCATTGATCCGTTTGAAGTCATCGAGGTCGCATATTGCCATGGAAAGTGGGGTTCTGTACCTGACACTCCTTTTGAATTCCTCTTCAAGCCGCTGGATAAACGCGCGTCGGTTGGAAAGTTTTGTAAGGGGGTCGGTGACTGAAAGCCGCCTTACTTCTTCATAGAACAGGGCGCGTTCGAATGTAACCGATAACTGCAAACCGATGAGAGATAAAGTGTGGAGGTAATATTCGCGGACGGCGATTTCCTTATAGGTCAT
>JAPKYR010000147.1:7565-26643 GCA_026394215.1 bacterium
TAACGGGAGGGCGAAAAATGTCCGGGCGGGGCCTGTGGGTCCGGGCAGCAAATGATGTACCGAAGGGAGCCTGCGCACTTCAGGGTCATGTGTTGAGCTGTGCGGCCCGTGGTAAAGAATCGCAGACGCTTTGCTCTCTTCGATGAAAGCGTTTTCGTCGAGGATGTCCTTGAAGACGTCATTTTCGACGATATAAAGTTCGTTCGTTTCCCAAAGGGTGACGCTTGCCTGCGCGAATTCAAGGACTGTGGACAGTGCAGTAAGGGCTTTCCAGATGAACTCCGGAACCGGGTTATGGGATTCGCCTAACTTGGTTTCACCCGCGAAATCGATCTCGCCGAGCCTTGCGAGGATGCTCGCGCTGATGAGCTGATTTTCAAGTTCGGCCGCAACGCCGGCAGCGGGGCCTCCCTGTGTCTGGATGCCCGCCTCGGCTAAGTCCCACTCTTCATCGGTAATTGCGGTTCTTGGAGAAATCGCTATCTCAAGGCTCCTGATCAGCTCGAGCGCATCGCGTTTCTGAACGATATCGAGCGCGCCGGAATCTTTGGCCCAGAATTCCTCTATAAGGTACTCCCTGCTGAGGATCAGAACTACGGGCAGTTTGATAAGGTAACGGTTATGTCCGAGAAGGCGCGCGAGAAGGATTCCAGACATGCCGGGGAGACCCGATTCCGCGATCACGGCGGCAGGCCGAAGGAGGAAGATTATGTCGATAGCCCGAAGGCCGTCTGTTTCGCGGCGCACTCTGAAACGTTTCTGCAGCGTATCCTTGAGTTCGTTCCATAAATCCTCGTCATGGATTGCCGCGAGCACCAGCGGTTTCGAGCTGCTTTCGGAATTTTCTTTTTTTTCTCTCAATATCAGTCAAAATAATATCGGAAAAAATCAGGTTTTGAGATTTAATTCGAAGAAAATAGTCCAAAATCTAATCATCCGAATCCGGCTGAGACAAGCGGAATTCCATGAAAGCGACGAGGAAGACCATTCCGGCGCGGGCTATCCATTGCGGGAATACGACAAATGAAGCAGCGAGGAGAATAAGGAGAAGAATACGTCGAATCCATGGCGGGAACGGTTTTGCTACTCCATCGGAAATTTGTTCATTTTTCGAGTCCGATATTTTCACAGGATTTTCATTTTCATTGTTATTATTAATATCCATTATATTTTTTAAACGGATATGATGTTTATCGAGGTAGGAATGTATGAGGGCGCGAAAATCCCCTTTTCCTTTACCATGGACGACACGGACGAGGCCGATATTTTTTTGGATGCAGTCGGCGATGCAGATGTCGATAATCGCGCGGGCTTTGTCGGGGTCGCGATAGAATTTGTGGAGGTCGAGATCGGGTGCCTGGTCTTGCATGGCGTAAGTGTACAGCTTTTTTCAACCTTAACCCAATTAAAAAATGGTCCCGGTCGAATGACCGGGACCTCGAGCGGGGCCTTGAATTTTGATTCTATCAGCGTAAAAAAATTTTTATTGATTGGTATCCATACGTTCATTATGATATTGTTTGAATTCAGAATCAGAAATACCTGGTCAAACCATTCCGGTTCCCGGAGGCAAGATGAACCATAAGATTCAGAAATTTATTGGAATTCCGGTGCTAAGTCTGGTCCTGTTAATAGGATTCACTATCGCTTCTAATGGTACTGGCAGCGATCCATATATAACCACGGTCACTGATGTTACACCGCGCCAATTGAACCTTTTTGCCAGTCAGATCAGCATTGAAGGTGACATCGCTTACATCCTTGGACAGGATTGTTACTATGTGTATGACATTTCTGATGTCATGCATCCTGTATGGATGAGGACGTGTGAAATCGATTATTACGAGGACCAAAATCAGGAGTTGTACGACAATTTCATCAATAGTATGGTTGTGCTGAATGGAACCATGTATGTCACCGCGGGTGGAAATTTTAATATCATCCTGCCAAGGCTTGACGGAAGGGCAGATATGATTTCGTCAATTCCTCTGGAGTGTACGGGAACGGGCATCTGTATCAAGGATGGCTACGCATATGTGGCGGGTTATGATGATTTCTGTATCCTAGATATAGATCCAATTGGCGAATCGCAAATCATATCCAGAATTCCTATTCCATGGGGAACTGAGATTGTGTCGGTCGCAGACGGTTATGCCTATGTGAACTCAAGCGAAACCGGTCTGTACATTGTCGATATCGATCCACCGGAGTCCGCATGGGTTGTGGGCTCATTGGGCAGCAGGTTTGATGGCGATGTTTGCGTTGCCAATGGTTATGCTTACAGGTCTACTGAATATAACGGTTTGGAGGTCATCGATGTTGATCCCCCGCAATCAGCTATGATCGTGGGAAACGTGCCGCTTAGCAGCCCAGGTAAGATATTGATCACTGGAAATATTGCTTATGTAGCCGATCAAGGCGCGGGAATACAGGTAATTGATATTTCAACCCCCGAAACAGCTCGGGTTGTCGGGACTATAGGGGGACCACTGTATCAAATTTCCGATATGGTTTTGAAAGACGATCACATTCTCATTACTTCAGCGGATGGAATATTAGTTGCAGACCTGGATTTTTCGACCGGAGCAACAGCAAACCTGGTTGTTGATGATTTAAGCTTTGCATCTGATGTTGATGTTCAGGCTCAATATGCTTATATCCATACGCTTGGCGTTTTATATATCGCTGATATATCCGTTCCCGGAAACTGCGAAATAATAAATAAAGTTACCACTAGCTGTACATGGGGTTGCATCGAGGTCAGAGGAGATTATGCTTATATCGCGTCCGACTACAGGCTCAATGTTGTCGATGTGCAATCTGCCGCTGAAGCCGCGTTGCTTGCCGACGTCGTCACGGGTCTGAACTTTGTGAGCGCTTTGGTTGTTAATGGAGATTACGCTTATATTCTGTCGCATGAGGGAGTGATGCAGGTGTATGACATCAGTTCACCCTCAAATCCGGAATTGGTGAAAGAACTTGATGTGCCATGGGCATCGTATGGGATGTACGTTTCGGGTAAATACGCATATATCGCGAGTACTTTGGAAAACCTTCTTATCATGGGAATCGATCCACTGGAAGATCCATCGGTTATCTCGTACTTTGAGACTCCTGCCGGTGTGCATAGCGTAGTCGTTTCTGATGGTTATGCATATTTAGGGTGCGGGACGGCAGGGCTGCAGGTTCTGGATATTAATAATCCCGAATCACCTGTGATTGTTGGAAGTTTGACTGATGGATATATCGGTGATGTATCCATATCGGGTAATAATTTGCTCGCCGCAGGCCTCTACGGATTAATGGTTATCGATATATCCGATCCGTCAAAACCATTTCTTTCGGGTGAGTTTAACCTGACATCCCAGATAACGGGGATGGATGCGGCTGGTGAGTACCTTTATTTGGCGGACGAGTTTGCAGGATTTAGAATTCTCAGGTTAGAAGTGGCGAATGCACCTGCTACCGAGTGAGGTTAAACAAATGGTCCCGGTCGAATGACCGGGACCTCGGGCGGGGCTGTGATTGTAAGCTGCGGTCGCCCAGACGCTGAATCTTGAGAATTTGGGTGGGATTTTGATATGATCTACTATCATCAACTAATAAGAAGGCTATGGCTGGGCTTTCCATTTTCAGCGCACTCATCGAAGTGCGTTTGCTAAGGGCTTACGGTCAAAAGTACGATATGTATCGGCTGAAAGTCCATGCACTGTTTCACTCTGAGGTGATGGCAATAAGAGGCAAGAAATGATCGAGTCACTACTAATCACCATTCTCCCGGTATTGTTCCTGTCCGTGCTAATAAGCAGCGGTGTGCTGTTCAAACACAGCAACATCGATATGGACGGCAAGCCTCCAATCAATAAACCCCTGTTCGTGAGCAGCAAATACGCAATCGTTTTGCTGTGGGTGATTATGATTATTGAGGGCTGGGGCATTCACCTTTTCTTCTTTGATAGTCCGGAAGTCCTGAAAATAATCGCCCTCTGCTTTTGGACCATTGGCTTCATCCTGCTCTTCACAGGCCGTTTCGGGCTCGGGAGTTCCTTCCGTATCGGGGCACCAAAGGAACACACCGACCTTAAAACTGACGGGCTCTTTCGTTTAAGCCGCAATCCAATGTACGTGGGGGTTTATGCCACCCTGACAGGAGTAGTGCTTTACACGTTGAACCCACTGCTGCTTCTGATCGTGGCATATATTATTGCAGTCCACCACCAGATTATCCTGGCAGAGGAGGAGCATCTGCACATGGTGTTCGGTAAAGAATATCTGGATTACTGCAGACGAGTCAGGCGGTATCTTTAATTCATCAAGTTGCAGCTCAGATTGGATTCGAATTCGGTTTGGTTCCGGATTAAAAAAACCCCTGGTAGGAGGGGCGGTTAGAACATCCTCGTATGAACCTTGCCGGTCCGCTTGCCCATTGATTGAATACTGGGCTTCTAGAAACAAATGGTCCCGGTCGAATGACCGGGACCTCGGGCGGGGCAATGGTGGTAGGCCGTACAGGGATCGAACCTGTGACCCGCTGATTAAGAGTCAGCTGCTCTACCAAACTGAGCTAACGGCCCATATAGAAATGCATTTTACCAGAGTGAATTATTTTCAGCAAGCATATCGTGATGTGAAAAAAACATGAGAGGGAAAATTTTCCTTGTGGAGAGATAAGTTTCATGAGTAATTTTGGCGGAAATCGATAAATCTTTTGATTCCGGGCTTAATAAAAACAAATATCGGCCGATACCCGTAATATCGCATCAGGCTGGTGCGATATCGGCGTATGCGTGCGCATCTGCGTTGCGTATGTGCCGTTATCAAAAAAGAAAGGAGGTGAAAAAAATTATGCCGGAATTAAATGTCTCCATGGCGGGGGCTAAACTCGCTATTGAGATCAAAGCCGCCGATCCTGTGAGCGTTCCTAAGCTATCGAAGACGGAATTTCAGGTTCGAAGTTCAGAGCCTGAAACGTTCGACCGCGTCCTTGAACGAGCCGAACAGAAAAATCCACAATCGGTAAGCAATGAAGCGCAAACCAGAGGGTCGATGGGCGAGAGCAGGCAGGCGGGTCATTCGAAGGCTGTGGATGAGTCCGAAAAGGATAAGTCCAGGCCGGAGGAGGAATCCGCAAGAAGCTCAGATCAGGATGATTCAGCAATGGGAACAGGAGCTTCAACGGTTCCTGTACACAAGGATGAAGCATCTCAGCATGAGACGGCCAAAGCGACTGAAGTTGTTTCCTCGTCTGGAGGGAAATCTGATGGTTCGCAACCGACAAGCCAGGGAACGGGATCGGAAATCCATAATGCGGCAATTAATTATTTGTTCGCAAATATGAATATCCTTCGCGGATCCCAGGCGTTGGCGGGATTGGACTCCAATTCTGCCGAGTCGGGAAATCCCGGATTACAATCTACTGGAACCGATTTATCCCAGTTATTGAGTAATCCATTGGGAATCCCCGATTTAACAGGCGATGAAATCGTGCCGATCGACGATCGGACTCAGGTTAATGTCGGAAGTAAGACGGATGTAATTCAGCAATCGGATGTTCGCGACAAAATTACAGTCCGTCAACCAGTCGAAACTCCCGTCAATAATCAACTCAGGATCGATCCTTCCACGATTTCAGCGGCAAAGTCCATACCTGAATCTCAATGGACCAATATGCTCGAGATCGACGAGTTACTGAATCCGACTCTTCGCGGTAATTCAAACGGGACAGAGCAAAGGATTCCGATTTCGAGACAGGCGGTCGATATTGCGCCGACGGTGCGCGAAACAGGATCGGAAGTCAGCCCAACTCCACGGATCAATGAACAATCGCGATTCGAGTGGCGTCAACCGGAGAATAATAATCCGAGGTTGATAGAGAATGTCTGGGCGCAGCAATCGAAGCCGGAAACCGCGCAGCAGGCTGCAATTCAAGACACATTGTTTAGGTTAAGCAATGTGATTCGGCCGTTGGTTGATAGTCCGGGGCAGAACCTGCAACAGGGATCTGTTGTCGAGACTCCGTCTGTAGGCCAGTTGGCGAGTATAGTCCGCGCACAGGCTATTTTGGCAGACAAGTCTTCAGTAAGAACCGAAGCGCTTGTGTCGGACGTCCGCGACGCGGTCATGCGAATCGCGTCGGATGGACGCGGCGAAGCGAGGCTTGTCTTAAATCCGCCGGAGCTTGGCGAGTTAGTGGTCCGGATCGAGAGCGCGAAAAATGGCGTCGTGAGGGCTGAATTCCATACGATCAGCCCGCTTGTTCGCGATTCGCTCGAAGCCGGGATACAGAGGCTCACCGATGCTCTGAAAGCCCAGGGCCTGACTCTTGAGCAAGCCTATGTCCATCTGGATTTCGGGCTCGGGACGCAGGACGAATCCGGGCAGGCGAATTCCAACCGGAACGGTTCAGGATTCAACCGAAATGTGAATGATCCGGAATTATCTTCAGCTCAGATAAATTCAAATCTGGCGGCAGAATGGATGCCGGAAGGCTCAACAATAAGCGTACTTGCCTGACAGGGATACGAACCTGGAAGGCTCAGGATTTATTTCATGAGATAGAAAGGAGCAGATTATGCTCGCGAACGAAATAGCAAATCTTATCAACTCACAAATGCAGCAAACCCCACCCCGCGATTCGTCGACGGATTTGGACAAGAATGCATTTTTGCTGCTTCTGACCAAACAACTCGCGAACCAGGATCCGTTGAATCCGACGGAATCCGACCAGTTCGTAAGCCAGCTTGCGCAGTTCGGAAGCCTCGAACAGGCGATGAACCTGAATTCGAGTTTCGAGCAGTTCAAGTCTTTCGAACAATTGACCCAGGCGTCGAGCCTGATCGGAAAATTTGTCACCTGCCTTGTTCCAACACAGGAAGGCTATGTGACGGTTTCCGGGAAGGTTCAAAAAGCCATGACGCTTGACGGGGTCGCATACCTGACATTGTCGGATGGCAGCGAGGTTGAATTATCCACGGTCGTGACGGTGGAAGCGAATGCTCCGACCGCTGCAAGCGAGAGGTGATTCATGATGACGACAATACCGATTTATCCTGGAACTCCGCCTCCTGTACCTGCAATCCAGCAGGCGACTCGTGCGTCAAGGAGCGTTAATCGGACCGACGTCAACGCGGGTTTGTTTCAACGCGAACTCGATTCAAGGATAAAGCCGGATGGGTTGACATTTTCCCGCCATGCGCAGAAGCGCCTTGATATGCGCGGGATATCGTTCACTCCGGAAGGGCTTCAGAGGATCGAGGATGCGGTGGACCGGCTTGCCGAGAAGGGAAGCCGCGACGGGCTTGTAGTAGCCGGAAAACTCGCGCTTGTTGTCGGGGTCGATAACCGCACAGTAGTCACCGTAATGGACCAGGACAGCATGGAGGAGTCTGTTGTAACAAATATCGATTCCGCGGTATTCGCATGAAAGGGATAACCGGAGTCGAGATGTGAGGAGAAATCAGTAAAAGAGCACAAAAGTGAGAAAAATGGTTCGGACCTCCCAGAGGAGAGCCACTCTCACCGGATCGACCAGAAGCGTCGGTTCGCACCTCAGAGAAAAATACCGGATGCATCGCCTGATTTTCCGGGCGGAATGCGCGTTTGCATCGCAACCGGTACGGCGCACTAAGTATAACAATGACATTGCAACCAACTAAACTCCAAGGGAGGAATATAAATGGTTGGAAGTGCATTATACGCCGCGATCAGCGGCTTGAAGAGCCAGCAGGTGAAGCTGGACGTAATAGCCAACAATGTCGCCAACATCAACACATATGGATTCAAAGGAGCGAGGGTCGCATTCAGCGATCTGTTGTCGCAGACTTTGAGATCCGCATCGGGGCCGCAATCGGGACGCGGCGGTACGAATCCGGTGCAGGTTGGTGTCGGCGTTCAATTATCCGCCATAGATACGTTAACGGCCCAGGGATCGGTGCAGACAACAGGAAACCTGACCGACCTCGCGATTAACGGCGAAGGGTATTTTATCGTATCGAATGGCACAGCCCTGGTATATACAAGGGCGGGAAATTTCTCACTCGATGCCGATGGGGGCCTGATTACATCGAATGGGTACAGAATCCAGGGATTTACCCAGCGCAATTCAGCAGGAGAGATTGATACTTCAACCACTCTCAACGATGTAATAGTCAATTTCGGGGAGAAGCTGGCCGGGAGGCCGACATCCCTGATCGATTACGCGAGCAACCTGGATTCCAGTTCGTACACCTACGGATCGGCGGAATTGGTGACTGCGGGATCGACCGGATTTACGGTCGCAGCCGGAATCGCGATACCGATCGCGAGCTACACCGGCGCGCAGGTCGATAACGGGATAATCAACGGTCCGCTTGGCAACCTCGACGCCGGGCTTGGCGATTTGACACTGAACGGACAGGATATCATCTTCACTTTTCCGCCCGGATTTGTATGGGGCGATTCGGTGACAGTCGCGCAATACGTCGCCGACCAGATCAACAGCCAGTCGAGTGTTATCTATGCGAGGGCAGGTGAGAACGGGGAACTGCTCCTGCAGAACATCATCGGCGGGGCAAACAACGATATCGTCATCGCTGGAAATGCGGCATATCTGGCATTGATCGGCCTTGCGGCAGGAACCTTCCAGGCTCCGCCGCCCGATTCGAGCCTGGCCGGATTTCATACGATGACAGTAACCGATTCTGTCGCGGCTACCGATACGACAACTATTCCGACAGCGGCAGGGGCTCTTGTCGCGGGATCGTTCGATATCTACGGTATCGTCGGCGGCGTTCCGGGTGCGGTTACAATCTCCTACGGCGCGACTTCCGCGTCGAATACTTCGGCTCAAAACGCGCAGGTAATCGCGGACGCGATCAATGCCGAGAACGACATTAACCCCAATTTTTTCATTTCTGCGACAGCGAACGCGAACGGGACGTTAACTCTTACGAGCGATTATGCCGGTAAATCAAACCAGATAATCATATCGAATCCCGGCGCGGCAGCATTGCATCTCGATACTTTAGGCACTTTCGACGGCGTCAATTATGTCGTGGACAACGGATCTGACGCGTCGGTGGAGAACATATTTAAATCCGATGACGGGCTGGTATCATGGACTCGCACCGTTTCAGATCGAACTCCGTTCGGGACAGCAAGCACGCTTACAAATCTTGAAACTCTCATCCTCGGCGACAATCCTCCGTTCCAGCTTATTCCCGGAGTCACTCTGACAGCCGAGAATCTGTTTCCCGGACAGGCGACAGTACAGACGTTCGATGCGTTCGAGCATCAGACGAGCATTAATGTGTTCGATTCGAACAGTAACGAGCATCAGTTGAAAATCCTGTTCAAGCATACCGGAGCAGGCGAGTGGGAATGGACCGCAACTCTACCCAACGAGCCGCAGTACACGCTCACGAATAATACTGGAGTGATCAATTTCGGAACGAACGGGTTACTGTTATCGGGTAATCCGACGATACCGATTATGTTCACCCCTGTCGGCGCAGATGCAGTGAGAATCTTCCCGAACTTTGACGGTGAGGGAAGTCCGATTAACGGGATCACGCAATTTGCCTCCAACTCGACAACCGCCGCCAAGAGCCAGGATGGGTACCCTATGGGAATCCTGCAGGCGTACGGCTTCGATCCATCGGGCACTCTTCAGGGCGTTTACTCGAATGGCTTGACGCAGCCTCTGGCGAGACTGGCTCTCGCGGTTTTCGCGAACCCAGCCGGCCTTCACAGAACAGGCGACAACACATGGATTTCGACGCAGAATTCGGGATTGGCAAGAGTTGCGATCCCGCGCGAAAGCGGAGCCGGTGAAATTCTTGCCGGATCGCTTGAGCAGTCGAATGTCGATGCCGCGACTGAGTTTACCGAGTTGATTGTCGCGCAGAGGTCATTCCAGGCATGTTCGAGGGTAATCACGGCGCAGGATGCGATACTTCAGGAGGTCGTAAACCTGGTGCGGTAAGAGATTTATTTATTGATTGATTAGTCAGGGACATCTTAGCTGGTGTCCCTGTTTATTTTTTCAATCGGCCTCTCCGGAATTCTTGATTACATGGACAGCAACATTATTTCCAAAATTTGCGAATAATAGTCTTAATTGCTGTAGCTGAAAATGAAAGTTGCTGTCCCTGAATTAATGAGTGATATGGATTACAAACATCATGTTTATGCAAAATAGTTTTCTAAATTTCTGCGAAATTGCCAAAATTTCCCTGTAAGTAATTACTTAATTAAGCCAATGAGAAAAATAGTATATACGTTGATATTTGTTTATGGGAAAAATAAAAATTACGAATATTTTTCAATTAATTCCATTTAATCGTATTGACAATGCCTTAATCATGTGCGATTTTTAAATTAGTGCCCTAGAGGAGAGGAGGAACGCTCCCTAAAGGCAGCTCAATCTGGTTTAATACTTTCTATCATGCATTCATCAGGATGCAGTTTATGGGTATTATCTACCTCAATAATGCTGCTACAAGCCACCCTAAACCGGAAAAGGTTTCAGAGGCTACTCTAAATGCGCTACAAAGTATACCGCCAGCAGAACTACGCTCCAATCTAAGTGACAACGGAACAGATTTACTGCATAGAGCGAGATGTACAATCTCTGATTTTTTCAATTTGGGTGACCAGTGCAGCTTGATATTCACTTCTGGAGGTACTGAATCCTTAAATCTGATAATCAGGGGAACAATTCAGGAAAATGATCACGTTATCACAACAGCTGCAGAGCACAACGCAGTCCTTAGACCTTTAAACTGGTTAAAGGCTAAAAAAGGTATTGAAATAACAACCCTGCCAGTTTCAGAATTTGGTTGGGTTGATCCTCAATCACTAAAGGACGCGATTAGACCGGAGACCAAAGCTTTCATTATAGGTCATGTTTCGAATGTAACCGGGACTATTCAGGATTTATTTTCGATTTCTTTAATATGCCAGGAAAATGGCATACTTTTACTTATTGATGGTTGCCAAGGGTCAGGAAATGTAAATGTGAATTTCCGCGAATTTGGTTGCGCCGCATATGTCTTCACGGGCCATAAAGGACTAATGGGACCTCCAGGAACAGGGGGAATAATCATTAAAAACTCCTTGATAAATGATACCTCTCCTTTACACTTCGGGGGAGTAGGTTACGCAGCGGAAAAACCATTGTTTGTCGATGACTTTCCAGCAAAATTTGAAGTTGGTACTCAAAATTATCCTGGATTTGCAGGCTTAGAAGCTGGGATCGAGTGGCTTCAGGAGACTGACACAAATGATTCAAAGGTCCCTGAAATGGGGACAGAGTTGGCTGAGGCAATCTCGGAGTTACCTGGATTGCGAGTTATTAAGGGAAATTCTAAAGCGTGGTTTCCGGGAATAGTCTCTTTTACGATTCAAGGACTTGACTCCCAAGAGATTGCAGGATTTCTAAGCGAAGAGCATGGGATTATCTGTCGGTCTGGTTACTGTTGTGCGCCATTAATACATAAGTACATAGGATCGCAAGACTCAGGGGTTGTACGTCTCTCACCAGGAAGGTTCAACACACGAGACGATATTAATCTGGCCATTGAAGCAATTAGAGGTGTCTGTAAGCTTGCTGTATGAGAAGAAAAGAGTAAGAGATTGCTGTAGTTCTAAGCGGATATTTACTTACTTACTTGAATCAACTGTAACTCAGGATTTACTTGATGAAATAAAGGGAATTACTGGTCTGGAAATGAAGCAAAGCGAAAAATTGTTCATTTTCACTAGCTCAGACGGATTCACAAGGCTTTCCGGATTTCTTGGACATAAAACTATGCGAGTAATTCTCACAAACAGTGACTTGGAGTTCAATAAAAAACTGGAATCAATATTATCTAAATTATCATAAATATGAGGGAACGGAATGACAACCAAAACGAACGTATTCACCGGTATTAAACCACATTGGAGCTTTGACAGCTTCAAAATCTGCGATCGATTGCTTGGAGGTGGGCAAGGATTTATAAACACTGTGGCGGCGTTATTAACGAAGATGATGATCCAGAAGGTGTGACAATGTCTACCGACATGAATCTGGTCTTCATGGTCAATGATTTGATACTCAAATACCATAATAATTCCCCATATATCACCCGGTTTTACAATTCGACAGAGGGTGATAACGATGATGACTACTCGTTAAACCTCCATTATGGTCTGATGGGAAAGTTCTGGATATTCAATTATGAACATTGCCTTATTGAGAAAATTGTAAGCGAGGCGGGTTCTGATGTCACAGAGATTGACCCGTCAGGAGCGAGACATGAATACACAGAGTCAAGCGGTACTTATACTTCCCCAAACGGGATTCTGAAGGGCTTAACAAAAACAAGTGGGGAATTTGACCTCACTGACAGGTCAGGGACTACGTGGCACTTTATTCATCTTGGAGGCAGCGATCCTGATGATCCAAAGCTTTACAGACTTGAATATATTAAAGACCGAAACGATATTCGGGTTTACGTTGAATGGGAAGAAGTGGATGCAAATCCTGGAGGTACCGAACATTTAAAGTGGCGCATAGCACGAATATCGGTCAGCAACGACCAGGGAAGCAACAAAGTATCTTTTATCGATTTTGGATATACGAACATAACGATTGAAATAGATGAAACCGACCATTACTTCCATTTTATAAACACGATGACCGATTATACTGAGCATGTTGGGATATCTAAAAGCAATGAGCATTGCTGGATATTCGATTATGACGACGATGGTCATCTTCTAAATGTTGGTTATCCATCATTTCCAGACTGTCCTTTGAAGTACGATTATAATGCCAGTTCACAGCTCGAATTAATAACGGATATGAACGAGACTGACTGGTCGATTGATTATTCAAACTGCCAAAGATCGATTACCGTTGATACTATTACTCATACAGTCACTTATGACTGGACTCTTTCACATAACCCACTCACCCATTTGACCGATATTACATGCCAGAAAACCGATGAGGAATCAAAATTATGGTATTATCAACATACGACATATGCCTTATTCGGTATTACGGGTACTCTCTATCGCTTCCGGACACCTCTTGGTGGAACAGACGCACCATACCAGTTTACATGGACCAATAATCAGCTTACAAGGTTGGAGATGCCTGAAGCGATTAAGAATTCGACGGGAGCATATAGGCAATATTATTACCTTCCAGGGGGCATTACCGGTACCGATCCCGTTGCAGGAGGCGGTCTAACAAACAACGGGCAGGGAAACCTTGTTGTGTCCCGTTTTTACGACGGATCATCCTGGCTAGAAGAATATAGACGTGACTACTATTATGACTCCGATAATCTCCTTCAGTGGGAAGGAAAGGAAGTTGTCGATACCTCAAGTCCATATGGGCAATATCCGCCTTTGGCAATGTGACCGATATAACTTCTCCAGGCAACCATACGACTTACATGGAATACGATGATTACGGAGCATTGACCCAAATTAAAGACCCAATGGGTTATACGTTAGACATGACCTGGGATGAGAGGCACCTGTATCTAAAGACAATGACCGATGAAATTAACGGAGTATATACTTCAGACTACGATCTGCTTGGGCAGCTTACTTCCAGGCAAGATCCTCTGCTTAACAGCAGGTCTTTTCATTATGATGGCAACGGTAATCAGACATCTTATTCCGAGCCAATGGGTGGTAATTATCAATCGGTTTATGACCGTAAGAATCGCCTGATTATTCTGATTTCACCTTCTCAAATTACAGAGGACAGGACTTACGATAAAAGGGACCTGCTGGGTACGATAACTAAGTCCCACAATGGTTCATCATACGTCGAAGCCGAAATGACTTACGACAATAATGGTCGTGTTACGCTAATCACAAGGACTGTAACGGAGGAAGGTTCGCCTGTAAATAAATATACCGTGATTGCATATAACGATGATTCCCTTGTGGCCACAATTACTGATCCAGATTCGAATGTAACATACTTTACCTACACAAAATATGGCCAGCTTGAGGAAATAACCTACCCGTACAATAAGTACGATCCGAGCGGCACACCACGTTATGTCAGGGAGAAATTAAAGAATTCCTATGAAGGTCCTATGGGGTTACTAGGCAGGATTTTAAAAACAGCTCAGGAGGACGACAACACAAGTTTCTCATCTCCGACGAATACTTACTCGGGCGAAACATACGATTACGACCGTCTGGGTCGCATGGTTATCAAGGAAACTTCACCTGATTGGCATTTTGACACTTCAATCGCCAATCCGTCATATGGCGATACCAAGCTCCGAATTACGACTTTCTTTAATCCTGAAGGGCAGGTGCGTGTTGTCGAGCAGTCTACCTGGGTGTATGTTGACAGCAATCCAGATTACTGGGAATTCGTGTCATCCAAGGCTACGTATTACGAATATGACGAGCGCGGCAACCTTACCAAGGAATCCCACCCGATAGACGAGGATTCCACAGAAAATGATAAAACATACGATGTAACCTACGAATATGATCCAAGGCGTCTAAGGGTAAAAACCTCAAGGGGTGGCCTTGTTACCAGGATTATGGCATACGATGCCGCAGGCAGGCTTACATCATCCACGAGCATTTCACGAGATAGCAGATATGTTATATCCACCAGTCCCCTTCCAGATAATAATGTCACTACGATGTTCCAGTATGACAAAAATGGGAACAACACAATAACTATCGATGGAAATGGCATCAGGCGAGAGATCAAATATGATAACGAAAATCGGCCGGTCCTCATCGTAGACGGTCAAAAGCGCACCACTGCACGCGAATATTACGCGGATTCGGGCAGACTAAAGAGAATCACACGGAGTAACAGCGATTATATCGAATACGATTACGATGAATTTGGTCGTATAATCGATGTTAAAGAAGGCTCGAAGGGGCAACCGGTTTTGGGACCTTCCCTTACACCATATACGATGAGCATCAGTTACTCTACCGGGATATACACATTTGCCGGTGTTAATTTCACCGAAGCCAACGAGACTGTTGAATTCGGTGTTGCAGGCAGCGCAGCAGGCGGTCCGTACGTACAGGCTTTCAGCACCGATAAACTCGGACGTATACGGTACTGCCATTTCTACAATGACAGCGACCATGGCGTGCATTACGAGTACGAATACGACGGTCATGGAAACATGATCAAGATGACGAAGCCGGATGGAAATACAATCACGTATGAATATGATAAACTTAACCGCATGACGAAGGAGACCCTGGATCCGGGTACGGGCAATGAGACCAATGAATTCTCGTACGACTGCTGCCATATGACCGATTGGACTCAGACCGAGGGAGGGACAGCGCTTCCCATTCATGAGTTTACGTACGATTTTTCGGGACGCCTTACCGAGGAAGTCTATAAATGGGTCAGCCAGCTAGTCACAAGTCCACCTTCAGTAACCACGACTGATCACAAATTCAATTATTCTTACGATCCAGCCGGACGCCGGGTCAGAATGTCCGATCCTTACTGGTCAGGCCTCGGCGATCCGTATTACCAGCACTACAGATACGACGGGATCGGCTGGTTGTCCCGCACCGACCGCTCAAGGGAAATATCCGAGAGCATGACCGGCGGCGGGACCCGTAAACGCCCCTGGGCGGGGGAAACTTTCCTGAAATCCGGCAGCGGAGAACCTTATGTTTCGGAATTCGATCCGGGCGGACGACCGGTACGTGTGACCTACCCTGGACATTATGGCGAGGCGGCGCTTGATATCCGCTATACATATTTTGATGACAATCAAATTCGATCCATTGTCGCACACGACCTTACCACCACATCCGATGCGGAAATTTACGCCATCGAATACCAATACGACGGCAAGGGGCGGAAAGTGCGCCAGAAGATCTGGAACTCGCGCACCGATTCCAAGCCTCAATACGACATCAGCTACCAGTACGATTTCCGCGACCAGCTTTTGAATGAGAAGTATCTGAGGTATAATGCATCCACATTCCAGATGGAAGTCGTCCGTGAACGGACATACGCATACGACAATGGCGGGAGTATGACAAAAAAGACGATCAAGCACGAGAATTTGTGGATCGAGCACACGTTCGAGTACTCGCGCGGATACCATATCGTCGACTGGGACTGGGAGATCGCGACTGGCACCGGCATACCAACGTCTGGGACGGTCGCTGGCATCACGTACGATGCAAACGGTAATCTTACAGCGCACGGGGCAATCATAATAACTGGAAGCTGCTCGATTTTCAGCCTGGCGAGCGTGACATTCACATACGACCGCAAAAACCGGCTGAAGACGTACAAATTTGGCGCTGGGGGCGCGACGCGTACGCTTTACTGGGACGCGATCGGGCGCATTCGCGAGAAAACGTGGACTATCGCTTCGACCGCGCACAAACAGGCGTTCTATCACGACGGGCGAAAACTTGTGCAGATTTGGAACGAGACTTCGACCAGCAATCCACCAACGACCAATTACACCCGCGCGATTTCGTACGATCTGTACCGCGGACAGACGGGATTTCTTAAAGATATCGACTTCGATGCGAATCCGGATGTCGAAAGCTACCTGATCAAGGACGAGCAGGGCACGGTGCGCGCGGCGGTGACCCTGGGCTGGAGCGCGGGCGCGTACAATATCCCGGTCGACCGCGACGGGCTTACGGACGCGTACGGCGAGTCGCTTGGGTCGATCTCCGACATGACCGACACGCACTATATGCGGTACATCTCGTGCCGGGTCGAGGGTTACGGGGACGAGTCGAACGAGAACCAGGCGCTTGTGCATACAGACCACAGGCACTATCTGCCGTATTTGGGAGTATTTTTACAGCGGGAGCCGTTGTTGGTGGGAGGGAGTAAGGTATTAATCAAGCATGCTGGAGGAAGTCCAGTTGCTTTGAATGCATATAGGTATATCAATAATGTACCTTCGATGAGAAGTGATATTTCAGGCTTGCAGGCAGGAAATCTCACTTCAGATGAAGCCAAAGCTCTATGTAAAGCAGAAGATCAAACGAGAATATCTGATTGCACTGCGAAAGCGTTGTATCAAATTGGTCGGCTAATTAGCTGTATTAATAGATGGTACCAGGAATTTGATAGATTAAAAGCATTATTTTTAAATTTATTGGATGAACTGCATGGATTAAATTGGAAAAAACTATTTGATGATAAATGGTTTTGGGTTTATGCAGGTGTAACGATATTGGGTATATTAGTTCCTGCTATTTTAGCAGTAGCTATAGCTACAAGGATAATGGCAGGAATAACAAGTGGCGCTTCAGCTGTAACATTATTCTTTAAAGCAAATGAAGGAGAAAAAGCACTTGGAGAAGCATATCGAAAAGCATGGATGGATCTTTCGCATGAGTTTGAACAAATAGCTACAAGGGTAAATCAAGCTTATGAAGCTATACTGCGAAATCAGAATAGGTGTAATTTGGATTCTGCAAACCAGTATTGTACATGTTTAGTAATTCATGACGTCATGGATTATTGCCCACCTATTTTATATGCTCATGGTTTTAGTCTTTATCCTAAACCTCCTGGATCGGATTGGGGTGAACCGCCTCATTCGTTCGAATTTGGCATCAATCAAGACCTTCCAATTTGTTGCCAAATATTACCACTTGATCCATATGACACAAGGGCTGATTATGCGTGTCCAACTCCTCCATTGGAACGAACATGGGGCGTAGGGATTCCAACATATCCTTAAATACAGACCTTCTTTTAAGATCAAGGAATAGGTATTTGTTATGGGTGAAAATAATTTTAAAAAAACAGAAAATATATCTATAATTGGAAAATATTTATTCCATGTTGTGTTTTTTATATGCACTATTTATATATGCATTGATGGCTATATTAAATATTCAAATGGCTGGTTCGTAGTAATGTTATTAGCATTTATTATTATCTCCCCAATATCATATATTGATTGGGTTGGATACAAACTTGAAGCTTCGAAAAATTTCATTAAGATTAAAGTAATCGGCCTTCCAAAAGAGTATTTGATAAACGCTAACGAAATAAGGAACATTATAGCTTATGAAGGATCTGTTAATATTCTGTGGTATGGGTCAAATTTTGGGTTTTTCCCAATATTTAGAAAGGGCTGGGTGAAAATAATTGCTAAGCCCAGGCAACAGGCAATTATTATTGAAACCGAAGGCATAAAATACTTACTTTCTTGTAGCAATGCAGTCAGTACTGTTAATACGCTTAAGGCAATATACAATATTGGTTATTCAAAATTCGAATCACCATTATGGATGAAAAAACGGTTATAAGGTCAAGAATGAAAATTATGTGAAAATTATACTAGATGGGAATTAAATTAAAAAAAATACTAAAGCTCACCGAAATCTCTCACCTTGCGACTGTCGTACTCAGTTGGGAGGACGCGTCTGCCATAAAAGCCGAATACGATAGTAAGGTTGTTGAGGGAAGCGAAATCCAGGGGTTCCGCAAAGGGAAAGCGCCCCTGAATGTCTGCATAGGGAAAATTGGCAGGGATAAATATTACAAAGATATGCGGGAATATGTAGCGTCGAAAGCGCTTGAGGAAGCTTTAAAAGGCTCTGACATCAGCCCGGTCGTCCAACCGAAATTCGAGTTCGCCGACTGGGAATACGACGGCAAGGGGCGGAAAGTGCGCCAGACCATCTGGAACTCACGAACCGATTCCAAGCCGCAATACGACATAAGCTACCAGTACGACAGCCGCGACCAGCTTTTAAATGAGAAGTATCTAAGGTATAATGCCTCCACCTACCAGATGGAAGTCGTGCGTGAACGGACTTACACGTACGACAACGGCGGCAGTTTGGTGAAGAAGACGATCAAGCACGAGAATTTATGGATCGAGCACACGTTCCAATACTCGCGCGGATATCATATTGTCGACTGGGACTGGGAGATCGCGACCGGCACCGGGACGCCTACGTCCGGGACGGTTGCCGGGGTCGCGTACGACGCGAACGGGAATCTTACGGGGCATGGGGCGATCACGATCACCGGAAGCTGCTCGATTTTCAATCTGACAAGCGTGACATTCACATACGACAGGAAGAACCGGCT
>JAPKYR010000015.1 GCA_026394215.1 bacterium
ATGATTATGAATAATATCATTACGTATATCACAACATAGTTGGGGAATTAATTCTGCTCGTTCATTTTCCATTTTAATCTCCGGAAGGTAGTGGAATCGAACCACTGGGTCCAATATTGGAACCATCGCTTTCGAGGCGACTTAGCTTGCCAACAGCAGCACCTTCCATTTAAAATCTTCCATAAGTGTGATACTTGTGTATATCCAAAGGTTTCGTATATGAACTATAACCTGTAGAAAATACAAATCCTATAAAAACAAAACCTATTACATTTAATGCACATAGCCAAAATAAAGTTTTATCTTGTTCGTTAAATAATTTCATAGCCATTATTCCAAAAATAAAAGCTGGAACGATGGTTAAAAATATAATATCTCATTAGTAATAAATTTGTTCTCGTCGTTTATAGGCCTTGTTGTGGGATTCGTGAGTTCGCTGGGAATGTCGATTCTGCCGTTTCTGGTTGCGATTGGGGTATTTTTATTTATCCTCCTCAAATGGAAACCGCCGTCCTGGTTCTGGATAACCGCTCTGGCAACCATTCTGATCGGGGCGCCGGCCACATTCTCGAAAAGTATGTCCGGGATCGAAGCTAACAACGAAAGCCATGACCTTGTAATTCAATCCATCATGCTCTTCCTTCTTGGATTCGGCACGACACTTGTGACCGAATCGCTTGCGCTTGAAGTCTACTTCAAAGACGTCGCCATATCATGGTTTCTCACGAAATTAAACTTCTGGCGCGTAATACTGGTCGCGAATATTGTTTCATACATAATCCTGATTCCGTTTTTGATCCTCAGCCCGCCCCTCAGGTTCCAATTCAACCCATAGATTAATTCTTTAAGTAATTTAATTCTCAAGCGGTATTACCTTCCATTTCCAATATAATTTTTCATATACAAATGTTATAATTTGCCGTAAGGAAATGGCGAGGAAATTCAAAATCCCGATCCTGATTTTTCTGGCAGCGACATTTTGCCTTTTATTTTCCCATGCGGTCTATGCAAATGACTGGATTTTCAATGATCCCGAACATAATAAAGCCTTCGATGAAATCGGGAAGGGAATAACTACTCTGTTAGGATGGGTGATTATCAGGACTATTTCTTTTTTCGTAGCGATAGCGGTTGAGGCATTTGTATTCAGGAAAATGCTTAACCTTTCATTCGGACGATGCCTTCTGATTTCCTTTACACTTAACTTTTTCTCGACCCTTGTGGGTGAAAGGGTAGGAACCTTCAGCTTATTAAGCGGCATATCATTTCTGCCATTTCTTGTGGCAATCGCATTATTCCTTTTTATCATCCTCAAATGGAAGCCTCCCTCATGGTTCTGGATAACCGCTCTGGCAGCTATTTTGATCGGGGCTCCTGTAACATTCACGCAGAATTTCGAAGTCGTAACCGGCGAAGAAATGTCAGGCCTGAAAATCGTGCTCTATTCCGCGATGCTATTTCTTCTGGGATTCGGGACTACGCTCTTGACGGAATCACTGGCGCTCATCGTTTTTTTCAAAGGCGTCGCAGCAACATGGTTTATTTCGAAATTAAATATCTGGCGCGTGATACTGGTTGCGAATATAATTTCTTACATAATTCTCATTCCATTTTTCATCATAAGTCCCCCTCTTCGATTCCAGCTTTTTCAAAAATAATAATTGTTTCTTAAGCGGATTTTTCTTCCATTTTCCGGTAAAATTTGGTATAGTATACTAAATTTCAGTTAATATTAATTAAGAAAAGCTTTTCGAGAAAAGATTCAATATTACCAATCACTCATCCCGACCCATGCGGAGGATTACATGGTCATAAGAAAGCTTACGGCCCGCCAGGAAGAAATCCTTAGGTTCATCATCAACTACATCCAGGACAGTGAGCGTCCGCCGACGATACGCGATATCGCCGACCATTTCGAATTCACCGTGAAAGGCGCGTACGATCATCTTCTCGCGCTCGAACGGAAGGGCTGGATCGAACGGGATTGCAAGCACTCGCGAGGTATAACA
Organism: bacterium; assembly: GCA_026394215.1. Lineage (GTDB taxonomy): Bacteria > JAJVIF01 > JAJVIF01 > JAPKYR01 > JAPKYR01 > JAPKYR01. The sequence goes on from JAPKYR010000015.1 coordinate 2,010, forward strand.
ATTAAAGAATTCCCTGTCGGCATGGAACGCCTGAAGCATCATCGCGAGCTGATGAAGGAAGACATACGCGCAATTCCGCTTGTCGGGCGGATCGCAGCCGGCGCGCCGGAATCGGCGATCGAGACGAGCGACGAGAAATTCTTTATCGGCGGCGATTACCTTAGCGGATACGAGCATTTCGCGCTGAAGGTAAACGGCGACAGTATGGAAGGCGCGGGAATTTACAACGGCGATATTGTGATTGTCAAGCGCCAGGAAACCGCCCGGAACAATGAGATCGTTGTGGCTATCCTTGAGGAAATCGAGAGCGAAGCCACATTGAAGCGATTCATCAAGGACGGAAGCCGAATCATACTTCGTCCGGAAAACCCGCTGTACGAGGATATCCAAATTCCCGACCCGCGCCGACTGCATATTAACGGTGTTGTGGTGGGGCTGTATCGTCCGATCAGATAGTTTCTATATCCCGAATTTTCATTTCGTGGCTTGCGACTCCGGCGCATGATTCATTTTACATGCGACTCCGGTGCATCGAATTATATCCCGCTTCGCCTCGCCCTTGAAAAAACCAGCAATCCAGCATAAAGGCAAATCAATTTCAAATTTATTCTGTACCTGACACCCCGGTGGTTGCGGTATCAAGAAGCTGACCGAGGTTGATGAACGCGTCGACGTAGTAATCCCGGATATCGAGCTCGGGTTCTTCCGTTATCCACGCGCTGACCTCGTCAATAGCCACCTGCAGAGCATCGACCCAGCCGGTTTCAAAAACGGGACCATCGGGGGACTTCATCACCCGTAATGCCTCGGCGCAGTTATCCCTCGCCTCGACATCCTCGTTTCTGACATTTGCCGTAAGCGCGTTAAGGGCTTCGACGGTTGAGAAATTCCCGAGGTTATAGAGCGCCTGTGAAGGATACGTATCTATGGCGTCGATCAGAACCGGCACGGCGCGAGGGTCTTCCGATTGTCCGAGAAGCACGACAGCGCCCGCGACAACTCTGCCATGGAGGAATGCGTCGACAGGGTCGTTATAAAAAAGGTCGATACAGGTGCAGACAATATCGTCATGCGACCATATATCCCAGAATACTCCGTTATCTTCGGCTGTGAACATCTGGCGGATGTCAACTTTCACTCCGGCAGACACGTCGCAGTCCGACGGGACCTGGGCAAACGCAGGTTGCGAGAGGATTCCCAGGGTCAGGATCGAAAGCAGTATTTTGTCTATGGTAAATCGCATTATTATTCTCCTTTATAAAAATGAGAAAGTCAGAAATTATTCGGGTACTGGATATGGAAGTACATGAAACTCTCAACCTGGCTGTTGATCGGGGTTGCAGGGGTTTGCCATCCGGTGTCGCTCAGCCAGTAATCCGACGGGTCATACCAATCCTGGATAGAATAGTACATCAAATTCCCATAGTCTTCATCGGTTTTATTGCAATAAGAAAAGTCGGTGCCTGGCGCGCAGTAATCATTTTTTATCTGCGCGCACGTACTGTAACCCTGATCGAAAAGGTACATATCATGCAGGATACCGAGCGCATGGCCAAGCTCATGGGCGAAAGCCATGTTCACGCCATAATCGGACATGGCTACCATAGTCGAATTGTGAGATTGGAACTGCGGGCGGCAATCCATTTTCGCCCACGCCGCGGCGCTTGGATTATCGGGGAAATTATTGCAGTAATACACATTAACCGGCCCGGATTCATCCTTGTTAAGTTGGTGGCATGTGTACAGTTCGTTGTAAGTGCCCGACAGCCATGAAGTATGATTAATATAGCTGATTTCGACCAGTTCGATACTCATCCCCCACTGGCTGTAAAACTCATTAGCCCACGCAACATCGTCCTGGACCCTCGCCTCGGTCGTCGCAGGGCTGGTCCCGTCGGTTTTGCAGATAATATGCGCATGGATCTTGAAATCGAAATTCCCGGTGGTTTCCTCTTCCAGACTAATCGTCAACGTATAAGTCTGATCGCCGCCGCTGACGACCGGATGCGCAGCGACATAGATGTAATATACTCCCGGATTTAATGTCCCGACATTGACCTGCTCGTCGACATTGCCGGGATTCGCGCTTGATTCGATGGGTTCTCCGACAGGATCGGAGTACAAGTACAGGTCGTTATTGTACAGAAGTCCGCTTGTCAGGGAAATAAATCCGGTGACAATATATTCATCGGGCACGGTGAACCTGAACCAGTCGGGGTCAGCCGGAAAGCAGACGGAATCGGAAATTGAATCTACAAACGCGACAACATCGGCAGCCAGGTATGAATCGTTGCCGTCGCCGCCTGAACAAACAAAATCGGATGTATATAGTTCCACATCCATTGAATAATCCCGATTACCCTCGGGATCGGCGCCAATTGCCTGGACCTCGATATAATGCGTACCCGGACTGAGCGCGGTTACAATCACATATTCGTCCATCGTTCCGGTATTATCACCGACATAGATCGGGTCGCCGGGATACGTCTCATAGATATTTACGTCGATATTCCCGTTGCTATTGTTATTGAGGTAAAGAGTACCTCCTGCGGTTTTTGACATCGGGACAGTAATTTTGTACCAGTCGCGAAGGTCCTGACCGGCGCATACAGTATCGGTATTTGACCCAACAAGGTCAATCTGTGTCGCGGTCAAAGAATCGTTATTATCGTCGGTCGTGCATGTTCCAGCCGGGAGGTTAATATTCAATGACACGCTGTAATCCTGGACGCCATCGCCAGCCAGTTCGCCCGGGAGCACGGCGATGTAATAAAAGCCGCTTTCCAGCGTACCCACATCGAGCGATTCCCCGGCGGTTCCGGGAGTCATCGCGAATCCGATCGGATCGCCGGGACAGCCGTCATATAAAATCAGATCGTTATCCGTCGCCAGGAAATTATCAAGATTAATAGTGCCGACCATAACCTGCCCTGAAGGGACGGTGAATACATAGTAATCCGATGGATCATGCGGCATACACACCGCTCCCAGCAACGAATCGCCCGAATTTATCGGGACCGCATCATCGCAGTTGACATTGAGGTCGCCCTCGCATGTCATCTCGGTAACTTCGATGTTAACGAAAGCGTAGGATGCCACTTCGCCTGAAGGAGCGGTTTTTACCCCTTGTTTCCATAAAGTGCCGGGCGCGGGTATTTCAATAAGCACGGGAATAGTCCCGGTTTTTGCCTCGGTCGCCTTAGCGGTAACAGTCAGGGTTGTCATGTTCGAGACGTCGCTCTCCACAACTGATAAAGTCTGGAATTCCGCATCCGGAGAATATAATTTGACGTCCCCGATCTGATCTGCATAAGAATAGTTAGCCCAGCCCTGCCAGTCCCAAAGATCAATTGATAGCTCAACGGTACCGGAACCCGCACCGCCGTAATATGTCCCCGTGACGCTGGAACTAGTTACGGTCGGCTTGACCATGA
>JAPKYR010000159.1 GCA_026394215.1 bacterium
AGTAAATTTTCAACAATCCCTTTCTATTCGGCAATTATCCCTAATGCCGATAATAAATCAATTGCCGGATGCACCCACCCTATCCGGGTGCGCCGCTTTTCTAAGCGGCATAATGCCGGCTGGAAAGCCGGCGCACCCGGAACTGACTTACCTTAATTCATCCTCTGTTCGAAATAAGGAGGTTGGGATGGGGCGGGGGTTGAATGGTGATGGATGATTTTCCAGCCGTCGGATTCGCGATGGTAAATGTTCGTAACGTACACTTCTATTGACAGGGTCTCGTCACCATGGGTTGTGACCACCGTTCCCCCAAGGAAAGTCCAGCCAAGGTCGCCCAAACGCATGACCGTGATCGGGTGCATGACCGTCTTCAATTTACTTGTGTGGTAGGTGATTGTCTCTATCGCAAGCCTTACGGATTGGGGTCCTTTCGCAATCTCGATACCGGGGAAAATGATCGTAACCTCGTCCGACTCGCTCCAGCACGACATGATAGCGTCGACATTTAATGTCTGAAGCGCTGCGAAAAAATGCGCATCGGCATCGAATACCGGCTCAACATCCTCCACATCGTCATCTTGAAATCCGTCGTGCATATCTTGACTCGAAAAGATTGGTTTGTTGAAAAATACTATCCCACAAACCTGAAATCATCGACAGCAGGGACTATCCCGGCGTCCGAAGCGCGCGACAGCAACTCGCGCACCGCATTTCGACCTGCATCGCCCCAGTCGATAGTATAGTCGTTGACATACATCCCTACAAACTCATCGACTTTTTCATCGGAGAGGTCGCGTCCGAAGTCTTTCGCATAGGCGATTGCCTCATCGCGATGGTCAAAACCATAGAGAATGCTCTCCCTGATCGCCCGCGCGGATTTTTCGTGAATCTCAGAACCAAGGTTGATTTTAATTACATTGGCGCCGAGGGGTAAGGGAAGCCCCGTTTCATTGCGCCACCATTCGCCAAGGTCGCATATACAGTGCAGGCCTTCATTTTCGTATGTGATCTGGCCCTCATGGATAATCACACCCGCCTCGACTTCCCGGTTTTTTACCGCATCCATGATCCGGTCGAACGCCATTTCCTCGGTTTTCAGACCGGGAATGGCAAGTCTCAAAACAAGCGCGGCGGTTGTGAGGGAGCCGGGGATCGCGACAACTTTTCCCTGGAGATCATTCAAATCGATATTTTCCACAGCGACAATTCTCGGGCCGTAACCGTCGCCGACACTCGCGCCGCAATTCAGGAACGCGTAGTAATTGGCCAGGTATGGATACGCATGGACACTTATCGCGGTTATATCGTATGTATGCTTCACCGCGGCATGGTTCAAAGACTGGATGTCGCTTAAAGTATGCACGAAATCGATCCCCGGGATTTTAACATGACCCTTCGCCAGCGCCCAGAACATGAACGCGTCATCGGAGTCGGGCGAATGCGCCAGGGTCAGCTTTTTAACTTGTTCGTTCATGATAGCAGGGGGGTAGTGTAACACAATAATTCAGGGATTTGTGTCTGGTTTATTCCACACCAGAAAAGAATGTAGTGTATGTATCAGAACCGGGAACGATTGGATTAATCCGACACAATCGCATCATAACATCCTGAAACGCCTTTAATCATCGGGGTTTCAGCGCATTTCGATGGTCATATGCGGGGCGCCATACGGATATTATTCATAGAGGAGAAAGCGGCGCAAGGATGGTTACCGAGCGTCGCGGATTTACCATGACTTATAAAAAAGACACAGTTGACGGTTTTTTCTGCCCTTCGAAAATATTCATGCAGGATGCGAAAGAGGCTCAGAAGCCGGATTCGCCTCATAATAAAATCACTAAAACATGCGAGTCGGGATTTTTCGACTGGCTCGCGCCGCACTATGACAGGCTTCAGCCTGCGATGGACCCGTCGCGATACCAGGCGCATTCGATCATTCTCGATATCCTGAACACAATCGAGCCGGAGCCTGAAAAATTTCTCGACCTCGGCTGCCATACCGGTATGCTGACGAGCCAGATACTGGAACTTTTCCCGGAAGCGCATGTGGTCGCGATCGACGGGTCAATCGCGATGCTTGAGGAAGCGAGGATTAATCTGGAAGAATTCAGCGACCGTATCACGCTCGCAAAAGCAGACTTCCGCGACCGGTGGGAGGATGCGATCGATGGGGATGTGGATGTTATCGTTCATTACGCATCGCTATGCTACATTCCACACGATGCGTTGCGCGAAGTCTATACCCGGCTCGTGAAAATCCTTAAGCCGGGCGGATGGTTTCTGCATTGCGACTTAACCGAGGAAAGGCTTCCGGAGCCGGTTAAACGGATCGCGGCGAATATCCGCGAGTACCAGCGGAATTCTGTCGTGGACGATATCCCCGATGGCGAAAGGCTCTTGAAACGGCTCGAGCAGGTTAAAAACGCGAACGTGAAGAAAGGACGCCTTGTGGAAATCCCGGCGCTTCCGGAACAGCAAATAGCATGGCTGGTGGGAGCGGGATTCGAATTCGCGACCAGGATTTACCAGGACTGGCGGCTGTCGCTGTTTCTGGCGAGAAAGCCTGAATAATAAATTGCGCGTTTCAGGAAGCGATTCTTGCAGGCGCCGCTTCTTCGGCTTTTAAGAATTCATTGTAGAAATCGCCTGTCATGTATGTTACGTGAGTGCCCAGGTTCTCATAGATAACCAGGACATCCGAATCGGCGTCCCTGAACATGTCGTGAATTTCCGAAACTCCAGTGATACTTTCCAGTGGGTCCACACGCAGGCTCGCGTCGTAGCTGTCGACGACGATCCCGATTACCATATTCTTGAGCTCATTAAGGTCCATACCCTCTGAGCTGTCGCCTGATTCATCGGCAGCCGTGGCTTCCTCACCGGCTGGGACAAATCCATAAGTCGTGTCGATTGCGACAATTACTCCGTCGCGAACGAAAATATTGATATCGGGAGCGCCCATGGTTCTATCTACATTTTTATTATTGCTGAATACCTGCACGGGCGGGTCGTACTCCGACCATGCGTCCGTGGGCATTAAGATTGGCAGCACATCCGACACATTGCCGCTTAACTGCCCGAAATCGACCTCCTCAAATACCGCGGTATCGAATGAGTCGCCTGCGCCGCGAAGATCCAGCGTGTAATAGCCGGTAATATCGGTTTTTCCTGTCGGCATCTGGGCATTTGCCGGGATTATGAGAATTAGGCAGAAAAGTAATGCGATCCAAATTTTACTGAACATTTCATGCTCCTGTAATGAGAATTACCGCGGAGTATCTTCACCCGCGGCTTGTGGGGATTATAATCGAATAAGTTTGTAACGGCGACATAAAAAAAATAAAATGCCCGGGATGAATTTCCGGGCATAGTTTTTACTCGTTAAAAGTCGCAGGTATCAATAGCGGTTTCGTCCGCCTCCACCGCCGCCGCCGCCGCGATAGCCACCGCCGCCGCCGCCACGTCGATCATCTCGACGCGGTTCTTTTGGGCGCGCCTCATTAACGGTAATTGTTCGACCACCAAGCTCAGTTCCGTTCAGCGCGTTTGTTGCTGCAAGCGCCTGTTTCTGATCTGGCATTTCGACGAAACCGAAGCCTTTTGATCGGCCGGTGTCGCGATCGGTAATAACCCTGGCTGATTCCACTTCTCCATAAGCCTGGAAAGCGGATTGTAACTGGTCGTCCGAAACATCGTAGCCAAGATTACCTACGTAGATATTCATTAAGTCTCCTATTTTTCTGACTTCGCGGCTCAGTTTCACTAAAAATTGAAATCTGTCCCGAATGTCGTGACTTGGCTGGATTATACCATTTTCAAGGGTAAAGTCCAATTTTTATTATTTATTTATTGATTTACGGGGTATTTTCCCATCTTGTTTGGCGTTATAATAACTGCGGGGACACCTTTTTTTGCCTGACGAGAGGTTAATATAAGTCTGGAATATCACAGGCAAAAATAAGGTGTCCCCGGGGAAATACCCTCATTCAAATCCCGGCAACTGTAAATACCGGTAGCTGCTAGCCCGAAGCGTTAGCGGAGGGTAGCAGCTATCCGGGATTTACCTTGCTGAAGAACAAAAAATGCCCGGGAAATGAATTCCCGGGCATCGTTTACTCGTTATAAGTTGCAGGGATCAATAGCGGTTACGTCCGCCTCCACCACCGCCGCCACGATATCCGCCACCGCCGCCGCTGTCGCGACGAGGTGCTTTCGGGCGAGCCTCATTAACGGTAATTGTTCTGCCATCGAGCATGGTACCATTCAGCGCGTCTGTCGCTGCCATAGCCTGTGCTTTGTCCGGCATTTCGACGAAACCAAAGCCTTTTGATCGGCCGGTGTCGCCATCAGTGATAACCCTGGCTGACTCCACTTCTCCATAAGCCTGGAAAGCGGCTTGTAGCTGGTCATCCGACACGTCGTAACCAAGGTTACCTACGTAGATATTCATTAAGTCTCCTGTGTCTGACTTCGCGGCTCAGTTTTCACGTATTGAAAATTCTGTCCCGAATGTCTAGACTTGATTCTTATTATAGCATATTTAAGAATAAAATCAAATTTTTTTAATTTATTTATAGATTTTATGGGGGATTTTTGAGGGGGAAGGCTTTCGGAGCCTGGCATTTGGTATATTACGAGCATCCCCCCGTAGCTTCGGCGAGCGGGGTCGCCAAATGCGGCCCCTGCGTTTTTTTAGGGAGTAGCAAGGAAATTTTTTTTTATGGATTTTGAATTATTTTATAACGCCCTGCTAACAAGTTCCTGGGTGAGATACTGACAGAAAGTTAATGAATTACTTTTTAAGTGATATTTTTTCAGATCCACTATTATATTGAAGTAGTTTCTCCCATAGAATGTTGCCCTCACCATCACAAAAATTGATGGTAAACATTTTTACAAACAAGTTAAATTTTTTATCCCATAATTCTTTAAATTCCAAATAATGAATATCTGGTTCGTTGTCCATGAATGTTAACATCTTTTGGTAGAATTGTTCGTCACCAGTAATTTTTGTCCAAAATGCCTGTCCTGCTAATTTAAAATATTTCCTTGCTGATGTTGGCTCTGAATTAACTACTCCATACCCGCAACCCATTATAGGAACAAAATATTTTTTTACCCTCCTTAATGTTGCTCTTAAAGATCCCTCCACTTCCTCAAATCGTTGATTCAGCTTGGATACTTGGTCGGAATTGAATGCATTCGGACCAGATTTCAGAGAGATAGCCTGGTAAGAATCACTTGACTCAATTATAAAATCTACCCCCTTTGAAGCAGCGATATTGGCATTTGATGCAGCCTGGCAAATTGGTTCAAAAAACTCATCACCAAACATTGATTCATCCGATGAAGAAACATAAGCATTTAATAATTCCCCAACTAATTCACCGACATTTGGTATTCCTTTCGCCCTAAACATATAAGGATTTTTTCGCTTCAGTACCTTCGTGAAATCCAAGTCATTCAAACTAGATTTTCTACGCGCATAAAAATTTGCCAAGCAATTTTTAATGATCCCCTCAAGGTCCTTCTCATTCATTGCATTCTCTTCCCTTTTCCATTTTTGATTTCACTCGTTTTGTTGCTAAATCAACATAAGCAGCATTAATATCAATTCCAATGAAGTGCCTATTAAGACTCTTACATGCAACGGCTGTAGTACCCGAGCCAATGAATGGGTCAAGTACGATGTCTCCCTCTTTCGTTAATAATTTAATAAACCATGATGGTAAAGAAACAGGAAATGCGGCACTATGATTCTTATTTCCGCATTCGGTAGCTAAGTGTAAGACATTGGTAGGATATACTTTATCTCTCCCAATCCAATTGGATACATTTTTTCCAAATCCACTATCAACCTTCGAATTATCACGTATTTTATCTGTTTCACTTAGGTTTTTTAATCTAGATTGACTCCAATCACCCATAGGGACCATTACTTCTTCTTGGTACATTGAGAAATCTTTACCCTTCGTAAAATGCAGGCAACGTTCCCAAGCATCCCGGAATCTATTAGGCCATTTGCCAGGATAACAATTCCTCTTATGCCAGATGTATTCTTCGGTCCATAGCCACCCTTGATTCCTCATTTGAAGAATTAGTTCAATCACATACGTAAGCCTTTCACCATTTACAGCAATTTCCTTAATATTGAGAACAAATGAGCCTGTTGGTTTGAGAACTTTTAGAATTTGATCAGAGATAGGTAAAAACCACCCAACATAATCTCTGGGCTTGACGCCGCCATAGACTTTTGATCTTCTATCGGCATATGGCGGTGACGTTACAACCAAATCAACAAAATTATCAGGCATATCTTGAAGGATATCCAGGCAATCTCCTAAGATAATAGAATCGAGATATTTCGATGAAATGTTAGAACGTTTCGGCACTATATCATGGTCCCTCTTCCTTGGTAAGGGAAACTTTAATTGTGTTTGATATCTTACCATAATTAACCCTCCTTTTAAATTAAAATATCTTGCCCTGCTTATGGTAAAACGGTTGAGAAGGCCTAAAGCTGACGTAAATTATGAGAAAATTTAGATTTTATTTCCGATTCATCCGAATAGCGGTAAAAGTAAAAAGATATAACCTCCCCCTCCTTCATGCTATAATTCCCCCTATACCACATGCCCGCGATTGAGATACATAACCTGTCCAAGTGCTTCCGGCTCTACACGTCCAAGACCGAGTCGGCGGTCGAGCGTTTCCTTATGATGAAGAGGTCGAGGTATGAAAAACTATGGGCGCTCGACGGGGTCAACCTGGAAGTCAATCAGGGACGGGTGGTCGGCGTCATCGGGCCGAACGGGAGCGGGAAGTCGACTCTGCTCAAGGTCCTGTCGCGGATTTACCGTCCGGACGGCGGGACGTACAAGGTCAACGGAAATGTCGCCGCGCTTCTCGAACTTGGCGCGGGATTTCACCCGGAACTTACGGGCCGCGAGAATATTTTCCTGAACGGATCGATCCTCGGACTTACGCGCAAGGAGATGAAGGCGAAGTTCAACACTATTGTGGAATTTTCGGGGCTTGAGAAATTTCTCGACACGCCGATCAAGAACTACTCGTCGGGGATGGTCGTGCGGCTCGGATTTTCGGTCGCGATGAGTATCGATCCGGAGGTGCTTCTGATCGATGAGGTTCTGGGAGTCGGGGATCTGAATTTTTCGAAGAAATCGTTCATGGCGATAAAGTCGTTCGCGGAGAAGGGGCGGACGATTTTGTTCGTTTCGCACGATCTATCGGTGGTGGGATCGTTCGCTGATGAGGTCGTATGGCTCGACGAGGGGAAAGTCCGCGGGCAGGGCGATCCGACCGAAATTATCAAGGCTTACATGCATGACTTGCAGATTCGCAGGGAGGATATGCACTCGAAGGGTCGGATGCAGGACGCGATGCAGAAGGAGAAGTCGGGATCGGGGGAGATGACGATCGAGAAGGTGCGGTTTTACGATCCTAAGGGCGAGGAGAAATATTTATTCACGGCTGGGGAGGATATGGATGTGGTGGTGGAATATGCGGCGAACAAACCGGTGAAGAGCCATTCGCTGTATCTTGCGTTTCATGCGTTCGACGGGCGTATGCTTATCGGGCCGATTCTGAGGCCGTACGACGCGCCGGTCGAGGGGTCGGGGCGGATCAAGATCACATTCCCTGCCCTGCCATTGTTGAAGGGCGAGCATTTTTTGTCGGTGGGATTGTTCCATGACGACTGGGTGAACGCGTACGATTTTCATGATAAATATTATCGATTTACGGTAAATCAGCCGACGGAGTGGGGAATCAAGGGCGAGATTTATGCAAAGGCGGACATAGAGTATCAAAATAGATAGGGTGGGAAAAAAGGGGAATTCGGGAATTTTTCTGGAATGCAAGACTTAAAAGCATCATATCGTGCGGTGAACGAACATCGGATCATCCTGGGGTGGTCGAAGTATATCCTTGCGATCTGCGCGATTGTCGGGTCGTGGATGTCGCCTGCGTACGAGGGATCGACGTGGATGTCGCTGGTGCTGGGGGCGGTGTCGGGATGGGCGGCGTTGTGTCATCTGGCGGATGGATTTTCGAGGGGATATGTGATTTACACTTCCGTTTCGGGAATAATTTTTATCGTTGCGGCGGCGTTTTCCCCTGAAGGTGTGCCATTACTGATGGGCGCGATCGGGGGCGTGGTCGGGTATCTGGCGATACTGCTATATGTCACGATGGAACCGAGGATCGAGATAAGGAAATCTGTCGGGAGATTTTATAACGTGAGGTATCCGCTGCAGAAGATTGTACCGCTGATGTATTTAGCGCCGGAATTGCTTTCGCCGATATTCAACCCGGTCGCGGCGTTCCACTGGAGCGTGGGGATGTTCGGGATTCCCGTGATGAGATTTTCATTTTTCGATGCGATGTCGGTGTACAGATATATTTCGCGCCAGACGTCGGGGCTTGAGATCGATCCGAATAACTGGAGGGAGTCGGTGTATATGTTTCGGAGGGCGGTGGGGATACTGAATCTGCTGGAAACGCTTCATCGGTACGAGGAGGCGGATCTTGACGGAGTCGCGCTGGCGGCATCGGCGAGGCTTGCGCTCGCGGGGATAACGTCGGGATCGAGGGAAGTGTTGTCGGAGGTATTGAGGACGCTGAAACCGTGGAGACGGGAGATGTTGATGGGAGCGTATGATTTGTAAGTGGAGGTAGAAAAGAGTCCCGTGCAATTTTTCCAATCCGGATTTATTTATTTATTTTGTATCTAACCAGATCATATTAATTTTCTATAAGACAAACAGGCTGATTTCAATTGTCCGGATAAAATCAGATAAAGCCAGCACATACATTAAAAGCGATATATATATTAGATGATACTCGGTGAATCGAAAATCAGATATCGTCACTTGAGTCGGAGGTTGAATTTTTGGAAACACTAATATCAAATTTGAAGAAAGATGAGATTCTCGAGATTATCGAAAACCTCCTTGCCCTTGTCTTGAAACGAGATGATAACATCACCCGGTTATTGACAAAAATCGAGGGTCTTGAGACTGAAGTAAACAAATCCAAGGGAAAGCAGAATCCGACCGGCGTGCAGGACAATATTGACATTAGTCGCGCACGATTAAAACTGGGAGAACGTGAAGGTGTTTTCCTTGTCGACGACTGTCCTGTCATGCAGCGCATTCTCAAGGACCTGGTGCAGCATTCCGGGCTGACTGTGGTAGGGGAAGCATATGATGGGATCGATGCGCTCCGTTTATTTATGACAATCAAACCCAAAGTCGCGATTGTCGATATCGACATGCCCCGGATGAACGGTCTCGACCTTACAAAGAAACTTAAGGAAATCGATCCCGAGATAAAAGTGATTATCATCTCAGGTATAATGGATAAATCCACCGTCCTTACCGCATTGAACTACGGCGCCTGCGAATATCTGGTTAAACCGGTAAAACCAGCGCGTATCTTAAATGCGCTTCAGGAAGTCATGGCGGAAGTCGCTTAAGAAACTATATCGACCCGGATTTTCGTTCCCCAGCGGTTTATTCAAGCCAATTCCATTATTTTTTTGGTTCCTTTTTGTAATATTGTTTGGTTCATTTTGTAAAATTGTTTCGCTGGACCTTTAAACATGGTAAAATACAGGCGCATGCCAGCTTGTGAAATTTCTCGCAAGCGGGTTTCTGTACCGCTTTTTTTATTGCATCCATATGTAGTTTTTGCTTTAAGGAGTTTTGAAATGCAAAATGCCCAGGAACGCCCTGTGCTCGACCAGGCCGAACTCGATCCGGAATTTCCAAGAAGAATGACGCGCAAAGCCTGGGGCGAAAACCTCCGACGCTGCATACAATGTGGAAACTGCACCGGCACATGCCCATTGAGCGAATACATGGATCTTGGCCCAAGGAAAATTATCTCCATGGTCCGCTCCGGCAATAAAACCGACGTACTCAAGTGCGATACTATCTGGCTATGCGCTTCCTGCTATGAATGCACTGTGGAATGTCCGAAGGAAATCAAAATCACCGACGTGATGTACGCTCTCAAGCAGCAGGCACTCGACGCGGGACATACGCCTCGGTCGATGCCTCTACCGGTTCTCGACAGGGAATTTTTCAATATCGTTATGAAACTCGGGCGCAGCCAGGAAACATGGCTTATGGCGTTGGTCATACTGAAAACCAACTGGCTGAGAGGACTGGATCTCGCGCCGATGGGGCTGAAACTTTTTGCCCAGGGAAGGTTGTCGCTCCTTCCCGACCCTATCAAAGTCGGAACCGGCAAGAAAGGCGATCTGAAAACAATTATGGACGCATGCGACAGGCTTGATAAGGAAGAGGAAAAGGAAGCGGGCGTTTCATCACACTGATCGGAAGGAAAAGTCATGAGATACATATATTATCCGGGATGTTCGGCGGGCGGCACGGGAAAAGCATACGACGAGTCGATCGTCGAGGTCTTCAAGGCTCTGAATATCGAGATGGAAGAGCTTAAGGACTGGAACTGCTGCGGCGCAACGGCCTATATGGCTGTCGATGAGGCGAAAGCGTTCGCGCTTGCCGCAAGAAACCTCGCGATTGCGGAGGACCAGTATCCTGCTGATGAGGAGATCCATATTGTCGCTCCGTGCAGCGCATGTTATCTGGGGCTTTTGAAAGCGAAACATTACACGGAATCCGATCCGAAGATCGGCGGCAAAATCAAGAAAGCGCTCGCCGCGGCGGATCTTGAGTACAAGGGAAAGTGCCAGGTACGAAATCCCCTCGACGTGTTCGCGCATGATTTCGGGCTTGATAAATTGAAGGCGATGACTAAAAAACCGCTCGAAGGCCTGAAAGTCGCGTCTTACTACGGCTGCCAGATCGTGCGGCCATATTCGGAATTTGAGGAGCGCGCGACTCCTGTCACTATGGACAACATTCTGAAGGCGATGGGGGCAACACCTGTCGACTGGTCGTGCAAAACACGATGCTGCGGCGGAATGCTCACTTGGTCGACCGGCGCGGGGAAGGAACTTAATTACATCCTCCTGAAGGAAGCGGAAAAAGCGGGCGCCGACGTTATCGCGACCGCATGTCCGCTATGCAATTTCAACCTCGAATGCTTCCAGGATAAGATCAAGGCTAAATACGGCATGAAAAAAGAAATGCCGGTCGCTTATTACACTCAGCTTATGGGACTGGCACTCGGCCTCGACGAAAAAGCGCTTGGTATGGGAAGGCTGTTCGTACCGCCGAAGATTCCGGTGAAGGTGTAAGAAATTACAACCAGAATTTAAATCTCCCAAACTTGCCCGGTTTTTCTTCCTGTTGCCTTGGCAAGCTCATTATCTATTTTCTGTAGTTCGACAACAATGCGAATCTTATCCTCAAATGGGAGATTAGCGAGCGCGACACGATGCGCGAGTTTGGATTTTCTCGCCCTTTCCAGCCAGTCGATTTCGCCTGGATTTTTAATTTCCTTTGATGAAGTCATCCCATCTTTCCCTCAAACCATATCTGGTTAAGATATCGGAAAATTTACCGGAATCAAATTTAAGTCTGGCGTCAGGTTGCCCGATTAATTCCAATAAATTCTCAATTCTAATTTTATCCTTGGGCCTGAATGTCTGAACCATAATCGCCATAAGGTATTCAAGAGAAAAGATTTGAGCATTGGTGCTGCCAAACTTTACAGATATTGACTCTTCAACAGCTTCCTCAATCAGGGGATTATATGCCGGTAAAAATTGAACATGTACTCCCTCTATTAATATCCCATCACCTTCTATCGAATATCCAAGGCCGGTAAGATAATTGTATGTTGGAGTTAAAAGGTTAAGGTCGTCTTTGCCGGTCGGAAAAAATACGAACAAATCCAGATCATATGCCATTGTGGGTTCGCCATAATATGTGGCTGCGATGCCGCCACCAATGGCATACTTTTTAAAGATGCCCCTACTTTCAAGTGATTTTAGAATCTCCAGAGTCTTTTCCATAAAATTAAAATTCCCATATGGCATTATAACTTCAGTAGATAAAGAAAACTACTCTAATCCCCCCATGCATAAAGCGCAGATGCCGCGTAATGCCCGGTCATAAATATCGTCCCGTCCGCTCCGATCGACGGCGCGTGTGTAACAAGATAGCCGAGATCATCGGATTGCCAAAGGATATCGCCGTTGTCGCCGTCCATTTTAACCAAACCGACAAATGGCGCGCCCGGCTGATGCCCTACAGCGACATATACATCGCCGTTCGCGTCAATCGCCGCTGTGCCGTCGATTCCGGTACTCGCGAAAACATGGTCCCATAGTACTTCACCGTTTCCAGCCCCATCGCCGTCAGGGCTGAAACACCTGAAATGCCCCAGACGGTCGCCAACGAAGACATTTCCGGTATTCGGGTCGATCGCAGGCGACGCCCACATGTAGAAACTGGTGTTATAGTCCCAGAGGAAATCGCCGTTTTCGTCAATCGCGTTAATACTAAATCCCTCATAGTCCGTGAAATAGATATTTCCCTGAGGACCAACGGCAGGTGTATGAAGTATCCACCAGGAGTGCTGATATTCCCAAAGGGGAGTGCCGCCGCCTTCCGGCTCGAAACAGAGAATCTTTCCCCATGTGCCGCCTGTCGCGATTATATTCCCGTTCGGAAGAATCGCCGTGCCAAGCTGCCAGGGATTAGAATATGACGAAGCCGGAATCCAGTAGCTCCAGCCTTTAGTGCCATCAGGATGGACTTGCTGGATATAGCCTGAGTCATACGCTGAGCTATATGTCACATAAACGGAACCATCGTGTCCGATAGATGGTGAGCTGGCATAGCATGGGGTAGCGCTAAGGTAGCATGACCAGACCTGCGATCCGTCCACCGGATCCACTTTGTACAGATAATTCGCGGTTGGGCTTCCCATGCAGGTATAGACATAACCGTCAGCATCGAGAGCCGGACAGAAACTCACCCATGGCGTGAGCGGTTTGAATTCCCATTTCAGCGAGCCATCCGGATTAACCCCATACAATGCGCAGTTCCGTATTGTGAAGTAAATAGAACCATCGCTTGCGATTACGCAGCCCTCCTCTCCCTGCTCCTCTGCCGGAAATACCCACTTGGGGGTACCCGATTTTGTCGAATCGCCGTATCCGACATACTTGCTCGCGCACTGGTTCAGATCGCCGCCCATCCAACTCGGCCACGGATGATCGAGCGCTTCGACTATGTGGAAATCATCGAAACAAGACTCGCATTGCGCGCCGTATGCATCGGTCACCCTGACACAAACCGTGTATGTGCCCTCTGTATCGTAATGCACCGTTACAGTCGGATCGCTGCCGTCATCGAAAATCCCGTCATCATCCGTATCCCACGCGAATGTAATCGCATCCCCATCGGGATCGAACGAACCGGACGCGTCGAACTCGATATCGACAGGCAACAGGCCTGAGTATGGGAGTATCGGGTCGGATACCAGAACGCATTCCGGCGGCTGGTTTACAAGAAAATCGGTAATGCTGCATATTGTGTAATCGTATTCAATATCCGTAACTTTCACATATACCGAATAATAGCCGTTCGTTGTATATTCATAATCCTTTGTCACCGCATCCGATTCCCAGTCGGTTCCATTTTCGCTCCACTGATAAATTAGCGGCCCGCCTTCCGGATCGTAACCGTTAGCGTCGAACGTGATCGTTACCGGTAGTGGACCTTCGTAATCCACACCCGGGTCCGAAGTCAGGTCGCATTCGGGAGGCTGGTTATATGGTGATTCTGCAATTGTCAGCGGGATTCTGAAAAAAGACGCGAGAGGTCCTTCCCCGTGAGGGACTCCCACAAGTTTATTGGAATAATCGCTTTGGGGATACTCGGCGATTACCCACGCCTCGTGATCGGTCCCGACAAATGGATCGGATTGGATTTCGATATGGTAAGTTGAATAATTTTCTCCTCCGGGTGATGCGTATGTCGCGGCGTTGAACGGCATCACATTCTGTAAAACGCCGGATTCAAGTCTGATCGTTGTCGGTTGCTTTTTCCAAGCGAACAGGTCGATATCGAGGATAAGGTCCCCGCCGGAGCCATCGATTTCATTAAAGTAAAGGTCGGGTGTCTGAGTAATTTTTGCCGCTACCGCCTCATCGCGATGATATGGATGATATGGTCCGTCCCCCTCATCTTCCCACGCGAGCACGACCGCATAACTGAATTTAAGACCCGGATCCGGCATCGGGAATTCAAGTTTCATCGTCCGTCCGACTCCATTTTCGAATACACCATCGAAATTCGGTCCGACTGTCAGGAAGAACCACAGGTCCTGATCCTTCTCAAGATGTTTCGCATAATACTTGTAAGGATTCAGAGTCGCGTTACCTTCAAAATTCTGGTACCCCCCCGGCGCCCATCCGAAAATCAATTCCGTGGTGAATTCCGACGGGTTGAACCACCGCGTGTACCCGTCGGCATTGGTCATATACAAATCCATGCCATGTTCGGCGACCCGGAGGTTCTGATAATCGAGTGTAGAAGAACCGTCGCCGATCACAACTCCCATCACATCATATCCCTGGTACTGGTCATATCCCGGAAACGGGTGGTAGATGCTGAACTCCACATCGACGCCAAGGAATGACGGATCGTCCTGGTGAAAGGCGACGGAATCGAACGTGATTCCGTACTTTGGGATGTTCATCTTGTTCAGAAAAGGCACAAGGTTGAGTGTGAAATCGACCGTCCGGTTCGGGACAATTTCAATCGTCTTGTTCTCAACATCGAGCTGGCAGTCAAAATATCCGAGAAGATATGTCTTGGCGGGATTCTGTTCAAACCATGCGGTATCAGACGTCATTCCGACCTGGGTATCCGGTGCAGATGGGTTCCTGTCGCCGCTACTGCAACCTGTGCATAGCAGCACTAACAGAATTACCATGCCGAGTAACACTGTCCACCTGTTCATATAAACCTCCGGCGATAAAAAGAATTGAGTGTTGCTTTTCATACATAATTATAGATTCTTATTAAAAATAATCCAAGTCTGAAGGGGTGTTTTTCGTAGCATGCGACTCCGGCGCATAAAAAATTCAATCACGCGCAGGATGCACGCGTTACGAAAAATCATGCGACGGAGTCGCATGCTACGGTTTATTGAATTACGGATGCAAATCATCATAAATCAAGTTCAACCCTTATCCATAATTAAAGAAGATATTAATGTAATTTAGCAGGCTTTAAAGCTGCTCTGGAAGGAGCTTCTTTCTGCGTGGCTTCAACAAAGGGTCAGAATAAACCTTCGAGCTCGTCGAAGTCCGGGAAAAAAGTCAGCAAAAATGACAAGGCGCGCGCCTTAGCCTTCAGGCGCGGCGCGACAACTGTCATTGTCCTCGTTATCCTTGCCCTGATTGGCTATGGGGGTTACTCCATCTGGAATTTTTTCGGACGCCCGGGTATCCCTTTGATTCCGGTTACCGAACGCACCGTATGTGTCGAACTCTATTTCTACGATAACGCGGTCGCATTCCTGGTCCCTGTGCATAGGAATATCACGCTAGAACAAGGCGAAAACCTGACCGACCGCGCTGTAAAGGAATGGGCGACAGGACCCGATGATCCTTACCTCGCGCGTATTTATCCCGCGAATATCCCCGTCCCCGGCGTGACTACCAGCGGGGATGTCGCGATTGTAGATTTCCCGGCGGAAATAGCCGCGCACATGAGTGGCACGAGGCGTGAAACCGACCTTTTCGACGCCCTTACACTTACAGTCGCCGCAGCCGGTGAATGCGGTTCAGTCAGGATCACAATCGATGGTGCGCCTCAGGACGTCACTCCGGAAGGAATCGACCTTACTGAGCCCTTGAAACCACCGCTATATATAAACCGGGTTTCGGATTCCGGAATCGAAGGCGAATCGAAATGGGTGCCATCATGGTTCCTTGATTCATCCGGGCGATACCTTCTGCCGCTCTCAATCGAGACCCCTATCGACGCGGAAGACGCAAGTGTCGCGGTTGAAAAATTACTTGGCGATCCCCCGCGGCTTACGTATCCCCCTCCGAATCCGATCGCCCCGAATGGGTACCGCCTCGAGCGTCTGGTTGTCGAGAACGGAATCGGAAATGTCGACATTACCGTGCCTTCCGCCGAAACCGCATTCATGAATTATGACGTCAACACCTTCCGGCGCGCCGTGTACCTCACTCTGAAAGCATGCTGCGGCGTAACTGATATAAATATCAAATTGAACGGACGCGACCTTACCGATTATCTGCGTTTCGGCAACCTGGCTCCGGTCTCTAATGAGACATGCTGGAATCTGGAATATTCGACTCAGGTCCCGGATACCGGTATAAATTCAACTTCGGGAGACAGCGTGTGACAAAAAAGCCGGCGATACATGCTTTTTTCATCGCCCTGCTAAGCGTCATGCTTTTGCTTGCTTCCTCCACGATTTTGCATGCTGAAACGGTTACATTCGGCGGAACAGTCTGTGCTCACCCGTATATTTCAAGAGACGGAGGGATTTTTATCGCCCTCTCCGATATTGAAAGCCGCCTTGGAGTCAATTCGCTTTACGACGGTACCCGCCTGATTCTTGGCGGGACTATCCACGGTACAATCGTTGTCGATCCCAATTCCCACACATTAAACATTGGTAACAATGGAATAGATTTCAGGCACAATCTTATTTACGAAAATGGAGAATGGTATGCACCAGAAGAATTTATCAGTAAGGCACTCGGCGTCACATCAAAGATGGACGTTGAAAGCGGGGATTTATTCCTTTATCCGCTGGTTGTTTCAATAAGCCCCTGCGGCAATTACGTGCAAATTGAATCATCGATCGCCCCCGTTTATCAGGCTTTTGAATTAGCCGACCCTCCCCGGCGCGTAATCGATATCTCAGGCTCATATCTCGATGGCGATACCCTTGCGGTTAATGGGACAGACATCGGAGTAAGCGGAGTGAGACAACTTCGCGCAAGCCAATGGCAGGACGATCCTCCCATTGTCAGGGTCGTTTTCGAATGGGCTTCCGATCCCGCACCCGGCCATACGGTTTTCCCCGACAACAAAAGCCTTTCGGTCCTTATCGGCAGCAATATTACCGGCGCCACCCCATGTTCCGATATAAATATCCTCCATCAGCCCATGGATCCTGTAAATCCACCTGCACCGGTCATTCCCGATCCCAATCCCAACCCTGTCCCTGTCGATCCCCCTTCGAATCCCGATGTTGATATCCAACAGGGTCCTGAAGTTCGGCCTGATAATGAGGTTGTCGAGCCGGCTGGAAATCCATTGTTCCAAAACCCGCTCGTGAATCCCCCTATCAGTCCACCTGCACCTATACCGATCGAAGTTCCCCCGGCTCCGGTCGTTCCGGTCGAGAATCCTGTCCCTGCCAATCCTGATAACGGCGATAATATCCCGTTGTCGCAACTCGGATGGGATGTCGCGTTCGAGATGAATCCCGAGGGCGAGATAACGGCGACCATCACAGCGCCGGCGTTTCAGGAAGTCAGCGATTTCACAATCGCCGGCGACGGGATGCGGATCGTACTGGATCTGAAAGGCACTGTCCTTCAGGGTCATGGAGAACGAAATTTAACCGGCCTTGGTGAAATTTCCGGACTTCGTATCGGGCAATTCGATGAGAATACCACCAGGATTGTATTCGATATGGGCCGTGTGGTCGCATATGATCTTCAGTCCGATCCCGCTGCAGGAAAAATTATCGTCAGACTCCTGAAAGGCGATTTAATCGGAAAAACAATCTGTATCGATCCCGGACATGGCGGTCGGGATTCCGGAGCCGAAGGTCCAACAGTCAATGAAAAGGACCTCAATCTCGAGATGGCGATGTACCTTAAGGAGTACCTTGAGGAGCAGGGCGCGCACATTATTATGACTCGCACCGCAGACGAATACATAACGCTTCCGAGCAGAATAAGTATCGCGCGCCAGTCCCCGGTCGATATGTATGTCTGCATCCATAATAATTCTACTGAGGAACCAACCGCGTTGCAGGGATCGTTATTCCTTTTTAGCGACGAAAATTTCATGCCGCTCTACCGGCTTGTGCATCGCGGAGTCGCTGCGCGGACGGGTGTACCGGGACTTGGCCCGGTCGAGGATGAGCGCGGATTGTACATTCTAAGGCAAGCCGATGGCATTCCGGTGGTTTTCGTCGAGGGAGGGTTCATGACTAACCCGGTCGATTACGCGCGCCTGACCGACTCATCGCGCCTTTACTCAAAAAATATCATGCTCGGGGTTATGGACGGAATTCTCGCGTACTATTCCGGTCGCGACCTTCCAGCAGTCAAGTATCCGGATTATGGAACCATGGTGGATGTGGGAATTTTCGACCTTGTCGGGACCCCGCTGGTGATCAACCATGACGGGGATACTGGCAGCGCATGGGATTCGGTCCCGCTGGAGGAGACCGCATCGGACGATTCCTCGGACGAAACCTCATCAGACGATGATTCTGAAACCGACGATTCCACCGATGACGACGACTCCTATCATCGCCTTCGGGGTCGCGGTGCATACAGGTATTGAATGATCTACTACTTGCACTACCTGATTCCCATCTTTTTCCAGTCCCCTTTCATAAACAGATACAAATAAACCGTGCACTCTATCGACGCAGACACCGCCATCGCGAGCCATACGCCCCATTCCTCCAATCCGGTATATGTGGACAAAAAATACGCAAGCGGCAATCTGATAATCCAGTTGCCGATTAAATGCGCGCCCAGAGGACGCATGCTGTCTCCTGCTCCACGCAAACATCCGACAAATACAAAACCGGACTGGAAAATCTGCGTGATCGCGTTTATTCGAAGGTACCAGCTTCCGGATTGTATTACCGATGGATCCGTGTTGAACGCCCCGACGATCTTGTCCGGTATCAGCAAAAACAGGAGGGAGATAATTACCATCAGAGACAACCCGGACTTCCACGCGGACCATGCCGCCTGCTCGGCTCGTTCAGGATTCCCCGCGCCAAGGTTCTGCCCGACCATAGTCCCTGTCGCGGTGAATAATCCCATCAGAGGAATAAACCCTATCGCTTCGGAGCTGAATCCTACCCCAAGCGAAGCCTGCGCGACAGTCGGGAGATAGGTATAGGAAAGAATCCTGTACAAAAACAGGACATTTATATTTCGCGACAGTGTTTGAATGCTGTTCGGGATGCCCAGCCTTAAAATCGCCTGAAACTCGTTTAAATACGGGCGGAAATCCTGAATCCTTATTTTCATCCTGTATTTTCCGGACATCAGGAAAACCAAAATTATAAGTGTGCCAAGACCCCTTGCGATAGTTGACCCGATCGCTGACCCCGCAATTCCAAGCTCCGGCGCTCCCCATTTACCATAGATCAGCATGTAGTTCAGAAGTATATTAACCGCGTTCGTAAATATCATAATAAATAATGGGGTGACCGTATCACCAAGCCCCTGCATAATGGAGACTCCGAGATATAAAAGAAAAAAAAGCGGCATGAAATCGAAAATTATCCTGGTATAGGTCATCGCGAAGTTGGTCACTCTTGGCTCGGAATTAAAAAAGCCGACAAGATTCGGAAGGAACAGTTTCGCTAGAACGATCATGATAATTCCTAATATCAACCCGATCATCAGCGTGTGCGACGCCGACCTTCTGGCATGCTCTTCGCGTCCGGCGCCGGTGTGCTGCGATACATGCGTAATCGTCGCGAACCCGACTCCGAATCCGATGGCCATCAGCAATCCGAGCAGGTTATTCGATGTGACAAGCGCTGCGAGGGCTTCCTTTGCATGTAACTTAATATGCCCGATCATCACGATATCGGCGATACCGATCGCAAGTTGAAGAAACTGGGACAGAATAATTGGGACGGCAAGTTTCATCGTCGTGGATAAAATCGGCCCGTGCACAAGGTCGAGCCTTTTATTGTTTTTTTCCGGACCTGAATCCTTTTGAATATTTATTGTATTGTTACTCGCCATATCGTAATGCGGACTTTCAGTCTGCATATCTACTCAACTTCCAGCCTGCATCAATCCCCAATATACAAAAAATACCGGATACCCACCACGGGCAATTTTCCCGGTAGCCAGTTTATTGTACCATTATCTTCCAAGTTCAATTGTGGTTACTAAAATTCCGGAAGCGATATGTATTCCGCGATAATATCCGCGCCGTTCGACGTCCCTATCCTGTCCGCGCCCGCGCTTAACATCATCTCGAAATCCGCCCTTGTGTGGATTCCACCCGACGCTTTGATCGCGACACGTCCCTGCGACGACGCCTGTAGTAATTGCAGATCCGATACAGTCGCTCCGCTCGGCCCTAATCCCGTAGATGTTTTCACATAATCGATCCCCGTCCTCGCAAGATGCTCGACCGCCCACCGTTTCTCGGCTTCGTTAAGATAACAACACTCGATTATCCCCTTCAGTATTACCCGCTCCTTCCGAATCGTCTCCCTATTGTCCGCGTATATCCTGAGGTCTCTCAGCTCCCCCACAAATTCCGAGTCGTTGCCGGATTTCAGGTGTGAAATATTAACGACAAAATCGATTTCCTCGCACCCGCGATCGATCAGGTCCTTCACCGCCTGGATTTTCGTATGGCGGATTGCGAACCCGAGCGGAAAACCGACCACCGATCCCACACGGGTTTCAGTTTCGATGCAGTACATCGACGCCAGCGAGACATACATGGGCGGGACAAACAGCGCCTTGAATTTCCTTTTTGAATTTTCGTTCAGCCACTGCTTGTAAGTCGATTCCGGAAGCTCCGGACGCAGGAGAGTCTGGTCAATCAAAGCTGCGGCTTCATCGCTTGTTGTGGGTAATTTCATTCCAAAAATACCTGTCTTATACCTTTAATATCCAATGTAGTTATCGGGCCTTGAATATCGATGTCCGATCAGCTTGAGTCTGCTGTTCCAACCGATGGCAACGAATTGGGTTTCCATTAAGGGAATACTTCTTTCCCCGATCTGAACCGCTTTAATAAGCTATTCCTTAACCCGCTCGATATACCGTCCATCGCGGGTATCGACTTTTATTTTTTCGCCCTCGTTTACAAACAATGGCACCGAAATTTTCGCTCCGCTCTCGATTGTCGCCGGCTTTGTCCCACCCGTTGCCGTATTACCCTTCTCGCCCGGATCGGTCTTCACGACCCTTACTTCAAGAAATATCGGCGGGGTAACCTCAAGTATCTCATTCTCGTGCATCAGCACTGTCGAATTCGTATTCTCAAGCAGAAATCCCGCTCTGTCGCCCACCAATGCTTCGCTGACACCGATCTGCTCGTAATTCTCATTATCCATAAAAATGTAATTCGTGCCGTCATGATATAAGTACGACATGGTGCGGCTTTCCACACGTATATTCTCGACCTTCTCGCCAGCGCGATATGTCCGCTCCACAATCGAACCGGTTCGAAGGTTAAGCTGCTTCACCCTCACAAACGCCGGACCCTTCCCAGGCTTTACATGCTGAAACTCGGTTATTTTCCAGAGCTGGTTATCGTACTTGAAACACGTCCCCGGCCGTAAATCATTTGTAGTAATCATATAAGGTAAATCTCCTCTACGAAGGGGATAGTATATCCTTAAGGGGGCAATATCTGCAAATTTAATTTTCTGGTTGTTCTTCTTCACACTTGAAAATCCGTCTCGACCAACCACCCCCATTGCGAACACTCCCTTTGCGTGATAACATCTAAGTGTCCCGGCTGTACGGTCGTAATTGAGTTTGACTCGAATACCTAACTCATGGGGACCTGTTAATGCGCGATGTGTTGAAGGCCGCTCTTGAAACGGCCCCTTAAAAGGCCAGGCGGAATCCTGATTCGCGTAAGGCTTCTAGCCCCGGCGAATGAGCCGGTCAGGACCCCACCATTGCTTGGACAGAGTCCAAACACAAGATCGGCCAGTCGGGCTTTTTTTTGAAATTTTCCGTCCTTTATGGTATTAATCTTCATCCGGATTATCCTTATCCGGAATATCTGAAAAATCCAGGAGGCTATTATGGCCATTACTGAAGTTGCTTCAAACACGTTTGAGAAAGTTGTAATCGAAGCATCCAAAGAAAAACCGGTCGTTGTCGATTTCTGGGCTCCATGGTGCGGACCATGCCACATGATATCCCCAGTAGTCGAGGAACTCGACAAGGAGTACGACGGAGCGATTTCGTTCTGCAAGGTCAACACCGACGAATGCCCGGATATCGCAAGCAGGTACAATGTCATGAGCATTCCGACACTGTTGCTGATTAAAGACGGCGATGTGAAGGAAACCGTTGTCGGCGTCACTCCAAAAGCCGCTCTGAAGAAAAAATTCGATGAGCACATCGGCGACTGATGCGATTTACATCTGGGAAAATCTCTCTAACTGCCCGATTTCGGGCATTTTTTATATCGGACGATAACAAATGACATCCACGACCGCATATTTCGACCATGGCGCCACATCGCCCCTCCGAAATTCCGCATATGAGGCGATGAAACCGTACATGATGGAAAAATTCGCGAATCCCGCAAGTGCGCACAGGATGGGACTCGAAGCCCGTCATGCTCTCGACTCCGCGCGGGACAGGATCGCGGATATTCTCGGCGTCGATTCGCGCGAAATTATCTTCACCAGCGGTGGAACGGAAGGCATAATTCTCTCGCTGGTTGGCGCATATATCGGAAATAAACATCGCGGCAGGCACATTCTGGTTTCTTCAATCGAACACAGCGCGACATTAACAATTCTGGATTTCCTCAAAAATGAAATGGGAGCGGAAGTCGAAACTGTCGATGTCGACCGCGACGGGATTCTCCAACTCGATGATTTTGAACGCAAACTTCGCGATGACACAGTTCTGGTAAGCGTCATGAGGGTCAATAACGAGATCGGCACAATTCAGCCGATTGAAAGAATTTCCGAAATCTGCAAATTGGAAAATATCATCGTCCAGTCGGATTGCGTCCAGTCGTTCGGAAAGATACTCACCGATTTGAAGAAACTGGACGTCGATATCGCGATCGCGTCATCGCACAAATTCGGCGGTCCCAGAGGCAGCGGTTTCATGTACGTCAGGCAGGGAACCTACATAAAAAATATTTGCGAGTCATCGCACGAATTCGGGCTACGCGCCGGGACGGTAAATGTCGCGGGAGCGGTCGGGACATCGGTCGCGTTGGTCGAAGCTATCGTTGAATTACCGGGCCTTATACCCCGCCTGGCAGATTTCCGACGGCAACTCCTCTACTGCATCAATAACACCGCCTCCGACGCAAGCATCAACGGTTCATCCGATCACTGCATACCGTCGACACTGAACGTACATCTCCCCGGATGCGAGGGTGAGGTGCTTGTCCAGGCGCTTGATATGGATGGCATCGAAGCGGGCGCTGGATCGGCATGCCATTCAGGCGCGAACGAGCCGAGTCACGTTCTGACGGCGATGGGTCGCAGCCGTCTTGAGGCATTGAGCAATTTAAGGCTGAGCATGGGATACACGACCATACAGGAAGAGGTTGACAGGTTTATAAAAGTATTTCCCGGGGTATATGGGAGAGTGAGGGGGACAGACAAGTAACCTTAGCTTTCCAATCTTGAAGGATTTCAGCTAAAAACTTGCCTAAATAATATTTTAGTAGTAGTATAATTTTTAGAGTTCAGAGAAGGATGAAATTTAAGGGAAAATGACTCCGGCAATTAAAATACAAAGATACCCAAGGCTACAGAATAATCTTCTTGATGAAACTACTTTAAAACCTCATGTAAGGAAACTGTCCATCGGGGAACTTGAAAAAATTGTCCTCGACGCGATTCAATATGCGAATATTAAGTCTAGTCGGGATGCATTTAACATCCCAGACGATGCGTCTGATGATGAAATAAACGAGGTTTACACTCAGGCAGGCAGGAGATTATTTCAATATTTTATCGAACATTGCGTCGATCCGGCATCAACCACATATCAATGTTTTAACCAATCCTATAAAGAAGTTGGAGCAGAGCAGTTTAGAAATTGGATTACCCAAAAAGCGAGGATGAATACGGGTTGGCGCTATCAATCCATTGCTAAAAACGCCGCCAGTGTTTCAGGGCGATTCGAAACCATATCAGATATTGGCACCCAGGAAGCCGATTTCAATGCTGTTATTTCCTATTGTGAAGGGAATGGCGTTTTAACAATATACGTATCGGTAAAAAACCGGGAATCGACCATGGGAGGACAGGACTGGCCTAAAGCCATCGCTGCATTGGAAAAAGTTGCTATTAATGATAAGAACAGAGTTGGAGATTATATTTGTGTATTTGGGATTGCAATTGATAAGGGACTGCGGCATATAAAATCAATCAAGAAAACAGGGCAACCTCATTCAATCAATACAGAAATTTGGAGATCAGGATTCTTTTGGCCATTTTTTACAAATCTGACATATGAGGAGATTATACAGGCAGTATTAAATCAACTTATGGCTACCGAAACTGCTGACCCCATAGCATTCGACATTCCTGTACAAATTCTAAACTCATTCGGGGAATGCTGCAAAAAGCACAACCTGGTCAGTGATAATGGGGACTTCAATAACATTGGTAATTTAATCAAATTGTTTTGTGGAAGTTGAGAGTAATGCTCTATAGAACTGAAATAATTTTTGGAGACTCGCGAGAAGTCCTGAAAAAGTATCCGGACAGTCACTTCAACCTGATCTTCACGTCACCTCCATACGCAGATGCTCGAAGAAAGCACTACGATAGCATCAGTCCTGATGAATTTCCCGATTTCCTGCTTTCATTCCACGAGCAATTCTGGCGTGTATTATCTGAAGATGGTTCGTTTGTGCTGAATATCAAAGATAAGGTAGTCAATGGTAGGCGCAACAGGTATGTGTGGAAAACAGTCATGGCGCTGGAAGAAAAAGGCTGGTTAAGCATTGATGATTATCTATGGTTGAAACCGAATGCTATGCCGGGATATTGGAGGAATCGTTTAAGAGATGAATGGGAATACTGCTTCCATTTTACAAAAGACAAAAATTTCGCAATGTACCAGGATGCGGTAAAAAAGCCGATGGGGGATTGGGCTGAAAAACGGTTGGCAAATCTGAACGGCAAGAGTGCAGAACGACACAATAGCGAAAATAGCAGCGGTTTTGGGCGTGATTTAAGAAACTGGTTAGGCAAAGAATATGTACTTCCCGGGAATGTTGTACAAGTGCCTCTGGTTGGGAAAAATATGGGTCATCCTGCGGTATTTCCAGTAAAACTACCTGAATTTTTCATCAAACTTTTTACGAAAGAAGGAGATTCCATATTGGACCCATTTGCCGGGAGTGGTTCTACAGGAATTGCAGCAGAGGAAAATCTCAGAAATGTTGTCTTGGTTGATAATAATCTGGACTATTATAATTTAATGCTTAAACGGCTTGGAAGTGATAATTTATTAGGCCGAAAACGAAAATTCATTAATGAGAATGAATTGATAACAAAATAATATTTAACCTTTTTATTATAAAAATGGAACCAATCCTGCGTGTTCTTCCGATTCCCCGATTTCCTTAAGCCTGCCGTAAATCACATTGATCCTGGCGCGTCCAAAAGCGATTGCGGCGAACGACATGCCGGTAATTACCAGCGCCAGCGCGCGTCCGACTGGCTCCTTCCCGAGAACCTGCGTCATCAGAGGGACGGGGAAAAGGATGATGATCCCTAAAATTATCAACCACAGGCTGACCAGACGGTATCCCATTAAAGTTTTCGCCTGGTTGATACTTGCCGCGTGGAAAAATCCCGCGGCGAGAACACAGCTTAAGAGATTCCACGCTCCGAGAATTAACGTGGTCATCAGACGCATAATCGCGGCATGTTCCTCATGAATGAAAAGGTTCGGGGGCGCGGTGATCCATCCGAAAGCCCAGACTATAGCCAGAAGCACAAGGCCGAGTCCTGCTGCCAGTCGATGCGGAAAGATCGCTTTTTGAGCTGATTTATCCATTGATTCAATGTCAATCAGAATAGTTTATTAAAATTAATTAATTCAACCGGGGCAGTATAGCAGAAACCGGGACGGAATTAACTATTGAATCTGTATATCATCGGCGGGACACCGATGACACAGCGCCCATGTGCGGGACGCACATGGCACTAGCTGTTCAGATATTCTACTCATCAACCTGAGCCTCATTTCTCCCGGCTTCGTCAAGGAGATTTTTAAATATATCAAGCGAGAACAACACCTGGCGTGTTCCCTGTATTTCGTCCGGGCTGACGACCGGCGAGTTATTGTCCCGGGTAATAATATTTTCCGGAGTGTCCGGGTCATCATAGCTTGTGTAATGGTCCCAGTATCGTGCCTGACCATGCTTGCTTCCATCGAGCAATGTTACCTGCCAGTAGACAATTTTATTATCGATAAGCCCGCCTTCGACATTCACTCTCATTCTTCCCCTTGAACCGAAAGGCCATGCATTATCCGGATTCATCTTTAAACCAATCCCGTCAAGCATACCTTCAAGGCTTTCCGGCGGATGCTGGTAGAGCGTGATATATCCCGACACCGCGCTCTCCCATACCTGCGCGAGGAAGCAGACATATTGCTCCTGCAAATCCGGCGGTTGAGGCAGGGACTGGCCGAATATCGACGTCACCTCATCCGGGTTTATATAGATTCTTTCTTCGCTTGGTTCGTGGGACGCCTGCCCAGCCCAATTCACCTTTTCAAGGGTGCGCCTTGAAATAAAACTCCCCGTTGTTCCCTCCGGAGGTACTAATGCAAACAGAAACGGGGAAATATTGCCTTTTATATCCTGACCGGAATCAAGAATTTCCACCGGTTCACCGGATTCGTTCGCGAATATGAATGGCCGGAATCCGGATTGATCGAGTTGGGCGACACTGGTCGCGGATGAAAGATTAACGATGCAATACCAGGCAAGATCGACGGTTAATTGTCTTGAGTGCGTATCCTGCATTATCCATCGAGCCTGGGAGTATGGCTTGATTTCACTTATTGCATCAGGGGGAATATATTCGCCGCGATTGGAATTCGACCTGGGGACAATTCTGATCAGGACCCATCCTGCAGCAAAAATAAGGGCAAGGGAAACGACAAGTATCAGGCCTTTCTTCAGGATCTGAAGTACGGGAATTTTTTTCTTTTCTTTCGGATCCCGTGAAAGATTTGTGTACTGTTTGAACCTTGGTTGCGCCATCCTAAAACCGCCACAGATGCAAGGCTGATTCAGAGCATCAGCTCCTACATATTATCGGGGTTTCAGGCCATGGTTGGAATAACCATAGGGCAAATCGAAGGCCGTTTATAACACATCTGTCTGAGACGCTACTTCTTCGAATGTTGTTTCCTTTGCGAGGACTTTCCTGATCCCGTCCTTGTACAACGGGATCATCCCGTGTTTTATCGCAGTCTCTTCAATACGGACTGTATGGGCATGGTTGATAATCAAACTACGGATATCATCCTCTGTCTCGAGCAATTCACCGATCGCCGATCGCCCATAAAACCCGGTATTAAAGCAACGATCGCAACCTTTGCCATATGCAAGCTTTATCGGCTCATCGCCATACTTCGCGATATCATCGATGCTCAGACCCATGTCATTAAGCACCGTTTCATCCGCGACATATTCGGTCATGCACTGCTTGCAGACCAGCCTGACCAGCCTCTGTGAAAGTACGCACCGCAATGTGCTTGCAAGCAGATATGGCTCGACGCCCATATCGAGAAGCCTTGTAATAGCTCCGGACGCATCGTTAGTATGGAGCGTCGCGAAAACAAGGTGCCCGGTGAGCGATGCCCTGATGGCGATCTCGCTGGTCTCAAGGTCGCGAATCTCGCCGATCAGAATGATATCCGGGTCCTGGCGAAGTATCGACCTTAAACAGTGCGCGAAAGTCAGCCCGATATCCGGATTCACCTGTATCTGCGTAATATCCCCCATCTTGTACTCGATCGGGTTTTCGACTGTTGTGATGTTCTTCTCTTTCGAGTTCAGGATTTTCAACGCCGAATAAAGAGTGGTGGTTTTTCCGGAACCGGTAGGGCCGGTCATGGCTATAATTCCATGGGGTCTTGACAGGTGACGTCGAAATTTCAGTACCATCTCAGGGGCAAAACCGAGGTGGCGCATATCGAGTATTGTCGCCGACCGGTCCAGTACTCGCATGACCACCTTTTCCCCGAAAATTGTCGGGCTTGTTACTACACGGAAGTCGATTTCCTGTCCCTCGAGCTTGATGTTGAAATGACCGTCCTGAGGCATCCGGTGTTCGGTTATATCGAGGTCGCAGAGAATTTTAATTCGGTTGACAACCTGATCGGCTTTTTCGTACGAAATCGGCGTGACAAGTTCCTGGAGCACGCCGTCAACTCTGAAACGGACATGCAACGCGTCCTCAGCAGGCATCAGGTGGATATCGGATGCGTGGAACTGAAGCGCCTGCAATATAAGCAGGTTTACCAGCCGGATGACTTCAGTCTGCTCGGGGAGTTTTCGAAGGTCTTCGATCTCAATCCCCAGCTCGCGGGTGAGATGGACTCCCTGGTCCTTACCGACCGATTTCAAAAGGGTTTCGATAATTTTCTTTCGGAAATGCGAGCGATACTCAAAGATTTTTTTCTTGATCGCGCCTTTGCTCGCGAGATAACTTTTCGCGGAAAAACCGCATAAATCCCTGATCCTGTCCCTGAGGGCGATATTTTTCGGATCAGACATCGCGATATGGATGTAAGAGCCCTCGATCCTTATCGGGAATACGGTATTTTTCTCGCAGAAATCCTGCTCAAGCCTGGTAACCACATCCGGGTTCGGCTCGATTGTGTCGAGAAGGACGTAGGGCACATTATATTTTTGTGAGACAATTTTTAAAACCGGTTCCTCCTCGACAAGCCCGCTGTCGAGTATCTCCTCCTCGACAAACACGCCACGCTCCATAGCCATTGCTTGGATCTTCCGGAGTGTTGCTCGGTCGAGAGCCCCCGATTCCAGAAGCTCTTTTTCGAGCGATGTAAGCGGAAATCTTGCATCCATTATGTCCGGCGGATATTCATCGAGTTTATGCGACATTAAAGCCTCCAGCGATCCTGAAATTATCCTGTCGTTCGATTATCTATGTTCCCTTGTCTTCGAATCTAATTCCTCTAATGGATTTTACCATAACAGACAGTTACAGATTTTAGCTGATTAAGAAAATCCGCTGGATATCATTGGATAATGAACAAAAGAAGAAGAAGAATTCTGAACATTTTGAAAAATTTAAAGCTCACAAGTATTGACAAAAGATTACATAATGATACACTATATAAGTCTGCCTCCTTTATAACCGTGAGTATAATTGCTAACAAAGATCAAATCGAATCGGCATAAAAAGTCGAAAAAGCCCCGGGTAAAATACCCGGGTCTTCTTATTTTTTACCTGGTCAATCGGTCATGAGATAATCACCCGGAACCTGGAAATCACTGGCGGTCAGATCGCTGTCATCTTCGAAATTCCTGTAAGTGTAAGCGACCATCCCATCCCCATCGGAATTGGGAAACCGGATGGAATTTAAAATTCCGTCCTCGAAAACCACCGTAACCCGTCCACCCTGGCCAAGCTCGATTGTATCGCTGACATCATCCGGCTGACCTATTGCCGATGCAAATGTAAGCGGGTTGATCCGCCCGGGCTCAGATAACCAATCCAGCCAGCTATCGGATGTACTTCCCGGCGTATCGGGGTTATCCATTTCGCGTGCGGTTTTGATAGCGGGGGTTAGAATATATAATTTCCCTCCCGAGAGGAGTTTGACGCTGTCGATCCCGCCGATCTGTCCCTCAAGGCGGGAATTTTCGCCGAAAGCCATACCGGAGAACTCGGCAGTATCCTGACCGGGCACTTCCATTACCATAGTGAAAGTCGCTCCGGTATCATGGGATCCTCGTCCCGCCGCGATCACTTGCACGGCCGCGACCGCAAGTAGAAGCAGGATTATCCCAATTACCCATGCAAGCCTTGTTTTAACCATAATATCCCTCCGTCGAATTTATAACCTATTAGTTAATTATAACCTATAATCAACTTATCGGTATAACCGGACAGAGATTTCCTAACCTGCATATATTTCCGTTCTCATTGATAAAGGGCGCCTGTAAACAGGATGATTTCGCGATTTCTCTTTTACCCCTTATAATAATTATAGAAATACGGACTGAAACCGGAAATTACGCCGACGTTAATCCTGACATTATTATAAAGGACTGCTTAGGAAGGTTCGGGATGCAACCGACCGATTGGAAATCGATGTCAAGCACGAGACTTCAGAAAATCTGTAAAGTTATTACGTGGCTGGAGCTTGCCGTCGGGTTTTTCCTTATCGCGATGGCAATCTATCTGCTACCGTTCCGGGAATTATGGGTAACTTTACTGGTCCTGATCGTCGCGAGTTCATTTTCCTACCACATCAAGGTTGAATTTCCCTTCGCCAGAATCAGCCAGGCATACAGTGTCAATTTTCTCGCGGTGCTTGCCCTGGGTCCGTTAAGCGGAGCGCTCATCGCGGCATCGGGCGTGACACTTGGCGATGGGCTTTTCCGGCGTAAGCGCGCGCATGCTGTCCTGATCAATGCGGCGGTGCAGTTTATCACGACTTATCTCGCAGGTACTATTTACTTCATTCTTGGCGGTATCGGTGGGATCGGCGACGGAGCGAGAGTTGAGGCATTCCTGGTTCAACCGAATGCAAGCATGTTCTTCCCGCTTTTGGGAGCTGCGTTCATCCATACGGTTGTCAACATCAGCCTGCTGATTCCCGCGATAATCAGCGAAGGGAGAATGATCCAGCAGGCGACCCTTCTGAAATTATCGAAATGGGACCTCCTGAGTACTCTATGTTTCACGCCGCTAAGTTTTTATATCTTCCTGATTTATTACGGCACGCTCGGAATCAGGCTTGTTCCACCAATTCTATTCCTGCTCGTGACATGGGTGCTTGTGCAGCGAACACTCGATCTGAATCTCGCGAAAGGAAAACTCGACCTGAACGTGGACCGTCTGCAGAAAATCACCCAGATTTCCAAAGCAATAAATGCGGCGGGGTTGAATCCGGAAGAAATCCTCGACATTGTACTTGTGAACGGCATGATGGTGTGCGGCGCTCCCGCGGCGGTTGTGAGGCTTTTCGATTCAAGTCCAGCGCAGTGAGATTTCGCGGAGTTGATCAGGCCGAATTCTGAAAGATGGAAACGGTTTTTCTCGTCGGAGGCGTTCCAGGCTATTGTGAATTATGTGCGCGATACCGGGAAAAGTCTTCTTATCGATGAATTCCGGGTAAATATTCTCGGCACCTGGTTCACCCCCGCGCTTCTGGACAAGTATGAACTAAAATCATTCCTGGCCTTCCCGATCCTTCGAGAGGACAAGGTTGAGGGTCTGCTCTTTTTCTTCGGCGACATGGCGAGTATGTTCACCCAGACGCATATCGAGACGCTTGAGTACCTGTCGGGCGAGATCGCGATCGCTATCCGTAACGCGAGAATCCATCATGAGATCATGCTCCAGAATGACAGGAGAGCCGAGGAAATCCGCCTCGCCGAGAAAGTGCAGCAACATATCCTTCCTAAAATTTACAGGGCTGAAAATATACGCGCGCAGGGAATAATCCGTCCTGCAAGGCAGTTGTCGGGGGATTATTTCGACATTGTCGAGCTGACTAATAATCGACTCGGAATCGCGATGGGCGACGTCAGCGGGAAGGGCGTTCCGGCAAGCCTTACCATGATGGCGATCATTAACTCGGTACGGGTTCTCGCGCATAAGGTAAAACGTCCGGATGAGATGCTCAAGGCTCTGAATGAGAGCCTGTACGAAGGGGACTCCAGCCTTGAGGATTTTTACCAGTATTCAACCGGCTTCTATGCAATCCTCGACATGAAAACTCTGAAGTTGACATATTCGATAGCGGGAAGCGAGAAACCTCTCTGGTGGCACAGTGAGCAGAAATTCCTTTCGCAGCTTGAGGGCGAAGGGCTTCCGCTGGGGATGTTCGAAGGTGCAAAATATTCTGTGGAGAAAGCTCAGCTCGAACGAGATGACAAACTTGTGTTTTTCACCGACGGTGTTACCGATGCGGTAAATCTGGATAAAAAACGGTATGGCAGGACTACCTTCTCGAATTCTGTCGAGAAGAATTGCCTCAAAGAAAGGCACAATCTGATCGATGCGCTGCTTAACGATGTGAGAGATTTCCAGCAGGGAGCCGATCCATTCGACGATATCGCCCTTATGGTCATTGAAATTACCGGGGAGGCGACGCCATTGGAAAGGCCCAAATTCAGGTCGAGCGCTGAATCGCTTATCATCGATACATCGAAGCACAGCCAGTCTCCCCTCTTTTCCGACGAGGATTAGTTTTCCCCACCCTGATACCGGTGTACAATAGTAATTAAATGTCGGGTTATTTCCTTAGAATACTTTATTACCTTGTCGTCGCGTTCGCGATCGGGACGGTAGCTCAGTATGCCACCGGATACAGCAGGCAGCGTATTTTTACAACCTTTATTCTGGGATTCATCGGCGTGATGGCAGGGGACTTTGTCGCATATCATTTTCACCTTTTCGATTTCAGGTTCTTTGGGATATCTATCATGTGGTCGATTCTTGGGGCGGTTGTTTTCGTGCTGTTGTTCAGGCTGGTGCGCGGGCAATGGTAATTTGTATTTTACTCTGAACGTTTATTCCATCCGTTGCATCTTAAATAGCAGAACCAGCTAATGAAAGGGCGTACAAGCCATGACCTTCCGGACAATCGCATTTTTCGCTTTGATCTTCGCGCTTATCAGCGTGGGGATTTACTGGTTCGTTAATCGTCCGACCGTCGAGGAAAGAGCATTAATTGGATTCTTTGGCGAATTCAAACAGGGCAAATATGAGGAAGCCCAGGCATATACGGCTGTAAACGATTTCTGGCAGATGGCGTCTAAAACCTCTGTCATAGATACAAGCGGCGCAGAATATACAATAGGAGATTATTTCCCTGAAGAAAGCAGACTGGCACTTCAGATATCTATTGAAAGCTATGTCAAACCCCATATCGCGAAATGGAAATACCTTTTCATGGACACGCAGCGGCTTTCCGAAGCTAGATCTGTCGTTCATTTCAGAATTGAGCTTGGCATTCGCGATTTCAGCAGCGGGAACCTTATCGCGGAAGCCGATGAGGGGCGGGTCGAGGGAACGGCTTATATGGTTCTGAAAGACGGCGAGTGGAAAGTGGACAGGTTTGACCTTGCGTTATTTTCAGATCAGGATCTTGAACTGGCGCCTTATCTCGAAGAGGGAAACTGAAAATTCCCGATTTCATAATTTTTTAATTATGGGTAAATTTGAATAATTTTCCGAATAATTCTGCTATTATTACCCGCACGATTTTATTTTGATCCAGAGCCCAATAAGGAACCAGGGCTTAACTGTTCAAAGGAGATACGA
>JAPKYR010000011.1 GCA_026394215.1 bacterium
AACTCATCATATTCCGCGATAATCCATGCTTCATGACCATTGGTTGATGTGAAAGTACCCGCAGGGGCTTCCACATGCCAGGTGGAATAATTTTCTCCACCGGGGGCTGCGTAAGTGTCAAAATTGAATGACGCTATATTATTTAGCACCGTTGATTCGATTTTGATTGTCTCTGGCTGGTAATCCCAGCCGAATAGATCAATGTCCAGGATTAATTTGCCTCCGGAACCGTCTGTTTGGTTGTACCAGAGATTCGGTGTTTGAGTGATTCTGGCGGCAGGAGATTCCGAACAATGCACTGGGTAGTATGGGCCAATTTCGCCCTGTTCTGTCCAGGTTACTACAACTGCGTAGCCGAATTTTAGGCCAAGCCCATGGGGAGGGTTCGGAAATTCGATTTGCATTGTTCTACCTAAGCCACTTTCGAAGAGGCCGTCGTTGTTTGGACCAGTTGTCAGCCAGGACCATAGATCAGCGTCCGGACCGAGGCCCTTTCCGTAATATTTATACGGATTCAGTTTAGCGTTTCCGGCGAGATTTTGATATCCGCCAGGGGCATAGCCGAATATTAGAGTGGTGGTAAATTCTGATGGGTTGAACCAGCGGGTGTAGCCATCCGGATTTTTCATCCAAGCGTCGGTGCCATGCTTAGCGACTCTTAATCCTTTGTAATCAAGCGTATTGGCGCCGTTGCTAATCACAACCCCCCTGACATCATAAGCATTGTACTGGGGAAGTCCTGGTAACGGATGGTAAATCTCAAAATCGACATCGATCCCTAAAAATGCTGGGTCCTCATTGTGAATGATGAGGTTGTCGAATGTGATCCCATTAAAGGGGTTCATCGTCGGGTGATTGAGGAATGGGACGATGTTCAGCGTGAAATCGGCTGTACGATTATTAACTACTTCTAATTCCCGCGTAGCGGGATCGAAATAGATATCGTAGTAGCCCCAGAGATAGGTCTGTGAGTTGCTTCCGTGACTCGACGCTCTGAGTGTCATCTCGGGATCTGGCGTCACAGGGGTGCCCGCCTTGTTTCCGCCTGCGCAAGAGATTGTGGCAAGCAGGAGCATGACAATCATCAGAGAAGAAAGAATCTGTCGCATTTTAACGACCTCCTTTATGGGATTTGATTTTCAAGGGGCATTCTGCCCCTGTTTATATCAAGCCATCAGTGGCTATTATAGGTTGCAATTAGCTATATTATAGCATTTTTGGAGATTTATCAAATAAAAACTCAACCGATTTTTCTATGAGGTTATCACTCTGGTCTCCGTTTGCGTTGGATAGGGTTTGTCCAAACCATTTCGGTATTGGACTTGATACATATAGTCAAGTTTTTGAATTTGTGACTCTGTAAGGCGTTGTTGTATCTTATCCATACTAAACCAAGCCGGCAAGATATATACAAGGGGTCGTATCTTGCAGCCGATTAATAGCTTTCACCCACTGAACCGGCACAAGCCAGTTAGTGAAATTCGGTGCCACCGTATGGCATCGGGACTTTGTAAACGTGCTGTGAAGTCGGCGTCCATCAGTGCCGACAAACCGTAACCGGTCCGGTGTGGAATAGTCGAATAAAACTCCCGATGTGAAGTTCCGTGGAGTGCTGTCATCGGTTGCGGCGTAAACAAATTCAAGTTCCATGCTGATATCCCCGTATGAAATTGCGGTCGATGCATTCACACCGTCGCGATGGTCACCGGGTGCCCCTCACAGCCGGAGTCCGCGCCAGCGGACGGAGGATGTGGGGGTCTTTATCAGATCGGATATGTTTCTCTGTCAATAGAGATCATTGTATTTTCCCCAATCAGCCATTCTCTCGCACTGGACCACTCGTA
>JAPKYR010000265.1 GCA_026394215.1 bacterium
GGGACCCATGTTTCCGTACGAAGTCTGGGAAAGGGAACAGAACCTCACGCGCGAACTGATGGAGAAATTCCTCAATGCCGATCCCGGTGAAATCGGGTTTAATTTCAACACGTCGCTGTCACTGATGATGTTCACGCATGCGATGCACTGGGAAGAGGGCGACAATATGATCGTCCCCGACAGGTCATTCCCGTCGATAGTCATGCCCGCGAAACTCATGAGGCAGTGGGGAGTGGAGGCGCGCGTGGTCAAATGCGTGGACGGCCTTGTTTCGATTAAGAATTTAATAAATGCGATTGATGACCGTACAAAATTGATGATCGTGCCCCTGGTGGATTTTCTGACCGGCCAGAGGCTCGATATCAAAAAGCTTTCGAAAGCCTGCACAGACACCGGCGTATTTCTCGTCGTCGATGCGATCCAGGCCGCGGGTCCGATCGAGATCGATGTGAAGAAACTTGGATGCAACGCGCTCTGTTTCGGAAGCCCGAAATGGATGTTCAGCCCGATGGGGATCGGCACGGTGTATCTGAATCACGATGACCTCGACAGAATCAAGCTCCCGCAGATGGGGATGTACGCTGTCACCGAACCGTGGAATTTCTTCGACTACGACCAGGAGTTTGTCAACGACAGCAGGCGCTTTGAATGCGGGTGCCCTGCGAACCTCTGCCATTTCGGCATTAATCCGAATGTGAAAATGTTCCTCGACCTTGGGGTGAAGAATACGGAAAATTATCTGCTCGAAATCACCGGACGGCTTCATGACGAGCTGACGTCGAGAGGCGCGAAGGTTGTAACGCCGAGAGACGATCGGGAGAGGGCTGCGATTGTAACGTTCGACGCGAAATCGGCGGGCTGGAACGATGCGAATCAGTTAATGACAACTCTTGGTGATTCAAATGTAATAGTTGCCGTCCGTATGGGCCTGGCCAGAGTGAGCCCGCATTTTTACAATGATTGGGATGAGATCGAGAAGATGCTGGGGATTGTGTTTGGGAAGTAGCATGTAGCCCGGGAAACCTTACAGTACTATCGTTGCAGTTCTTTCATATCTGACACGGTTTCCCGGGACCTAACTTTAACTGGAGTGTTCTAAAGTTTCCTAGGCTACATGCTCCTATTTCTACCACACTGGTGGTAAAATTACACTGGAATGATACTTCCATTTGAAATATCAAACGAACACTTGGCAGAATACTGTCGAAAGCACTCCGTCAAAAAATTATCGATCTTCGGTTCTGCATTGCGTGAGGATTTTAACGACGAGAGTGACATTGACGTACTTGTGGAATTCGAGCCAGGACATGTGCCGGGATTTATAGGCCTTGCAGCAATGGAGATGGAGCTTGCGTCCATTCTGGCAACCGACAGGAAGGTGGATATCCGGACGTCTGAGGAAATGAGCAGGTATTTCCGGGAGGAAGTTGTCTCAGGGGCGGAATTGGTCTATGGAGAGAAATGACTTCATTCGTATTCGTCATATGTATGATGCAGCACGTAGCCCGGGAAACCTTACAAGGCATGAGGTGTTTGTATGCTTGATAAACTTACTGACACCGAAATTAGTGTGTATCGATCGATTTTCAAATTAAAGCTTGTGTTTTACTGTAGTTTTTTAATGAGCATTGGAATATTTTTATATACTTTATACGTAATCATAGAAAATGGAAAGCCATACAGTGAACAACCTGCAATATATTACTTCGTCCTTTTTATCAGTTTCTTTGGCCTAAATTATTTCAAAGATTTTTTAAGACCTTCTATATCTACAAATGAAATGGCACGATTTATTAGTGCTTCAATAAATTCCCTTAAAGAGAGAGATAAATTAAAGGTATTCAATGAAATTTCGGAAGAATTAATTTATCATCATCCAAATACTGTTATTGGAAATTTAGTCAAAATAGGCTATCCCAAAATTCGCATTCATTATTATGTATGGTTCACTTATATTGTAATGTTAGCAAAAGAAATGCCGGTATTTGGAAAACCTAATTATGATAATTTGATGAAAAGACTCGAACATTATAAAATAGATAATAATTCTGTTATGCTGATCATTCATAGCATTGAGAAAATATATAAGGCGGCAGGAGGGCGTCAATCAGCAGATGCCAAATTATGGTTGAATGTGGTGAAATTATTAATAGTAATATTTATCTGTGCGATCATAGTCACATGGCTTTATAGGATTGGTAGTATTGGATATATTATCTTGAAAATTCGCGAACTGACTAAATAGCTTACGAAGGTTTCCAAGGCTACATGCTAATACCCATGCTCCTTCAAAAATTCTGCTGTGATCCCGCCCGCATTTAAAATTCCTCACGACTCAAGCGCGCGGACAACATACCGCGCAAGCACATCTACTTCGATATTCACCCTGCCGCCGGGTTTTAGCTCGCCAAGCATCGTATGTTCGAGCGTGTACGGAATCACCCAGCACGAAAATGAGTCCGAAGTTATATCGACGACTGTCAGCCCGACTCCTGAGATTGTAATCGATCCTTTCCGTGCGATAAATTTCATCAATTCGGCGGGAGGGGACACGATCAATTCCGCCTGTGTGGCAAGGCGATTCAATTTCCTGACCGTCCCGACCCCATCGATATGCCCGAGCACAATATGTCCGGAAATCGGCGTCGATGGCGTGAGCGATGGTTCGA
The DNA here is from genome assembly GCA_026394215.1 of bacterium. Classification (GTDB taxonomy): domain Bacteria; phylum JAJVIF01; class JAJVIF01; order JAPKYR01; family JAPKYR01; genus JAPKYR01. The sequence goes on from JAPKYR010000265.1 coordinate 2,670, forward strand.
GATTAACCCTCGATCCCGGTTTCAAATCGCCGATAGTTGTTTGTAAAAGGGTTTCTTTTGTCGCATCGCAGGCGAAACCGGATTTTGTAAGCGACGTCGCGGTCAGGTCGCAGCCGTCGATAGCTACCGAGTCACCCTCTCCGATTCCGGGACGGATGGCGGGGCACTCGATTTCGAAGCGAATCAAATCGGTATCCCGCTTCGCGGATTTGACTGTCCCTATATCCCGTATGATTCCCGTAAACATTGTTTTCAAGTATACCTTTATTGTAATATGCTGGATATCGGCTACTTCGTTTTCACCTTCCCGAAAATCATTACATCGTCATCGACGTTCACGTATTTCACATCGTCAAGAATCGCTGCATCGTTCACTTCATCAATCCCACTCCCACTTACAGGGGACGGCGCGGTGTTTCCGCCAAAAATTTTCGGTGCAACCACGCAAAGGATTTCATCGGCAAAGCCTTTATTCAAAAATGATGCGTGTATTCCGCTTCCCCCTTCCACAAGCACGCTATAAATATTCCGGTCGACAAGCGATTTTAATAGATAACTAATATCGATGTGTCCCGCGACAACCGGGCACTCGATCAGTTCGACATTCTCCGATTCAACCGAGTCTCTGAATCTATGATCATCCCATGCCGATTCGGGTTCGATCGCCACGAGCGACGCGGGCGGCACCTTGGTCACGCCACGCAGAATCGTGCGCGGCGGCGGGACGACGGAGGCG
>JAPKYR010000154.1 GCA_026394215.1 bacterium
TCCCTTTACGGGTTCTACGTTCGACGAATTCGCCGTCGCAGCCTTCGCGTATACATTTGACGCCGACAGTGTAAGCAAGGATACCGTCGCAATCGGGATACTTCTCGCATCCCCAGAACCGCCCGGATCTGCTTCGTCTCAGTACCATTTTTGAGCTGCATTTAGGGCATGGATTTTCGGAATAGACAACCTCGCGTTTGGCGGTCCCTTCGCCAGGGGTTTCAGGTCCTGCAGGTCCGGAATTCTCAAGAGATTGTGTGTATCGGCAATCCGGGAATCCGGTGCAGGCGACAAATTTCCCATATCGCCCGTATTTCATTACAAGTTCCTTGCCGCACTTGGGACATTTATCTTCCAGAGTTTCGGGAGCTTCTGTCTGCTGTTTCGGGGAGATTGATGCTCTCCAGTCGCAGTCGGGATAACGCGTGCATGCGAAAAACGCGCCATATCGTCCATTCCTGATCGCGATCGGAGCCTGGCATTTCGGGCATTCCATGTCAAGAGCGGTCCTGAGATCCTCCAGGAACGGGATATAGAATTCCCTTACGCTCTCGACCCAGCCTTTGTCCCCTGACTGAACCAGGTCGAGGTTATCCTCCATAGTGGCGGTGAATCCTTCATTGATAATGTCGGAGAATTTATCCAGAAGGAGTTTATTCACCTGTCTGCCGAGTGGTGTCGGTTTGAAACTTTGTCCTTCGCGCGTAACATACTTACGGTCGATGATGGTCGAGATTGTCGGCGCGTAGGTGGACGGCCGTCCGATACCCTGTTCTTCGAGGGTTTTTACGAGGCTTGCGGTCGTGAAGCGTGGTGGCGGTTTAGTGAAATGCTGCTCGGGAAGGAATTCCTCGGCGTTGAGCGATTCTCCTGCGGCCAGGGGCGGAAGAGGCTGCAGGTCATTGCCGTTATTCTGGTTTCGGACGGGGAACACGACTCTGAAACCGTCGAACGCGATGGTTGTATGAGTGGATCGGAAGAGGTAGCGTCCACCCGCTATTTCCGCGGTCAGTTGTTCATCCTGGCCGGGAGTCATCTGACTTGAGATAAAACGTGTCCAGATCAGGTTATAAAGCTTGTATTGCTCATCGTTCAGATAGCGTTTGACCTCTTCGGGAGCCCTTGACGGGACTGTCGGCCTGATAGCCTCATGAGCGTCCTGAGCGCGTTTTTTGGATTTATAAATATTCGGCGAATCGGGAAGATATTTCGGGCCGAATTTTTCCCTTATAAGTTCGCGGGTTAAATCCACTGCCTCTTCAGAAACTCGTACCGAGTCGGTTCTCATGTAGGTAATGAGGCCTTCCTCGCCGCCCTCTCCGACATCGATACCCTCGTAAAGCTGCTGGGCGATCGTCATGGTTTTTCTGGCGGTATAATTAAGGCGTTTTGAGGCTTCCTGCTGAAGAGTGGACGTAATAAACGGCGCGTATGGACGTTTGGTGATCGTTTTTGTGTTGACATTGTCGACCTTAAAAATCAGGCTAGCTAGTTCGCGGACGATTTTTTCGGTGGTTTCGCCATTTTCTATCTTAATTGGCTCACCGTCGATTTTTACCAGGCTGGATTGAAAGGGCGCGAACTGTCCGTCGGTTTTTCTGAACATTGCGTCGATAGTCCAGTATTCCTCGGGCACGAATTTTTCGATTTCGTCTTCGCGGTCGCAAATCAGTTTTGCTGCTACCGACTGGACACGCCCGGCGCTAAGGCCGCTCGCGAGCTCGCGCCATAAGTACGGGGACAGGTTGTAACCGACAAGGCGGTCGAGAATACGTCGCGCCTGCTGCGCATCGACCTTGTTTTGATCGATCTCACGAGGTGAAGCCATCGCCGCTTTGACGGCCCTTCGAGTGACTTCGTTAAATTCAACGCGTTTGGTGATTTCGGGCCTTTTCAGGATATGGTCTAGATGCCACGCGATTGCTTCCCCTTCGCGGTCGGGGTCGGTTGCTATGTAAATCTGGGAAGCTTTCTTAGCGGCATCTTTTATATCCTGGACAATGTCGCGGCGGTCGCGGTTAGTCACATAATTCGGCTTGAAATCATGTTCAAGGTCGATGCCGAGGGAGGTTTTCGGGAGGTCGCGAACATGGCCCAGGCAGGCTTTGACGTTATAGGAACGTCCGAGATACCTCGCGACGGTTTTTGCCTTTGCCTTGCTCTCGACAATTACAAGGGGTCGACCGGACTTCACGGATCGTTTTTTCCGGGTTTTAGAACCGGTAGTTTCCTGTTCCTCGTCGAAATCTTCAGGTTCTTCTGTCATGTAGCACCTTATACCAGTATTTAGTAATTTCCTGGGAGCCTATCTAATTAGTATCGGAAATTCTAAGGCTGCCAATAGCTCGACATATCCTAACCAATAATTCAAGCCTGTCAACTACCTTGGTGTAAATAGACCCCGAAATCAACAGATTTAGGGTTATTCAGGCAGGATTTGTCCAGATATTGCACGTATAATAGATTTTTTGGAATTTTTCAATGAACATTATACTTATAGAATCATACAGTGTAATTATCACCCGAAAAGGCCGGAATGATTCCGGATATTGCCCGGTTTTTCACAATTGACTATTCGGCGTCCGGTTGGATTTCGGGTGTCGAATGGTTCCTGGAGGGCTTGACGGGACGGACAAACCTGCTTCCGGGCAGTTCCTTTATCAGCCCTCTGGTTTGAAGGATAAGAAGAGTTGAAAGGACTCTGCGAGCAGGAAGGCCGACGGTTCTGACGATATCGTCGGTATCGCGCGCATCGAGTCCGACCACATCGAACACAATTTTCTCGTCGCCTGCGAGAGTCGGAATTATCTGTTCGTGGCCGGAATTATCGCCCTCGACCACAGTCAGGCCGAATCGGATCGGGATGTCGAATGGGTCGAGAACCAGATGCGCTCCGTCCTGAATCAGCTTGTTGCATCCATCGGACCTTTTGTCCGTCAGGCGTCCCGGCACCGCGAATACCTCTTTCCCGTTCTGAAGCGCGAGGTCGGATGTGATAAGAGCGCCGGATTTTTCGGGGGCTTCGACGACCAGTGTGCCGCGTGCGAGTGCGGCGATTATCCTGTTTCGGGCCGGGAAGTTGTATTTTTCGGGGATGGTTCCGATTGGAAATTCCGAGATCAATGCGCCAAAACCGGGGATTTTTCCAAACAGTGTGTTATTTTCAGCCGGGAAAACCACATCGATTCCGCATCCGAGAACGGCGAAGGTTTTTCCATCCGCCTGGATCGCGGCATGATGGGCGATCGAGTCGATACCTCTCGCGCCGCCGGAAATTATCGTGAATCCCATACTTGAAAGCTGCCAGGAGAATTGTTCGGTAATCATCCTGCCATAATCGGAATAAACCCGTGTGCCGACAATGGCGATTGAGGTTTTATAATCGTATGTGATATCGCCTTTGACATAGAGCACCGGAGGGGGGTCGTAAATTTCCCTTAGTTCCATGGGGTAGCGTTTATCGAAAAAAGTGATTATTTTTACGTCGCTGGGGATTTTCGCTTTTTCCGTGCCGGGTTTCAGCTCCTCGACTTTTTCAAGATATTTCAGGCGGATGGATTCGGCCCAGTCGGTGAAATTTTCGAGGTCGGACGCTTTCGCGTTATAGATGCTCCGGAAATTCGGGAAGATGGTTTTCAGACGCCGGAACTGCAGGCGGAATGAGTTCAATGTGTTCAATTCGAGGGCAAGGGAAATTTCCTCATCTGTGGATTCCCAGACAATGTCGGGTTTTTCGGATTCGAACAGGGACTGCTGGTTCATTAGTGTCTGCATAGGTGACTCCCGTACCGAAATTTTGGGTCGGTATAAGTTAAACGGACGGGAAAGCGGAAAGCTGACATGATTTAGCCTTTTTTTATCGGGAAAATAGGATAGAATAAACCTGATGCCTGACAGGACGAAAAAGAAGCAACCGGGATTATCACTCTACGATCTCACGCCGACCGAGCTCGAGAGCTTTTTCCTGTCGATTGGCGAAAAGCCGTATCGCGCGCGACAGGTGCTTGACTTTCTGTACAGGCATCCGGTCGAACGTTTTGACGAGATGACCACACTGTCGAAAGAGTTAAGGGACAGGTTATCCGAAACAGTGAGGCTGGCGCCGATCACCCTTCGCGCGACGGTTGAATCGGAAGACGGGACGATCAAGCACGGCTACGAGGTTTCTGATCCAGCGAGGAATAAGATCTACCTCGAAAGTGTCTGGATGCCTGCCGACAATACGGATGTCGGCGATTCGGATTACGGGGGCGGGCAAGTCCAACCCGATCGCATAGCGCTATGTATTTCATCGCAGCTCGGATGCGCGGCGGGATGCACATTCTGCGCGACCGGGATGGCCGGGCTGAAAGGACAACTGACGACTGGGGAGATTATTTATCAAGTTGTGCATGCGCGGAAGCTCTACGGGAAACTTCCCGATTCGGTGCTTTTCATGGGGATGGGCGAGCCGATGCATAATTATGAGGCGGTCGTATCGGCAATTGAGATTCTGACGAGTGAGGCCGGGATGGCCTTGTCGCCAAGGCGGATAGTGGTATCGACTTGCGGCGAGATTGAAAAGCTACGGGAGTTTCGCGCAAAATTTCCAAAAGTAAGAATTGCGATAAGCCTGAACGCCGCGTCGGACACGCTGCGGACGTCATAGATGCCGATTAATGCGACATACGATCTGAAATCGGTCCTGGAATTCATAAAGGATCAGGACACAACGGGTCGGGAAAAATCGGGACGGGACAAGATCACGCTCGAGTATGTGGTTCTTGCGGGATTAAACGACACGCAGGATCAGATAAAAAGGTTGTCGGAATTGCTCCGTCCGTTCGCGAGGAATGTGAAGTTGAATCTGATACCGTACAACCGTGTGGAGGGGCTGGATTACAAGTCGCCGAAGATTCAGGGGGTATTTGAAATTCAGGAGTACCTTGTCGGCTGCGGTATAAGCACGTTTATACGTAAGAACCGCGGCCGTGAAGCATCGGCGGCATGCGGGCAATTATCGGGGAGATAGGGTGTGTAGCCATCAAATGAATTGCCTGGCCACTAAAACTTAATCAGGCTTATCCAAATCGCTGATAATACTCCTCACACCTTTGACTATTACCGGTAGTTCGTTTTTAACAATATCCCATATAATATTTATCGAAATCTCGAAATACTGGTGAGCAAGCCTGTCCCTGAGACCTTTCATCTCTTTCCATGGGATCTGAGGATATTCTTTGCAAAATTCATCGGGAAGTTTTTTCGCGGCTTCACCCATGATTTCAAGGTTCCGGACCACAGCATCCTGCGTCCATTCGTCATTTTCAAGCTCACTAATATCCCGAACATTCCTTGTGTTTTCTAGGACTCTCTCCGCCCTCTCAAGAATATCAACGAGATAATCTCTAAAATCCCTCGACATAGCGCACCTCGCTGAAAATCCTCTCGCGCGACCTCTCCCTGACCGTCCCGATCAGCACAAGGTCCACATTCCGATTGAAAATTTCCTCAAGAAGGAAACACAATCCCATGTACACCCTGAAAGTCTCATTTTCGAGTTGGACAAGAAAATCGATGTCGCTTTCATCGGTGGCTTCACCGCGAACAACAGAGCCGAAAACACCGAGTTTTTTAACTCCGAAAGCCTTTATTGCTTCCCTGTTCCGCTCGATTTTTTTTATTACTTCTTCCAGGGTCATTTTATTTTCCTCATGTCCGATACAATGATAGCATGTCGGGGGGGAAGTCGGAAGATAAAGATGGAGATGGGTGCGGTTGAAGTAGGGGAATGGTTTCAACCAAGAGTTATTGTCGAACCCATGATATTTGAAAAATTCTCTTGCGGTCCGGGAAATAAGGGTTTATTATCTATTCAATAAGGAGGCTTTATGAAACTCGGATATGGTGCAGCTTATGGTATAGTACTTTGGATTGTTTTTTGGATCCTATGGGCTGCTATAGAACTAGGTAAGTTATCTTGCGCCGCAGGTTACTGAATATTTGCGACAGAAGATCGGCGACAAGCACATGACGCGGGGGAGGGTATCTGAGATTCAGGCATTGATCAGGCGTCACTTAGCTTGTCACCGGCAACCGCTTCCACTTAATTCACAATCTTAATCTCTTTTGGGGCATATTCCGGCAGATATGCTTGAATTGGTGGCTGTTGCCCTGTCAGCAATGTATATGCCTTCGCATTAAGGTATTTCTCAAGCTGATTGCGTATTATTGCCAGAGCACTGCCATCGACCTTGAATGTCAATTTAGACATAGTGTTTTTTACACAGTTTATAGGGAGCATCTTCATTTTTTGTCGATATTTTATGCTCAGCTTTAAATTATAATTTCCTTCTTCAATTTGGACCTTATCCATTAGGCTATCAACTGCTCTTTTAATGACGGGTTTCACTTCCAAGTCGACATTACGGACAGTTTCTTCTGACCAGGGTGTTGGAGCTCCGACATACTGTCGAGTAACTTCAGATAATTTCTCATTGATATCAGCAAATAATCTTTCAGTTTGCATGTCATATGACTGATACGTACATAAGTATACCACTCTCTCCATATTATTTTCGGGGACAAAATAGGTAGGACTTGACGAGTAAAAATAATATTCATGCCCATCACCCACAATCCTCTGTTTCTCTCCTATTTGTCGGATGCGAAGCTGCAAGCTTTTTCGCGACGCCCCATCACTTTTTTCTAACTCTATACTAACATCCTGAACAAGTGCTCCGGAATCATTGGCGATTAGTATTGCATTTACATAAAGTGATTCACCGTTTTCAAGTAATCTGAAAAATAATTCATCGGTCAGCACTAATTTAAGATAAGGCGAACGCCATAAACGAATTAACACGTCAACAATTAATGCAATTGTGGCCCCGAGTCCTAAATACACAGACAACATTACTAGCCAGTAGGGAATTAATTGCTGAGAAGTCTGATCAAGCTGGTCCATCATATCCTCCCAATTGGATCGCCCTCTTGTACTAGCATCTCAATGTTGATGCCAAGCAAATTATCTTGGTCAATTTCAGCGGACCATGGTCCTGGGATTTCCTGAACAACTTCCTTTGTTTCGCCCGCGATTTGTGCTGCAAAGCCAAGCAGGGCATGCTGATAGCGACTTGGAACTGTTACTCTGGTGACCTCTCTCTTAATTTCTCGAAAGCGTTCGACAAGGTAAACTTGGAGTTCCTGAGGGCATACGACGCGAAGCTCACCTTTGGGGATTACAATATTCTGTATACCTGCTTTTTCCAATAGTCTAGGATCAGTTACCTGCGAGAATACTGTTACCAATTCACCTTTGTTAAGAGGCTGTTCTGAAGAAATGAGAAGGTACTTGTCATCAAGAATCGCTTGGACTTTTCCAAATGTAACCATACTTTCCTCCTTAACAACTTGATATAATCAGCAAATAATTTCCACAATCTTTGTGAAGCGAGCGGTATGGAAGCCATTTTGTAAATTATAACTTATTCTCGGAAACAAATCCATTTATATCAACCCTGCCCTTTTAAACGCCTCACCACGCCATCTTACAAAATACTCATAAACAAACAACTAATCCAGCTGGTCCCCTGTATTTAAAAATATTATTACTTTCAATTTTATCAGCAACCTACAATCCCGTCAGCGACTTGAGTAGGAACCTGGTCTGTTCCGCGAAGACGCCCTTCAATATTAAATCCGCAATCACTAAGATCAGTCCGACGACAATCCCCGACAAAATCGATTTCGCATTTGCGGGGGCGCGGAAGCCTTTCAGTACCCACTGGAATAGCGAGGATGCGATGGTGATGAATCCCATCACACGTAGCACCGACCAGAAATGCCACGCGATCGGAAGGACCAGGAGCGGATTGCCAGATAGCAACATACACTGCGCCACATAGTAATTCATATAATTCAACTGGAAAACCCCAAGCATGAGCGCCGGAAGTCCGAGCAGAATCGCGCCGACCGAGACCGCGAGAAGGTGCTGCACGTGGATCGGGATGTAGAGGATGGGGTTCCCCTCAGGGCCGGAGCCGGTCGCGATCCAGGTTCGCATCGTGTCCCAGTAAAGCGAAGCGTGCCAGATTAATTTTTCGGATTCCCTTGGATATAGATAGCACATCGAGATCATTATTATGCTTTCCCAGATCGCCCAGAGGAACATGTCGAGGATGCCGTCCGCAAGACGTCCGCGCTTGAGATGCATCATCAACACTATCCACGGCGGGAGGGAAATTATCAGCGCCACGATAATATGTACTTTATTCAGTCCACGGATTATCGGGGTTGAATCGACCCAGACCGACCACGGCAGAAGAAACGCGGCCATGATCGGAAGCCAGACGAGAAAGACGACGCCCGCCATGTCGGCGAACACCATTTTCATCGGAGGCGGCAGCGGTGCAACAAGGGATTCGCCAAGGCCTCCGTAGCCGCCCCCTGGATCATAAACTGTCTGACCCTCCGTGACTGGCTCGGTATGGTCATCGAGTTTCGGAATCCACGGCGGCGTCGGTTTGAATTCGGCGTTGTTGTTATTGTCTTGTTCCATGCGATTGTCCCCCGGCTGTTTATGTCTGATTTAATATCCTTAAATCCGGTTCAGAATAGAATAGCATAAACTCCTATCGCGACACCCGCTCCGATTACCGTATTGATAAAATTCGTGACCTCGTTGTTGATGAACGACAACTGCTCGATCGTGCTCCCGATAATGCTCTCAAGCGTGTTTCCGACAAAAGCCGCGATAACCACAGCGACAAGTCCCTGCCATCCGATTGTCACACCGGTGACCATCGCGACGGCTGCGAGGATCAGGCTCGCGACAATCCCCGCAAAAGTCCCCTCAAGGCTTACAGCGCCTTCGGTTCCGGGGGGGACGCGCTTGAAACTTGTGAGGAGGATCGTCGTTTTTCCGTACGCCTGCACTATCTCACTCGACGCGGTATCGGACAGTGCGGTTGCAAATGCGCCCGCGACTCCGACCATGAAAAATTGAAGAAGTGTTTCATTCCCACCGAGTGAGCCAAGGAATCCGACCAGTCCCATCGCAAGCGCGGCGGAGCAGTTGGCGATCGCATGTTTCGCGCCGCGTTTTCCCTGATCTTCCTGCGCGATTCCTTTCGCAGCTTTTTCTTTGTATTTTACTTTTGTGACGAGTGTTCCAAGAATGAAGAATGTCACTAGGACTACATAGCCGTTCCAGCCGGTAAGGAAGAAAATCAGGGCACCGACGATGAATCCGCCTATCGCGCCGGATTTGGAAATTTGTTTCGCGAAGTATGTGGCGGCGGCGATAATCGCGTTGATAGCGACAGCCAGCAGCAATTGAGTGAGGAGGTTCATAGGGTAATAAGTATAGTCTGGAATTGGTCGATGGGGCAAATAAGTGTTACGTTAAAAAAATCACAGGGGATTAAATCCGATTAAACATAATTCTGTGCTATTCAAGGACACTAAATATATTGAAGGCGCGTAAAAGGGGCTACGGAATGGGTTCCGGAAATCCGAAATTCCTCATTATCGATTCAAACCAGGAAAGCGGCGGTAAGCTAAGCGGCATGCTTGACAGGCTCGGATTCGCGTCCGACAACGCGATCCGTATGTCCGACGCATCGAAACTGATGCAGAAAGGCGGCTACGACTGCATCCTTGTCGACAAATCAGCATCGGAAAAATGGAAGAAAAATCTATCTGAACTGGCCTCGCACTCATCCGGCTCAATGGTTTTCCTCACTGGCGACGGCAAGGCTGATTTAGATTGCGGGTCGTATCTCGAAACCGCCGACGGGTACTTCCAGATAAATTCTGCTTCCGTAACAGAACTTGGCAACCATCTTCGAAAAGCAATTAAAAACAAACTAGCCCCGGGAATGGGCATTGCAAAAACCAAAACTCCGGTTTTCATGCCACGTTCACTTGATAATGAGTTACTGAATGACACTCAGGGCATCATCCGTACGAGGAGAATCGTCCGGGATTCCTCACCCGAGGATATGACTGTTGTCGCCCAACGCGACGATGGGTCGTATGGGATCCTTTTCGGAGATTTTACCGGCGCGGAACAAATGCGAAATCTTCAGATATCCCACCTGAAACCCAGAATTCATCGTAGCCTTCTTGAAAGCCACAGTCCCGGACAGGTCCTGCGATCGCTGAATCAGGACCTTCTTCGCTCCAACGGCGCTGTTGATTTTATGACTGCTGTAGCGGCTTTAGTAAACCTCAAAAAAAATCGCCTTGTTTATTCGATCGCCGGACATATGCCGATCCTTCACAGGAGATGGGGCAGCCGGCAATGGAAGTGCCTTACGGGCAAGGGTATCCCGCTTGGGATAAGGGAGAATTTGTCATGCACAAGTGAAATTCTCCATACAAAACCCGGCGACCGGGTGCTGCTGTTATCCGATGGGATTTTGAAACCGCACGCGATCGCAAGGAAATGGCTCGATATCGATAATATGCTGGAAGATCTGGATATGCTTCCTATCGATTCAGCACCCCATGAAATTCTGGAACGTCTGGGCGAGATGGCTAATCCGGAAAAGGGTGCGGGGCTATCGGATGAATTCACAGCGATGTTGATACAGTATTAGGTTTTGCCTCCAAATTTTATATGCCCAATTCGGTAATTTATTGCCTGCATATACCTGCTAGACATGCATTATATTTGTATTATTTACAATATTTCTCTTGTAATCGATAATAGTGCATGATATTTTGCCAAAATATGTCAATAACATCCTTTACCTATAATATTTTATGTAATTATAAATGTCTATAAGATGAACTATTATTGGAATTGGTTTTAAATGTACAATATTAATACCACTATATTAGTTTAGCAAATAATTAACGGGGTTTTTCCCTGATAATTCAGTAATTCAGGGAATTCAGGGACTAATTCATTAATTCAGGGATAGCTACCTTATTACTGATTTTCATATACGACCATCTTATTTACAGTGGTCGAGAAAAAAGGTAGCTGTCCTGAATGGCCAACCGAATGGGCAGTAAATGGAAAATTCTTTATTAATCATCTCTTCCCATTTCTAGTTGATTCAGGCCCAAATAAGAAGGTTGCCACCAACATGCCGTAGTTCGACGTCAGTCGAACGAAGGCATGTTGGTGCCCTTTCATTCCTGAAAAATTGTAAGTGTATTACATAAATGCTATAATACGGCCATTATGCAGGTAGATCAGGCCACACAGCCACTCTATGAATCTAGGAATATCCCTAAAACCAGGAATCTGATGCTTCTCATTATAATGGTATCCCTTGGAGCTTTGGAATTTTATATCTTTCAAGTTACCGGTCTTCCCGATTGGACTAAGTGGGCAATCACGATTTTATTTGTAGCGATGATTATTTACATGATTCTTTTCTGGCCTCGTGTCTGGTTGTTAGTCTATCCGGATCACGTACTTATAAAGTACGGATTATTATTCCTCCTCCGATTGAAATTAAACCGGCAGAATGTCCTGAGTATCGAAGACGCTTCATCCTGGTCATATGTCGACAGAACGAAATGGGCGAAATTCAAATGGAGAGATCTTACAAACGGTCTTGGTTCTGATGCAGACGTGCTGGCGATTAAAACTACGAAATCCACATATCTTTTCGAGTGCGTTAATCCCCAGGAAGCGTTACTCGCGATGGCAAAGGTTTTCGGTAGTGGGATAGTTAAAATTGAGCCATTGAGCGAGGCCGACCAGGAGGTCACAAGTGAACGACCATGGAAACCTAAATCCGCGCAACCGTTTGATCCCTCATCCCCACTGGGAGAATGCCTTTATAAATTCACCAACACGAACAAGGTTATTCTGTATATCTTTTCAGCCTTTATATTGGCTTGCATCATAATACCAATGGTTAGAAATGAAATTGTATACCCTAATTTGCGGTTTAGCCTCTTACATATAATTCTAGGTATCATTTTACCGTGCGCATTAGGTATTTTCGTCTTCAGGGAATTTGTCCCAATTGTCAGAGGTTTCGTATATCCGGGTCGCATTATCCTTCTTTCTGGTCTTATATATCCAATAAAATATGTTCTACCAATTGAACAAATCAAGGCAGTAAAAATTACGATGTTCGATCCGGTCAAGGATTTCAGTTCCCCTCTCGGTGTTGCTGTCGGTAAAAATAAATGGAAAGGATCGTATGGTTTTTTTGGAATTTTGAATAATAAGGGTATTTCCATCGAGGGGGATGAAGGGAAAATAGTCATTGCATGTGAAAAACCGGAAGAATTATCGCTTCAATTGAAAACGGTCCTCAATGGTATCGAGATAGATTTAATCAACATTTCGCCCGAACAGCCCGATAGTCCAGTTAATTGAATTAAAATCCCGGAAAATGAATTTCCAGGCTACGTACAACGTACTTTTTTCTTGTTCTAAATAATCACCAGCAAAAATCCTTCCAGCGCGACATTGTCGTACCCCACGGCGTAAATAAGCGTCCCGTCGGTGGCAAGATGCGCGATACCGAGTTTCTGAACTCCGCCGACATATTGGATATTCGATGGATCGCTGATATCAAAAGTCACTAAACCCCAGTCGGGTTCGGTTACATACGCGTAGTCGCCGATTAACACAATCCCCTGCGCCCCGGTTCCAGGCCCATCGGTTGAGCTATCCAGCAACGTGGGCGTCTGGGGAGTTGAAGAAGCATCCCATGACGTCAGCGCACCCTCGTAAGCTTTCACGAACAGATTTGTCCCGTCGGCGATGATCGCATGAGTGTGCCCGGTCGCGAAATGCCCAAGCTCGACCGGAGCCGCGGGATTCGCAAGGCCGAGGACCTCGATGCCCTCGTTATACCGGGTTAGATAGAGGTAGTTGTTGATAAACGCCATGTGATAAGCATTGCCGAGAAAATCGAGCGATACCTCCGCGCCGGCAGTAATGTTGTACGGGTCGGTGACATTTATCGGCACCAGCGCGTTCGAGAATGAGCCGGCAAGGTACACCCAGTTATTTTTCTTCGCGATCGCGCGGCCATCATCGAAATTAACAAAATCCGCTGTCGATGGAGAGGCCGGATTGCTGAGGTTGACAACGGAAAATTTGTCGTATCCTCCGCAGTAGGCATAGTTCCCCTCGCAGATAAGGGAGTATACGTAAGGCATCGATCCCCCGTAGTTCCATGTGCCGACCTGGGGCGGATCGACCGGATTGGTTCGGTCATAAACCTTCAATCCGCCGAAATCTGCGACCACAAGTAGGGTATCGGTAATCGCAACAGCCTGCGGATCGAGCGCGGAATACTCATTTATAATTACCGGGGCCGCCGGATCGCCGTGGCTTGTCGGTGTTGCGCTCACAACAATGATGTTTGTATCCTCATTACCCGTCTGGTCTTCAGCACGAACAGCTAAATAATACGGCTGATCGTTCAGGAGATTAGGAACCGTGTAGCGATAATCGGCCGCCGAACCCGTTTGAGGAGTCACATTCGCTAATTTAGTGGCGGTACCGAAATCGAACGGCAGCGTTTGGGTGTAATAGACGTTATATTTCACAGGCGGCGTGAATACATCGATTGCTTTATTCCATTCTATTTTTACCGATTTGTAGTACGATGTCGCAGTCTGGGCTCCAACGGTGGATTCCCACACAGGCGCTTCGTCATCGATTCCGACATACAGGCTATCCGAGGAAATCGGGAATTGATCGTATGGAGCCGCTATTTTCTGTACGGTAGCAATATCCTTGTAAGTCTGAAGCGAGAATGTCACGTTCGTGTCTTCCGGAGCACCGGAAATATCGGCGGCGAAAAATAGCACAAGAGGATTATGATAATTCCATGCTATCCCGAGATCGCTCAACCGGACGCGATTCAGCCCCATTGGATTTTTCTGAATCAGGAGAGTGTCGCCGCCATCCAACTCGCCATTTCCGTTGGCGTCCCGATAAAGCCTCGCGAGTGTCCACGAGTCGTTCGGCATGGTCCCGCTCTTGTTAATTATTACCTCATCCAGCGTCGCTGCCGAGGTAATGCTCAGAATCAATTTCAACACGGGGACATTAACGCTCTCCACATTAGTAAATGAGGGCGCGAGACTTTCACCCGTCACCGATAAATCATTCACTATTTTATGGATATTGATCCCGTATGTACTCGAATTCCCGACAGCGGGAGAGTACACCTTTATGTAATACGTCAGGCCTGAATATGCTGCTAGAATAACCTCTTCAAAACTAGTCCCGGCATGATTTACTACTATCCCCTGCCCTACAAGATTAGTCATAGCCAGGTCCGAATAAACCGCGATATCGAGATTTTCTCCATAGGTGAAAATGTCCAGATTAAACTGCCATGTCCCCGTACTCGGGGCGGTGAACCGATACAAATCCGTCGTATCCAAATATGGATTACCCGGAACATCGTGAATCGAGTCATAGATCGGAGTATCGGGAGCGCTTACAGGCACAAAACCATTGCCATCCTCCAGACTCTCATACCTGTCCGACCCATAGACGGCTCTCAGAGCATTCACGCGGCCATTGCCTGTCTGGTCATCAAACCCGGGCGCGCCGATATCGTCCGCAGTCTGGACAAGCCTGTCCCAGCACCACTGGCCGTTTTTATCGGGATTGAAGCTTTTAATCAGAGCCATTACGCCGGCAGTGACGGGACATGCGCAAGATGTCCCGGCGAAAAAGCCGTTGCTCCCTCCGTCCCAGTAAGTGTTATCGCCCTCGCCATGCGTTGTCAGATACAATTCCCCAAATCCCATCACATCCAGTGAAGGGCCATAGCAGGAACCCCAGTACCAGCCGGAATACCATGAAATTCTGGCTTCGTCTATCGGGTTATGTGATTCATCGAACGGGATGGTCGCGCCGATTGTCATGACCGATTGATATAGACTCGGATACCGGATGGTCGTGCTATCCTCATTTCCTGCCGATGCCATAAGAATCACGCCATCGCCGTCATTCCAGCAGGAATTGCACTGGTTTTCCATAATTGTCGAATAGTCCCATGTGCCAAATGACATGCTGCAAATATCTGCTTCGTTGACCCTCGCGTACTCGAGCGCTCCGACTACGCTGGATTCATAGATCGGCCCTCCACCTGACAAATCCACCTTCAGTGCCATTATTTTCACACCGGGCGCGATTCCCGAAACACCCTTGAAATTGTCCTGAACCGCCGCGACAATTCCCGCGCACGCGCTTCCATGATAACTCGCGTAATAACCATCATCATTTGGGTCATTATCATTACTAACGAAGTCCCATCCCCAGGTGTCGTCGATTTTTCCATTACCGTCATCATCTATGCCATTGCCGGGAATTTCGTCCGCGTTATTCCATAGCGCGCCGGCGAGATCCACATGGGTTTTACGCACGCCGGTGTCGATGATAGCCACAACTACATCGCTTGAGCCTTTCGATTCGTTCCATACAAGAGATGCGCCAAGCATCGCCGGTCCCCACTGCTCATAGACACTGTCTCTGGGATCGTCGCCCTCATCCGGTCCTTCCCATAACGGATCGTTCGGAAAATAAAACGCTTCGTCGAATGTATAAATCAGGTTGGGTTCAGCTATTTGAACCGAGGGATCCGATTGAAGGATTTTGACCATGTCCGGGACGGGAGTCCCGTCTGTAATCCGAAGTTCAAAAACGGTACCCCATCGGCATGCGATAGTCTGCAAATTATTGAGTTTATTTTTGCTGAATATTTCGGTTGCCTGGGATGGGGTAATATCATCGTTCAGAACGACCAGCACCTCATCTTCAGCCCATCTGTCAGCCTGTGTTGAAATGGGTACCTGTGAAGACCCTGATAGATTATCGGACGACGAAAGTGTAGCCGAATTAGAGCCTGCACCATTGATTATTGGATCGGCGCTTCGGGAATCCGGGATCGCGGGATTATTTTTTCCGGAGCAACCCGAAATTATTAAAAATATCAAAGCGATTACGAATGCTTTCCATTGCATGTTTGATACCATTTTAAAGCGAAAAGCCATATGGAAAATCACTTCCTTGTAAGAATACAATTCGTTACAAAATGCAACATAAGGTGAAGAAATTCTCAATCATTAAAATGAGGATCGAGACCGTAATGAATAGTACCACTTGTTTTCCGAATTTCAAAATCGCCGATTAAATAAAAGGAGGGCATTGTGGTTAGGGTACGCCTTGCACTCCTTGACAGTCGTGCCTCCGATATGTTTATCCGATATGTTTTACCGATATTTCTGGAAAATTGCGGCCTGTTTACATTATATAATATCTGATATAATTCATTTAAAATCTATTTTATGGAGAACATTTAATGTACAGATACTTTTTTGTTGCCATCACTGCGATATTTATCGCGTTCATTCTATTCGGTTGCTCAGGTAATCCCGCACAGCCTGTCATTCCCGAGGTTCAACAAGTTGATTCTTCCCCAACTCAGCAGAATCATCAATGCGCCGGGCTATACGACATTACAATTAACAGGGAGACAGGTGAAATCGTCGTTACACCTGAACGAACCGCTTTATTGCACCTGAATCTCACCGCGGTGTACAACAAAACGTTCGGAATTTCGGTTGCATTCTACCCGGCGTTGTCCGATCTGGCGAACGGGCTGATCGTGTTCGACATGTCGATCACACACCCGTTCCCCGCCAATCCGGAATTTTCAGGATTCGACCTGAAAGGAATAATGATGTCGCCGGGTACTGTAAACATCGGATCACTCATTTTCGCCGACCTTGACGAGTCCAGGCTTGAGAACGCCGACGGATATACGCGATGGTGGAATCCCTCCGAGTTCACACAGTCCGGCGTGCTGGGATATACCAGCGGAGTGTTAACCGGAACCCCGGCATCCACCCTGACAGCGACAGTAAATCCATACAAGCTTTTCGCGGATGCCCTTGGCGCGGACGATTCAATCGATCTCGTAACCAACGCGCCTCTGACAAGCAGCAACGGAAGGGCAGTATTTAAAAATGAGAGTACGGATACAAGACGGTTCTATCTCAGATTCGCGATGACACCCACGATCCAGGTTGTTTATGGTTATGCGATCGATGTCGCGTGGTGGGAGCCGGTTCCGAATCCGCCCGATAATATACCCGCGGATTTTCCCATGATAGCGAATCAGCCCGAGGCCTACAGAATCGACCTTACTGTGCAGAAAAATACCCTGTATTATGAAACTGAAGGCGGTTTCGGCGGCGGGGAACTTGTCATGAAGGCGAATGTCTATGACTGGCAGGGACAGGCTCTCGCCGACACCGCCAGCCAGGTGACATCGGTCATGTTCTACGCTCCGGAAATTATGCCCACAGGGATCGATGCGCCTTTTCAGGTCGATACCGGCGATCACGCGGAATACGAAGCTGACCTTACCGGAATCGCGACACCAACACATACCGGAGAAACGATGATCATCTGCCGTGTAGAATCATCGGACGGATCGACATACAAGCAGACTGGAGCTCCGGCGCCGGACGTACCGATCTCGGCTTTCCAGGTTATGACCATCGATGTCCCTGAACTCACCTGTGCGGGAGACGCGAATAACGATTTCACCGAAGCTTTCCCAATTACTTTCGGTACCCCGGTCGATGGTTTTGTGTGCCTTCCAAACGACTACAAGGATTTTTACCATTTCACGATACCGTCCGGAAGTTATATAACTGGAAATCTGGAATTGGACGCCAATGCCGATCAAGTGCTTCTAGGTATTTATGACAACGCGCAGACTCTTATCACCGAGGAGCCGGTTGTTTCAGGGCAGGCAACGATCGATCTTTTCAGTCTCGGCCTGACACCCGGAAAATATTATGTTCGTGTGTATACCTCCAATGCGAGCCAGATTGTACCTTACATACTCAGCGGTGATGAAGCAATCGTTCCGATTACAGCCCCGACCGTAACAGAGGTTACTCCAGATGATATGTTTATGGATGCAAGAGTTGTGCTCGCGCATGATAATTACATTTATTGCATCGGTGATCGCGGCATATGGATTTACGATATTTCAACTCCCAAAACACCCGATCTGGTATCTTATACCTTGCAGGATAGTTTAAATTCCAATGAAGCGGTACTTTATTACCCTTACCTTTACTACTACTACAGTTCACCTTCAGGAGCTGCTTCTAACACGGTCAATATGCTCGACGTTTCAGATCCCTCAAATCCCGTGTTAACGATCGATGTAGTGCCCCTTGGCGGGCCATCGGATACGGTATGTCTTGCCATTAACTCGACAAACCTGTATGTCACAGTAAATGACGTATACGATAATGTTACATCAAGCATTTACGATTACACCTCTGATCCCGATAGCCCGGCATTCCTGGCCAGCTTCGCGGGACCTGCTTACCCTTACGATATGATCCTTACTGACCCTGAAGGACCGGATACGCACCTTGTCCATTCATGCGCATTCGGTGTCCAGTCGTATTCAGTGGAAGACCCATTAGCTGTGGTCCAGACCGGAAACTACACGTTTTTAACTAACGCCGGTCGGGAGCTGGCAGCATATGGGAATATCGTCTATGTAACGCACGATTCCGGCAATATGATCGTACTGGAACAAACACCCGGCACTCTCGATTACAAAACAACGCTAGCCCTTCCTGTTGGTACTAATTCGATAGACATCAACTTCCCCGACATGTATATTGGAAGCGAAACTGCAGGATTTATCAATTGCGATATAACCACTCCGGCAACCCCAGTCTTAAATGCCTTCTATCCGACTATTTCATATGGCGGAGACGTTGCAGTTGCTGGGGACTACATTTACATCATCCCCTATCAGGCCGGACTCGAGATTTTTGATAATTCAGGACCGGGGCTGCCTTTAGACGCAGGACATCTCCCGGTTGTGAATATGCCATTAACGGGGCAATTGAATGGTGATTACTTGTATATTCCAGTTGACGAAGGATCATATACAGCGTTAAAAACCATTAATATCGCTGACCCATCCAACGCGCATGTCGTTTATGACCTTAAAACACTTGATCCATTGAGCCTCCTTGCCCTCGACGGAAATCTTCTCGCCGGACTTGGGGGAAGCTCGATGTATGTTTTCGATGTAACCGATCCATCAACCCCAAGTCTTTTAAATACCCAGCCTACAACATGGGCTGGAAGAGGACTTGCGATTAAGGATAATATCGTCTACGCGGCTATGTTCGATGGGACCGATACGTTGATCGATGCATATGAAGTTGACCCCTGCTGCTCGTATTATGGTTCAACTTCAATTTCCGGCGAAGTTTGGGACCTGACAATTTCAGGCGATACGCTGTACGTCCAGAAAATAAACAGCATTGAGATTTACAGCCTCGCCGACCCGTACAATCCGTCATATGTTGGAACTTATGCTCTGGCGAACGATAGCCGCGAATCGGAAGCGGTCGGAAACTTGCTATATTCAGTTGATTACGACGGGCTTGAGATTGCGGACATCACCGACTCGGAAGCGCCGGTTTTCTTAAACTCGATTGAAATCATAACTCCCGATGGCTTTGACCAGGTAGCAATAGATGGAATGTACGCGTTCATCGCTGGATTTTATCAGGCGCCAAACACAGTAAGTATTTTCTACCCATCCGAACTGATTGACCTGGGGCCGATTTACACTCACCCGGAATACCAAGCAGTGGACCTTCAGGTCTCAGACGGGTATCTGTACGAAATCACCCCTTATTATGGAGTCCACATTCACAGTATTAACTAAATGTCAGCAGTCCGGAATTATCTCACGCTGATTCTTTGACATTCCGGATAACAATCCTCAGCTTCTCCCTGATTTCTTCACCGATGGGTTGAAGGAGCGCGTTCTGAACAGCCTGCATCGACGCAAGCGGATCGATCGCGGCGACCTCCACCTTCCCGTCCGGCTTCTCCTGGACAATGACATTGCATGGAAGCATCGTGCCGATCTTATCCTCGGCCAGCAATGCTTTATACGCAAACGGCGGGTTACAGGCTCCAAGGATCGCATATTTCCGGAAATCGACATCGAGCTTCTTTTTCAGCGTGGCTTTGACATCGATTTCGGTAAGGATTCCGAATCCCTCCTCCGCAAGCGCTTTTTTAACAAGAGCGATTGCATCGTCGAAGGATTTATTAATTTCGCAGTTGATGTAGTAGGTCATGGGAATTTACCTGTGCCTGTCCTTTAAAATTCATCCCTGCTGCAGTTGCGAAGTGCAATTCGGACAACGGGTCGCCTTGATGGCGATCTCGCTATAGCAGAACGGGCATGCCTTTGTAGTCGGTGCTGCCTGCGGGGCTTCCTCAGCCTTCTTAAACTTGTTTACAGCACGAATGATGAAGAAAATCACAAGCGCGACAATAATAAAATCCAGGATGTTATTGATAAACATGCCGTAATTGATTGTCGGCGCACCAGCAGCTTGCGCATCCGCAAGGGACGCGAATGTCTGGCCGGAAAGATTGATGTAGAGATTCGTGAAATCGATCCCGCCGATTAGTTTACCGATCGGGGGCATGACGATATCGGCAACCAGCGATGAGATTATTTTCCCAAAAGCGCCGCCAATAATGATGCCGATGGCCATGTCGAGAAGGTTCCCGCGCATGGTGAATTCCTTGAATTCCTTAATCATTTTGTTCTCCTTTGATGCGGATTGATAATGGACTGTTGATGGGGATTAATATACCGGATAAAGGCACATAGGTCAATTATCTGATTAATGTGAGTCGGAAACCAAATGGCAAAAAAAAAAGACCGCTTTATGCGATCGTTTTTTTTAATCAGGTGGTCGGGCAGCCGGGATTTGAACCCGGGACCCCTAGCCCCCCATGCTAGTGCGCTACCGGTTCCGAGAAATAACACCTGTGGAAATACAAGCATTAATCATGGTATGGATTGGGGCTGATTTGTTTATACGGGGAAACCGAGTTTCTTCAAATTTTCGAAAAAATCCTTAATGTGAGTAACTAACCTTTCATCGTAAAAATCTGATCGAGAATCGCTCCAATTAGGCATACATATAATCATATCTAAATCATATGTAAACTCGCCAAGAATATCCTCCATGGCTTCTGGAATCGGTTTACCGTTCCATGTCAACTCGCCGCGCCAATCGGCGGAAATAAACGGTAAGAGTATATCGTTCTCGTCATTCCCATCTTTCATTACTTTTTTCAGGGATTCTATAAATTGAATCAAATCAAGGTTGGACATAAAAAGGATCCCCCGCTCCATGGATCTACTCTGTACGCCAAATCCGTATCCGCAAAAAGAACATATCGGGCAGCCGGGATTTGAACCCGGGACCCCTAGCCCCCCATGCTAGTGCGCTACCGGGCTGCGCTACTGCCCGACATCTTCAATGTTTGCAGAAACTCCAACTCATCCATTATAGCAAAATAATCCGAATATGTTCCGGATTATCAGCCAAAAGAGGATTATTTTCATTTGGTGCCGAGGGGCGGAGTTGGACCGCCGACACGCGGATTTTCAGTCCGCTGCTCTACCAGCTGAGCTACCTCGGCCTGCTTTTTCCTTATCCCACTCCTGAATAACTTCTCATGGGCTCGCAATTTTCCGGCTTTGCGATCTTCTTGTTTATCATTTTCGGCTTTCTGGCGGGATGGACGGGACTCGAACCCGCGACCTCTAGATTGACAGTCTAGTATTCTAACCAAGCTGAACTACCACCCCGCGCTTAAAGCCAGAAAATGAAGACATTGAAGTATACTCTAGAAATATTTGATACCGCAAGACCGCAAATCACAAATAACATCCAAATTCTATCTAAATAAGTAATTTTGTTCGGAATGGTACCCCCAACGGGATTCGAACCCGTGTTGCCACCTTGAAAGGGTGATGTCCTGGGCCGGCTAGACGATGAGGGCACGCTTTCAAAAACACCCAGTTTATTTGTCAATGTCCAAGTAAATCTTGGTAGGCCGTGTGGGAATCGAACCCACTACACCCGGATTAAAAGTCCGGTGCTCTATCCATCTGAGCTAACGGCCCATGAGTAAAAAGCCTAATAGCACACGAACTTTTCAGCATACCTTGAAAAGCTATTACTGTCAATTGCTGTCATTAACTTTCATACAAATAATCCGATTCAAAATGCAGCCCACACTTAATTTCCTTTAATTCCATCAAATTGTGTCTGAAAATTAACCCTCACCCCCTGGCCCCCTCTCCAAATTTTGGAGAGGGGTTAAGGGGGTGAGGAGCTTCAAGTCGGATTTTTTTATAAGGATTCTTTATGGGATTTTCCCATGCAGAACTGGTTCGGGGATAAAAGCGCGAGAATAAGAGCGATTAAAACAAGGCTGATTGCAGAAATAATTACGCCGCTTCTGAAATGTGTCGGCGTATATTTGAATACGACCTCGCTTCGACCCGCCGGGATTTTCACCGCTTTGAAAACCATATCCGCTTTGAGTAAATCGGCTTCCTTCCCGTCCACATACACCTTCCAGCCCGGATACCACTGATCCCGGAACATAAAGACGGCATCCTCGCTGACCTGCGCAATCGCCGAGTATTCATAAGGCGATACCCATCCGGCATTCACCACAGTCGACTGCCGACTCCGGCTCCAGAAGGTACCCTCATCAATTTCAGGATTCTCGTCAAGCCCCTCGACAAAAACCTGCGACCCGATATTGGCGCCACCCAGATAATCGTAGAAAGAATCCGGAATCCGGTCGGAATCAGCGACTGAGACTGGCGACGTCCAGTCCCAGAAAATCGCGTACGGCCGGACCGCAGAATCGCGCTTGTAGATAAAATATGGAATTCCGCGATTGACCCAGTCGCTCTGATCAAGCCGCGTGAATCCGGCGATTTCAAGGTCCGGATTTTCTGTGACGATCCAGTTTATTCCAAGCGCCCACAGAAGGTTCGCCCACTTATCGCCCAGCCGCCCGTCGGTGAAATCGACCTCCAGCCACAGATGCTGGTGCACAAGCTCCTCCCATCGCGCGAGTTCGAGCGGGAGATCGGCGTTGCAGATCGTCAGCCCTTCCATCAGACCGGCATTCGCGCTCCCGAGATGGTCGATATGGTCGTGCGCGCCGGGGATGAACGCGGCAAACCCGTCGCGCATGATTCGTCCGTGGATGCGCACGCTAGCCTGTGTGCGTATCGCGAGTATGGAAGCCTCCTCCGGATTATCCGAATTATCACGAATGTAGAGAAGGTCAGCCCTGTCCGTGTTCCAATTCTCGCGATTCAGAAGAGTTTCGGATGATGTCGAGTAGAATCCGAAAATCTGCGCTATAAGGATAATCCCGACTGCGATCGCGACCGGGATTCTTGTCCGAACAACATTTCCGACGAAATAGGCAAGTATAAGAATTAATATTTGCCCGACAAAAATCGCGAGGGAGATTTTTGTCAATATATAATCTTCCCGCTGAATAATGAATGGAATTGCCAGTAATCCCATGCCGATCAGTTCATATGTAAACAGCGGGACAAATTTTCTCATTCCGGTCGTACCGCTTGCATGGACTAAAGGACGTTTTAACATTGCGTCCAGACCCATCCCCATTAGGGCAAGGACAGCCATCGCGAAATATCCGCCGAGCCGTCCATGTCCGCGGAATTGTCCAAGAAGTCCCTGCGATGTAAACCACCCGGCGAAAGGCACGTTCGCTCCCATCGCAAGGTACAGGAAAATCAGGCCGGTAATAATCAGGGGAAATAAAATCCGCCGCGACTTATCGGGAAGGTTGATTCGATTCCTGATCGCGTAACCCGCGAGCATGATCGCGACCGGCCCGACAAAAATAGTCGTCGAAAGATACGGCAGAAAATGGTCGAGCGAGTAATGGTACGCGGGGAAGATAAATGTCGCGAAAAGCCGAGATGGATTCAGCCAGAGCCCGTGCGTGTAAAATTCGCTGTTGATAACGTCTGTACTTCTCTCGCTCAAACCGATCAATTCCATTATCGGGAGAAGCTGAATCGCCGTTAGTGCGACGGCCAGGGTTCCCCCTGTTACATACGGAACTCCCATTTCAACGAGAGTTTTTTTCCAGCCGGATTTTCCGGAAAAAACCACCCTCGTGATTAGATAGACGAGTGTGAAAAGTACGGCGTAGACAACATACTGTGCCTGTCCCGCGAACAAAAGGGATGCAAATACAAGCGCGATACATGCGGATCGGACAATCGGGGTTTTCCTGAATGAATCCGACCAGGCTTCGGGCTCGATTACAATCATCAGCAACGGAGTAAGAATGTACCCCTCAAGAATATTCATGTTTGCCTTGTTGAAATTGACGGTCGATCCCCACTGATGCGCGACTCCGGCGAGAAATGCGGCCAGCGGCCCGACTCCGAGACGCCGCATCCACCAGTAAAAAAATATTCCGCCAAGCACAAGACAAAAAAGCAATATGAAATTGTAGACAGTTAAAAAATCAATCGGCAGCCAAAAAAATACATTGAGCGGGTAGAAAATTCCAGCTTCCCCCTCCGCAAGAAGCGGAAGCCCGCGATCCAGGCGCGGCTCCCACAGCGGGAAATGCCCCGAACGGAGCGATTCGAACGCCGCCTGTTTCAACGGCTGGTTGATGCCGGTATGATCGAATCCCGCGAATGTCGCCTGCCCGGTCGAGATTGGGTAATAGACAAGGATCGGCAGAAAAAATAGAATGATAATGGCGAGCCGGTCGGCGTGAATAAGGCCGGATTTGGCGGGGGAAATTGGAAGGGGGCTTCCGTCAGTGTTTTGCGATTCGATATTATTTACCACGTTGGCGTGATTATATCCCAGTAACGATGAAATTAAAAAGGCACATTGGCGATACATCGTAATAAAAGTAAAAACCGGCTGGACTTCAGTCAGCTCAGGTTACACTGTAAATTTTGGCGCCTCAGGATTTACAGTGGGTTGGTAAACAAGAGAAAAGATCGCGCGGGTTGAGGCACCGCGAGCCATATGCCACAGTTCACATAGCCATTTTCATGACTCTACCCACACTAAACCCTTAAGAGTCATAAAAATTATTCCGGACAAGAGTGAACAATAATAAAAATGAAATAAATGCAAGCGCCGCCCGGCATCGGTAAGTTAATACGCATATAAAATATCGGGTCTATCTGTCTTGACACAGTCAGCACAATTGTGCTTATATTCCAATCCGTACGGGGGAAAATATATTAATTAACAGTTCGCGCCTTTAAGTTTGCGAACCTTTTTATTGTTTCAGGTGTCATTAGTCCGTTAGGGGCGTTCGTTTGTAAAATAATCGGAAAATTTCGGTAAGGGAGAAACATCCCATCCATGATTGAAGTAAAAAATCTGCTGAAGACGTACGGGAGCACAAGGGCTGTAGACGATATATCCTTCACAATAAACAAAGGTGAAGTAGTCGGTCTGCTGGGTCCCAATTGTGCCGGAAAAACGACCACCATGCGCATCCTGACCTGCTATATCTCCCCCGATTCCGGGATGGCGTCGGTGGGCGGTTACAGCGTTATCGACCAATCGCTCGATGTGCGGAGAATTCTCGGGTACCTTCCCGAAGCGGCGCCTTTGTACCAGGAAATGAATGTCATCGACTACCTCGGGTTTATCTCCGACATTCATGGGCTTGGCGCTGCAAAGAAGGGTCGAATCGAGGCGATGGTTGAGACCACCGGCCTCTCCGGGGTTGTCCACAAGGACATCAATGAGCTAAGTAAAGGCTATCGCCAAAGGGTTGGCCTTGCGACTGCGATGATTCACGATCCTGAATACCTGATTCTCGACGAGCCTACGACCGGGCTGGATCCCAACCAGATCGTGGAAATCCGCAACCTGATCAGAAAAATCGGACATGATCGTAACAGGTGCGTAATCCTGTCGACCCACATCCTGCCGGAGGTCGAGGCAACCTGCGACAGAGCTATCATTATTAATGATGGAAAAATTATCGCCGAAGGCACTCCGACTGAGCTTTCCGGATTCGCCCACGGTTCCGACGTTTACCATGTCGATGCCATCGGAAACTCGAATATTATCGAAGCGGCATTCAAGTCGAATTCAAAAATCTCCAGCTTTACATTGAAATCCGACAGCGGTAATAATCACCTTGTTTACGATATTACGTCAGCCAGTAACCAGGACATCTCCGAGGAAATCTTCGACCTGGCTGTTTCCAAAGGATTTAAATTAACCAGGCTTCACCGCGAAGTCGCCAGCCTTGAAGATATCTTCCGGACTCTTACTATCGGGGAGGCGGGTGTAAAATGAAAAGAGTAGTACCAGTATTTAATAGGGAACTCGCGCAGTATTTCAATACTCCGCTTGGGTTCATTTATATCGATGTTTTCCTCCTCCTGACCGGATTCTTCTTCTTCGAACTATTCAAGTACTTTATTTCCGAGCAAGCCAGCATGAGGAACCTGTTTCAACTTTTGCCGTGGGTCTACCTGTTCTTCGTCCCCGCAATCTCGATGAGGCTTCTGGCGGAAGACAAAAAAATCGGCACTGTCGAAGTGCTGATGACCCTCCCGTTGAGAGACTGGGAAGTTGTGCTCGCGAAATTCCTCGCGGCTTTTATATTCCTGGCTGTCGCGCTTCTCTTAACCCTTCCCCTCGTCGTGATCGTCGCACAGTCCGCGGCTACCGGCGTCAAACTTGACTACGGCCCGATCGTCGGCGGATACCTGTCGGCAGTCCTTATGGGCGGAGCATTCTTAGCTATCGGGATTTTCTTCTCGAGCATGACCGACAACCAGATTGTCGCTTTTATATTGTCAGTTGTGACTATGGCGGTTTTCCTTCTGATCGGATTGCCCGATATCGCGAAATTCTTCCCGCATGCGATACAGAGATTTATTCTGAACATCAGTCTCGTCAGCCATTTCTATTCAGTCGAACGCGGGGTTATCGACACCCGCGATATGCTTTATTATGCGTCGGTTATGTTCATTTTCCTCTTCGCCACTATTCGTTCGGTGGAGAGCAGAAAGTGGAAGGCGTGATGGAGGCTTAAAAAAATGCGTAAAGCTGCACAGATATCACAGAATACGATCGAGATAATAATCATCATCGGAATTGTTATTGTCCTCAATATCCTCGGGCAGTACTTCTATTCGCGCCTGGACCTTACCGAAGATCATATATATACCCTTGCAAGTTCTTCGAAGGAAGTCGTTTCAAGCCTTCCCGATCTCGTACATATTAAAGTTTATGTCTCGGAAGAGCTTCCGCCGGTTCTTCAGAATGAGGATCAGAAACTCAGGGACCTTCTTGAGGAGTACCGCGCATCGGCATCGTCGAAGCTTGATATCCTGTTCCTGGATCCCGCTGGCCTGAGCGAAGCCGAGACGGGCGCGCTCAATCAGAAAGGCATCCAATCTACCCAGGTCCAGATTACGAATCGCGATGAATTAAGTGTCCAGGATGTCTGGATGGGAATGGAAATCTCGTATCTCGATAAATACGAAGTTATTCCGTTCGTCCCGAGCTCCCAAAACCTGGAATATGACATCACCTCGGCGATTCTGAAGCTTACAAGCGATGAAACACCGACAATCGGTTTCCTGACCGGCCACGGAGAAATGAATACCGAATCAAGCCAGTACCAGCAAGCTCCATTGTCGAAGCTTACCGAGCAGTTGAAGGAATTATACGTTATTCAGGATGTTGACCTCGGTAATGGCACTCCTGTCCCGGATAATATCAGTACACTGGTTATTGCCGCTCCCTCACAGCCATTTACCGACAGGCATCGCTATGTGATCGACCAGTTTCTGATGCGCGGCGGTAAGCTGGTTGTTATGGGCACAGGTTTCGAGATGGACCAGATGAGTCAGGACCAGGCGATCTTTAAAGCCTTCCCTCTCGATGGTCTTCTGTCCGAATATGGCGTAAAAATTAACAACGACATGCTCGTTGATCTTCAATTTAACCATAAAATCCCTATGAGCATGGGACAACTGCAAGTTTATGGAGATTACCCCCTGATTCCGATCATATCTCCTCCGGACGGTTTCCCGTCCGACAGCCCGGTCACTCGCGGCCTTGAACAGCTTTTTATTCCGTACGGAAGCTCAATTACGCTTCTGTATGACAAAATCCCCCCCCCTGAAGAAATGACCATATACGAGCTTTGTAAAACCAGCACCGGATCTTACGCGAAAACGCTTCCAACGTCTATTGATCCAAACCAGGATTTCATGCCCCCTGGCGGACAGGCGGATTTGCAGAAGCAGCTTGTAGCGGTCCAGCTCAGCGGGATTTTCAATTCTGCCTTCACAGGTCAGCCTGTCCCGGTATTCGATCCCGATCCAAACGCAGCAGAGGGCGCAATTCCCCAGATGGACGATAAGGAAATGGTCGCCGTCAGTGTCCCGACTTCCCTGACTGTTATCGGTTGCTCAACATTAGTCGATGATAACACCATCGTGGCTCCGGGTAACGCGGTTTTCTTCCAGAACCTGATGGAGTCGTTAAATATTGGAGACAAACTGATAGACATCAGAACCAGGACGGTAAAAAGCCGGCCGCTCAATCCGGATCTGACGCCTAACGAGAAAAACGGGTTCAAGTTCTGGGGATATTTCTTCGTTCCGATACTCATTACAATCCTTGGAACCGGCAGGTTTTATCTCAAATCCCAGCGGAAACGATTCATGGCTACTATCCATGCCGCTGAAAAGGAAGCTGATAAATAGGAGCATTCCGGTATATTTCGATGCAGGATGTGAATTACTATGAAACCAGTAAAACTATTGCTACTTCTTGTCATCCTTGCGATTGGGGTACTTGCTGTCTGGAAACTCCAGTCTTCAAAAACTGAAGTGAACAGGAATATCAGATCGCAGGAAATTGCGCTGATGTTCCCCGACTTGAAGGTCGACGATGTTTTCCGTATCGAAATAAGCAGCCTTCAGAATGACAGCCTGCTATTCAGGAAAGAAGCCGGGGTCTGGGAAATTTCGAAGGGCAAGGATGTTTTTTCGCAGATGATGGCGAATAGCCAGAATCAGACCAGCGGAAGCCAGCCTGAAATTCAAAACAGACAGGAGAATCCTGCAAACGACACCAGTCCGGAAGGCGACATGTGGAGGACCTTCTACCGTGCCGATCCTGAGAAGGTGCAGGCTATCCTCGACGCCTTCGTGCAGATGCAGCATGGCACATTAAAAACCGATGATCCTGAAAAACAGGCCACGATGAAAGTCCAGAACAGTTATACCGGCACTGAAGTTATTTTTTACGACGCCCAGATGAATCCGCTCGCGCATCTTTTTATCGGCGACATTGGCTCCTCTTACCAGACAACAATTGTCAGGCAGGATGGATCGAATGAGATTTATGAAGTCCCCGTCGGGCTATCATTAACACTCAATAATCCGGTATTCAGTCTGCGCGACAGGAATATCTACCGGATACCCGCCGACACAGTTACAACTGTTTCCGTCAACGATATAGAGGGGGCAGGCGCAAAAACTTTGAATTTATCGCGTGTCGACGGAGTATGGACCGGCACCGATATGTCGGGGACACCGCTTGTAATCGACCCTGCCAAGGTGACTGCGATTCTCGACGCACTCGGCAACCTCAGCGCGAATTCGTTCGTCGACATGGATACTCCTCCCGTACCCGCTGGAACGGAAAATAACGATCCCTACGGTTTAGTTAACCCGACAGGAATTATCCAGTTCACAACCGCGGACGCAAAATCCTACACGCTTACCCTTGGTAAGAAGGACGGGTCCACATACTACGCATCGGTAAATGAATATCCAAATGATGTATTCAGAGTTTCCGATACGGTGATTAACACGATCGCCCTTGCACCTGCCAATCTTGCTCCGGGCGCCGAATCCACCAATGGAAGCGCAGTCTCCGGCGAGCAGAATCTCTCTACCAGCGAAGGGGAACAGATCCCGCAGGAGATACATGAACCTATGTATAATTTTGAAGAACTATCCCAATATGGTCAAAATACATCAGAATATGCCTTAGTACAATATATGATAGCATGGCGCGATCAAAACTGGAATCAAATGTCGCAATATGTCGAACTCACCTGGAAGGATTCGGAAAATGATCCTGTCGGCATGCTAGAGGCTTGGCATGATTTTAAAATTTTGAAAGGTTTTCAGATAGAATCTGTAACTCGCACATCAAGCGTTGCAAATGATATCACGTACATAATAGAGTATGAATTTGGAACAAATAACGTGGTAAAAAAAAGAGTAACAGCAAGGGTAATTCGAGAATCTGCTCCTTATACTACTAATGAAAATGGAAGATGGGGAGTAAACCCTACATCAACTCTTGCTGAGGAAGATATGTGAAAAATGTTACCCTTCAGCCGGGTGTCGCCACACCTACAGACTCGTCCTCAAGTCTGTAGGTGTGGCGACAACAAGCTGGAATTTGCACAAAATGCTTTGATAGTGCGCGGTTCAGTAAGTAAATAAACATTGCAAACCACTCGCTGACGCGCGTGGTTCTGATACATTTCATACATCCCCTATCTGGTACGTTATTGGGATTCCTTACTCATACCCCGCTATCTCTCCCGCTGTAATCCGTCCGATGCGGTTCATCCTGTCTTCCAGAAGCTCATGCGTTAATTTGGCGCCTTTCTCGCTAAGCTGGATGATAGATTTCTGCGCGATCGATTTCACCGGATCGGTATTTCCGCTTCCCCTCGCTCTGTTTTTCGTTGTCGAGCTGAATGTTTCGGGACCCAGTTTGTCCATTAAAACAGATATCGGTATTCCTTCCCCGACAGCCCCGCTGATAAAAGCTGCGTTCTCCAGCCTTAGTCCGTGCGGATACCGGTCGAGATACGTATCCATGCCGCGTTGCTCATCCGTGGCATCATCGATCAAATCGCGATACTTAACCGCCTTCGCACAACCTGCAACATGCGATTCATTGTCCCCTCCGGGTTCTCTTGAAAGCAGCACGAAGAAAATATCGTCTCCGGTCCTTACGCCGGTCGGACGTTTTCCGGACGGGAATCTGATCACCTTGTATGCATCCCGCTTTGAAGCCCAAATATGTACCGGCAGAAACGGATTGATTCGATCGTCCGCAGTCCCGTGAAACGACCACCACGATGCATGTTCACGCCTTGGTTTTCGTTTTTTCGATCCTCTTCGCTTATCGAACAATGACAATGTCGATAAGTCGATTTCGTACGGCTCATTCTCACCGGTTTCACCGGTCGCGATTCCCGGCACGATATCCTCAAGCCATCTCCTCGTAGTGCGAAGTTTTCTCGAACTCAGCCACGATCCGGCTCTCCGCCAGATTTTGTCTGCGAGCGCGAATAATCCCGCCGCGCTGTCGCCTTCAATAATAACAGGGCACTGCCACCGCGCTTTTCCCCAGCCCCAGTCGGAAGGAAGAATCACTGCCGCCGTCGGCGGTGAACTTAGAAGCGATGGCAGTTCACCACGGTCGGCGATGCGGATTTTAGCGCCGATTTTTATCAGGTGGATAAGGCTTTCCACCTGCCTCAATGTCGAATGCGGTCCGGAGCGATAGAGGGAAGTAATAATCCTGAATTCCCTCGAGCGCTGTCCGGCTGTTATCGCTATCTGGTTAAGGACGGGGATATCGGGAAGGTTTGTGATAATAAGCGTTACCGGATCGGAACTTGTGCTCAGTACCCGCGAAATAAGCTCCCCAGTTGTACCCTCATGCAATTCAACCATAAGAGGGAAAACCATCCGGCTTGGAAGTAAACTTAAATAAGGTATTTCTGAAAGAATACTAACACATGGAAATTCGAAACGAAAGGCCATATGCTGGAAGCATATGACACGTCTGAACATGCGCAGGATGCGCATGATACAAAATTTAATAAAAATAAGGGCTAAAATTTAAAGTCCCCCTTTTCCTCAAAGGGGGACTGTTGTGTGAGATTGTTTGGTGCTCACTCCCAACGATGACATCAGTTGGGGGGTGGGAGGATGTGTTGTCTTCCGCAGTCAGAACATACTTGTATCTTCTGGCCCGCAAAATCAAGCATTTTGACATTGAACGACTGACAGTATGGACAGCCGACCAGTGTCATCATGTCCTCGAGGTAGTCAAGGAGATCTTCCATGCGTTCCCCGTTGGACATGTCCACCTTTCCATCCCTGACAACGTCGCCATCGGGTGAGAGCAAGCTTTGGTAGAACCTTAAATCATTAAGCATGGCTCACCCTATGTCTCGTTTGAGATGGGGTACTTGTGTGGAATACTTTATGTTAATTTTTAATGTGCAGTTTCGTGCCCAGACCGATTGGGCTCCAATATGAGTATAAAGGCTGAATCCTTCATTAGCAATAGATTTTTACGGTTAAAATTACGGAAATCCGGGATTCTCTGTAGTGTTTTACAAAATCCTGCTTCACTCTATATAGAGATATAATGCCTACCATGTTAATTGACCGGACTCGACCCATTCATCGTTTCCAGTATCCGGCGCTCGATTATCGGCAGGACCTCCGGTCTGTAAGTTCTGCACATGGCTACAACGGTGCCCGCAGAATTTATAACCACAATAAATGGGTACCCGGAAATGTTCATCGACGCGTGAATCATGCTTCCTTCATCGAGTAAAAGCGCGAAATCGTTGTACCCGGATTGTCCCATCCATTCCACTTTGTCTATCGGAGAATCTGTAACACCGAATATATAAAGGTCCTGATAGCCGAATGTGCTGTATAATCCCGAAAGGTAGTTCATTTCCGCTTCAAAACCCTCATCAGTCTCGGTCATGTAGTCTGCAACCGAGAAAAAATATAAGACGGTCGGTTTCCCTTCAGCAACAGCATCCGTGAGCTTCCAAATCGAACCACTGGGTGTTTTGCCCTGAATCGGCTGCGTTGTATTTTCGTCCGTAAAATTACTCCCTATCAGAAGGGGCCATCCATTAATGCCTTCCAGCGCCGTATTCGATCCGCGATTCATCGGTATAAAGTCCCTGAATTGCTCAGGAACACCCTCATCGGTCGCGAGAAGGCTCTGGTAATCCAGCGGAAGCCCTATATCGGACGGGATATACTCCCACTGCATAAGCGCCCAGCCATCGGGTCTCATTTTAAATACAAGCTGATGGTGCATCTTGTACCAGTTCTCACTTCCACTTTCGTTCATTTTCAACTCGAGCCAGCAGTCAGCCATAAAAGTATCCGCACCAGTATAAAGCCCATAATTAAAGTAAAAATCCATGCTGATCAGATTATTGCTGCCCTGGCCTGCGAATAGGTTTCCGAACTGCTGCTGAGCTTCCTCTTTTGTGAGAAGTATCCCATTGGTCACCAGACCATATCCCGGGTCAATCCATGAAAAAAACCGGTTAAGATCGCGCGATGAGAAATCACCATTGAAAATCTCGAAGTTTTCCGGGGGAGTAGTCGCCCTCAGTAATTGATCCTCTTCCGTATCCACGGGCGGACCATACATCCCCCCCTGCATCAGAATAAATCCAAGTGCATAGCAGATCAGTCGATTGATGTAAAAAAGAACACTTCCGGTAAACACTTAAATATCACCTCGAAGGCAACGCGTTTAAATATTGAAGCGTAAAGCTTTGCTTATAGAAAATCCATCCCACTCCCACTATTAATCACGGTTTTAGAATACGAAACTTCCGCCTATATGCAGATTACCGTCGATGAATCCGGCCTGTCCGGTGAACCTTGGACCGAAATAGTACCTCAGCCCGTACGTAAGTCCCTGGAAAACTTCGCGGTTGCTTGAATTATATTCTGCGATTGCGATCATATTCTCCGCGAATTCAAAATCAAACCCGCCGAAATATTCAAAATCCTCATCAGTATCGCCGGAAACATAGCTGAGCCCGCCATGGATGCTCGCGTTCTGACCCGAATGTTCCCCAAGCTCGAAAAATTTACTCGCGACTAAATACCACATGGCGGAATTTTCATTCGATACATCGGTAACCGTCACCCCGCCGGCTGCGCCAGGGAAACTTTCCGTTTCAGGAGAAAACAGCCATTTGACAAAGAAGCTGAACCCGTCATCGCCATTTTGCGGATGAATCGCGCCGACTCCAATCTCGAATTCTTCGGAGATCGCGGTCGCAAGGTTCGCGTTCCAGATTGAATTATCCCCGTTGTCAAGGAAATTAAGCGCGATCCATGCATGCTCCAGAGGTGTGATATCGGCGGTCGGGTTAACGATCAACCCGGTTGGTCCGAAAATTGTGGGTTCGGCCATTACGGGTAATAAATTGATAAAGAAAAATGCTGCGAACACAAAGCCTGCAAATAAGGGTATGTACTAAATGGTTCAAGTGAAGTTTACAGGAAAAAATTTATGCTGTCAAACAATTCTCCCCCGCATGATGGAGTAACAGCTCATAATAAAACATTAACCGTAACAGTAGCGGAAGCCTGATTATCATCGGTATCAGTCACGAGTACCGAAAGCGTAACTTCCCCGTTCTGATTCGGAGTCTTCCAGATTGTTACCTTGCTATGCGGATCGACAATCTCGCCTCCGGTAACAGACCACAGATATTCCAGCTCACTTGAGGAGTCCTGTTGATCTTCGGCATCACATGTGAGAAGGACCTGCTGGTTGATATGGACCTCCTCGCGATCAATCGTAATCTTGTTGACAAACGGCTCCTCACGGTTCGGATCGCTCCCGGAACCGAATTCATCTTCCATCCACTGGTAAATCAGGTAAGATGCAATAGCGGTGCATCCCGAAAACGACGGGACAGCGATTATCAGCGTGAGAACTATTACTGTTAAAGAAAGCAGCCTCTTCGGCATATGACAAACCCTCCGACTAAGAGTTTACATAGTATAACAGGAAGATACGGACATGTCATCCCCGGTTCATAAAGATAAGGGACTTTGTAAACATTAAACTTAAAAAAAATGATCGGCTATTATGGTTTCCCAGCCACACCCCACCGATATTGACTTACGCATTCGATTGTGTTAATATTTCAATCAGCACAGCCGAATTCCGGAGGCTGAATTCCGAAATTCAACCGATGGAAGCGGGGGACCCATTTTACGGGGCGAATCGTCGCTTTGACGTAGGATACCCTTTTCGGTCCGAGCCCGTCAGCTAACCTCGCAGGCTTCAAAAGGGAGCTCCTCCAGACTTTACTCTGGTGTCTCCTCAGAGTTTATATCCGGAGGCGGCTTATATGCCATCAAGAATACTGCTCGTAAATAAAGTTCTTCTGCAGAAGAAATCCCACACAACCTGATTCCTTTCCACAATATCTCAAACCAACCCGGTTTCCGCTTAAAGGATATTGAGTTTGCCTTTTCCTATTTGAGAAAAGAAGGTTGAGTTATATGACTTCAAAAATACGCAGGATAATTCTCGGGTCGCCGTACGACGTTAATAATCCCGGAATATACCACCGGATAACCCTTATCGCCATACTGGCATGGGTCGGGCTTGGCGCAGACGGACTGTCATCTTCATCTTATGGACCTGAAGAAGCATTCAAAGTATTGGGCGATCACCGCTATCTCGCCGTAATGTTAGCGATCGGCACTACTTTCACAGTTTTTATCATCTCGACTGTATATCGGGGAATAATAAACCATTTTCCGTTCGGAGGAGGGGGCTACATAGTCGCCGGTAAACTCCTCGGACCACGTTTTGGGGTGGTATCGGGCTCGGCTTTGCTGATTGACTATGTCCTGACTGTCGCTGTTTCGATCGCCTGTTGCGCGGACCAATTTTTCAGCTTTCTACCCCTCGGCTGGCATATTTTTAAACTCCCGGTAGAAGCTCTGCTGATCCTTCTTTTGATATTGCTAAACCTCCGCGGCACGAAGGAATCGATTCTTGTCCTGGCACCAATATTTTTTCTTTTCCTGATTACGCACGCTATCCTGATTTTCGGCGGGATAGGCTCGCACGTTCAGGATCTTCCGGCAGTTACGAATGAAGTGAAAGTCGGTTTCCAGAATGGATTTGCGACACTCGGGTTCATGGGCATCGCAGCCCTGTTCTTCCGCTCGTTTTCCATGGGAGCCGGAACTTACACCGGACTCGAAGCCGTCAGTAACGGGCTTCAGATCATGCGCGAGCCTAAAGTGGAAACAGGCAAGCGCACGATGCTGTATATGGCTATCTCGCTCTCTGTTACAGCATCCGGCATTCTCCTCTGCTACCTTTTATTTAATGTGGCTCCGGTAGTGGGAAAAACCATGAATGCCGTGCTGCTTGAGCGATTCGCGGGAAACTGGCAGCCCAATGGAGTCAATTTGGGCCATGGATATGTCATCTTAGCTCTTATTTCCGAAGCCGCCCTGCTGGTTGTCGGGGCCCAGGCCGGTTTTATAGATGGTCCTCGCGTAATGTCCAACATGGCTATGGATGGATGGCTGCCGCGACGTTTGTCCCAGCTCTCCGACAGATTGACGATGCAATTCGGCATCCTTCTGATTGGGGTCTCATCTCTTGTGGTCCTTTTCTACACCAGGGGCAATATCACTACCCTGGTCACAATGTACTCGATAAACGTGTTCCTGACCTTCACTCTCTCAATGACAGGCATGTGCCGCTTCTGGCTTAATGAACGCCGCAAAAATGTCCCGTGGATATGGCCTTTCACGATTAATGCAGTCGGTCTTGTTACATGTCTTTCCATTCTCATCATTGTTATCATTGAAAAATTCGAACGCGGGGCATGGATCACGCTTGTCGTCACATCTACGCTAATCGGCCTCTGCTTTATCATTCACGGGCATTATCAATTTGTGCGCGAAAACGTAACCAGGCTTAATAAAATTCTCGAGAACCTCCCAGCATACGTAATCAAGGTCGAGGCTCCGCTTGATCCCAGCCTGCATACCGCTGTAATGCTCGTCAGCGGATTCAGCATCCTGGGCGTACACCAGTTCCTGCAGGTCCACAAGATATTCCCCGGGCAGTATAAAAATTTCCTGTTCGTATCGGTTGGCGTGATCGATTCCGCCTCAATGAAAGGGATTGAAGAAGTGGATCGCATTAAGAAACAGACTGAGGATTCGCTGCAGAAATATGTGTCGCTCGCCCAGAAACTGGGTTACTCAGCCGGCTTCCGAATGGGAATAGGAACAGAGGCACTCGAAGAAGCCGCCAGACTCTGCCTTGAAATCCACAAGGAGTTCCCCCTGGCCCTGTTCATCATGGGAAAACTGGTCTTCGACAACGAAGGCTGGTACCACCGCATCCTTCACAACGAAACTGCCTATCAGCTTCTTCGTAAGTTAAACCTTGAAGGATTGAATGCTATGGTACTGTCCGTACGTCTGGACGAAGCGGAAGATGTACTTAGAAATGAGTTGCCATCGTTCTGAAGTCGAGAAATGACACCTATTTCAGTGCCTGTTTATTTCAAACCTTGCAAAATTCTCCTAATCCTTGTATCCTGCTGACGGTCGTTACTAAGTTAGAGGCGAGGGTGAGCATTATGTCCGAATCAAATGGAACCCGCCCGATCAAGGGTGAGCTTCTGCATGAGGGAAAGGCGAAACGGGTCTTCAAAACCGACCATTCGGACCGCTATATCCAGGAATTCAAAAACGATGCGACCGCGTTCGATGGCACCAAGAAAGGTACTATCGAGGGAAAAGGTTCGGTAAACTGCCAGGTCTCTACCCGCATGTTCAGGCTCCTTGAAAGCAAGGGAGTTAAAACCCATTTTGTGGATATTCTTTCCGACAATGAAATGTCGATCCTTCCGGTTAAAATAATCAAGGTCGAGGTTGTCGTGCGGAATATCGCCGCGGGATCGCTGGTCAAAGTGCGCGGATTCAAGGAAGGCACTAAGCTCGACCCGACAATTGTCGAATGGTATCTCAAGGACGATTCCCTTCACGACCCTTTATTAAACGACGATCACATTCACGCGCTTGGACTCGCGAATTCCCACGAGCTCGCTAATCTAAAAAAAGATGCATTGAAAATCAATGGCATCCTGAGCGAGTTTTTCGCAAGCATCGGAATCAACCTTGTCGATTTCAAACTGGAATTCGGAAGGCGTCCCGATGGCAAAATCATTCTGGCCGATGAAATCTCCCCCGACACATGCCGTCTTTGGGACAGAGAAACCGGTAATAAGCTCGATAAGGACCGGTTCAGATTCGACCTTGGAAACGTCGAGGACGCGTACCAGGAAATCCTTAAGCGAACTTCTGCAATCAGATAAAAATGTATTCCGATTTAGAAAACCAATAATGTTCAGTTTCCCCGGCAATAACAATCAAAGCGATAAACAGGAAGAATCCTGCGGGATATTCGGGATATATGCCCCCCAGTCGGATACCGCACGGCTGACATATTTCGGCCTTTTCGCCCTCCAGCATCGCGGACAGGAATCCGCCGGGATTTGCGTTTCAAACGGCGGGCATATGTCATGCTATGCTCGCATGGGGCTTGTCAACCAGGTTTTCAACGAGCAGATACTCGGCATCCTTCGCGGCCATATCGCTTCGGGGCATGTCAGGTATTCTACAACCGGCTCATCTGTGATCGCCAACGCCCAGCCTTTTCTTATTGAGGATAAGCAGGAAACCCGCTTCAACGGGAAACTTCGCCGAAAATATGTCGGGTTAGCCCTTTCGCATAACGGTAACTTAGTAAATACACGCGAGTTAAAATCAAAATGCGACGACTTGGGCCTTCCATTGAATTCCACATCGGATTCCGAAATGATGGCGCGGCTTATTCATTATGAATACGCCAGAACATGCAATATAGAGTCCGCTCTTCTCACATGGCTTCCTCAATTCAAAGGCGCATTCGCGATGGTGTTACAGACCCCGGATAAATTGATTGCCATCCGCGACGATATCGGCATCAGACCGTTGGTCTGCGGCTACCTTGGAGATAAAGACGATCCCGACGGCTGGGTATTGGCAAGCGAAACCTGCGCATTGGACATCATCGGCGCCCACTTTGCCTTCGCGATATCTCCCGGAACCGCAGTTCTGATAGATGAGAGTGGCCCACGGACTTTGCGGTGGAAACCTAATCATAAAGATGAAAAACTCTGCGCGTTCGAATACATATACTTCGCTCGACCCGACAGTCT
The DNA here is from genome assembly GCA_026394215.1 of bacterium. Lineage (GTDB taxonomy): Bacteria > JAJVIF01 > JAJVIF01 > JAPKYR01 > JAPKYR01 > JAPKYR01. The sequence continues at coordinate 39,002 of JAPKYR010000154.1, forward strand.
TTTTCGCGGTAAATGCCTGCACCTGATTCGACAGCGTATGGGCGAGCTCATGGCTATAGAAAATCCTGTAGACGCTGATATCGTGGTTCCCGTCCCGGACTCGGGAACTCCGCACGCAATCGGCTTCGCGAGACAAAGCGGAATCCCCTACACCGAAGGCCTGATTAAAAACCGATATGTCGGACGCACATTTATCAGCCCGCAGTCGCGTCTTCGCGCGCTCGGGGTCAGGATGAAACTGAACCCGCTGGAAAGTGTCCTGCGCGGTAAGAGAGTGGTTCTTGTCGACGATTCCATCGTCCGCGGCACCACGTCGAAAAAAATCATCCAGTTGCTTCGCGACGCGGGCGCGAAAGAAGTCCATTTCCGCGTCGCAAGTCCGCCGGTTCTGAATCCCTGTTATTACGGTATTGATACAGCCGTCCAGGAAGATCTGATCGCGAGTCACTACAGAAATACAAAGAACGATTATTCGGAACTGGCAAAACAACTTGGCGCGGACAGCCTCGCATACCTGAGTATCGAAGGGATGCTCGAAGCTTTCGGACACACGACCGACGAGCTTTGCCTTGCATGTCTTAACGGAAAATACCCGATCCCCATATCCGAACAGACCCGACTGAATCTGGGCAAATTTATTCTGGAAAAATAAATCCCGGACCCTCAAGGATGACATCCCCGACAGCCTGTCGTAATCTGTGATTCCGATTTAAATTTGTCGATCATGTCCCGGGATTATTGAAAAATTCGACCCTGGCTGTTATTATTCAATTTTACCCATCACCATCTTTAACATTGTTTTCGTACAATGAATATTTTGTAGAACAGCACAGCAGTGCGTCATACAGCCAGCAAAACCAGTAAAACGCACTGCCGTGCTGTTCTACGAGTAATGTTCTCTTTAATAGATAAATAACTAATATTCCGTATATATGTAGGACAGGCTTTCCAGCCTGTCGCTTTCCAGCCTGTCATTGAATACCAGTAATTATCACGGTTGCAGTAACAGGCTGGAAAGCCTGTCCTACATAAATATGGTAAGCAGTAATTTTTCAACAGCCCCAAACGGTCCGACTACCTCCCGTATCCGTTCCATGCGGAGAGCGCGCCCCGCGCCCATTCACAACAACCCCATCACAGCTAATGCATTCCTTCTCAACTTCTCACGACCCACCCTCCGAATCGGCGTTCCCGCCGTCAATCTGTCGAATTCATCCTCCGTGAGCTTGCTCAATTCCCTTAAATCCGGCACCACAAGCCCTTCCCTCGGGTGAAAATCATGATGGCGTGTCGGGCGCGCGAAATTATTCCACGGGCATACATCCTGGCACATATCGCATCCGTAAACCCATCCGTTAAGTGAATCTTTATGGTGTTTCGGAAAATCCCCGTCATGCTCCATCGTCAGATAACTGATGCACGACCTCGCATCTATATGCCGGCCCTGCATAATCGCCGATGTCGGGCACCGGTCGATACATAACCTGCATTTCCCGCAATGATCCGGATGCTGCATGTCGTATTCGCCCTCGATTTTATACGTAGTCAGGAGCGACCCGATGAATATCCATGAACCGAACTTTCGCGTGATCAGGATTGAATTTTTCCCGATCCAGCCAAGCCCCGCGCGCATCGCCCAGATTTTATCCCTGAACGGCGCGGAATCGACCGCAATTTTAAAGAGCGGTTTCTCCCCGCCTGAATTTTCGACGCTTTCAACAATGGATTTCTGGAGCCTTCCAAGAATCTCGCCCAAAACCTTGTGATAATCGCGCCCCCACGCGTAGCGCGATATTTTCGGGAAATTCGGGAAGTTGAAATGAAGCTGTGGGACATAATAGTTTACAGCTATAACAATTATCGACTTGCATCCGGGCAGTAATTTTTCCGGATCGTGGCGAATATCGATATTATTCTGCATCCACGCCATATCGCCGCAGTAGTTCAGACTCAGCCACCTTCTGAATTTCTCCTCTTCTCCGGTTAATTTCGCAGGGGAAGTCACGCCGACAAGGTCGGCGCCGGAATCAAGAGCGCAAAATTTTAATTGTTCTACATTCAGAACGACGTCTCCTCATCCAAATCCCACAATTTTTCTCAGGACACAAAGGATAGACGCTGATTGCCAGATTTAAGTTCTATAAAATTATCCGAAAAATGATAAAGATAAACCTATGCCATATCATAAACCGCTTTCACTGCCGCATCTATCCCCACCTGAATATCCTTGATCCCCGGACCAAGCATGTACGCCGGGGTCGTGACAATTTTATGTTTTTCATCGACCACGCATTTATCCACAGTGCAATCGACATGCACCTGCCCAAGTTCATTAATCAACGCAGCAGTCCCAGGGTCATTGCCAATCGTCATTTTCACACCCGAAACATTGATTTCGTTAAGCGCGGCGGCGAGCGATCCCGGCGCTATACATATGGCGGCAATCGGCTTTCCTTCCTCATACAAGCCGCCAATCAATCTCTGAACCGAGGGATCGACGGTGCATGATGCACCCTTCGACGCGAAATCGGACAAATGCAGCGCGGCACCGTATCCACCAGGAATCACAAGCCCGTCCATATCGTCTGCGGTTACGGCCGCGATATCGGTTATGTCGCCTCGTGAAATTCTCGCCGCCTCGACCATCGTATTTCGATGGTCACCGCCTGGTTCATCTGTAGTGTGATCGACAGCATCAAAATCCTTATTTACCGCAATGAAAAAAATATCTGCTCCAAGTTTGTTTAACACTAGAAGCGCGAGCGTAGCCTCATGAATCTCCGACCCGTCTCTGACCCCGCAGCCTGTCAGAAGTAATCCGATACGTTTCGCCATGTCCTTCTCCTTGTCGCTCCTGATAAATAGAGAATATCACATTTTGCAATCGTAGGCACGACTGTTAAGGAGTACACGACAATTAAAGAGGCACGACTGTCAAGGAGTGCATGACTTTTAAAATTTTTAAAAATCCAGCGGAATTGTCTGTGATAATCCAAAAAAAACTTGACATTTTGAATAAATCTGGTATAAGAGTACCAGAATACTGTTAACACGAAAAATAAAGGAATACGGTTATGGCTACCATTTTGAAAATTTCGGACGCGGCAAGCCTCGCATCGCACATGATGGTAATCATCGCATCGGCGAATGGGCGTCTTGTCACCGCTAAAGAAGGCGCGAACCAGCTTATTGTCTCGGAAGCTCATATGAGCAAGGTCATGCAACGGCTCGCGAAACATGGGCTTGTTAAATCCGTACGCGGTCCCGGCGGAGGTTTCCAGCTTATAGATGCTCCGGAAAAAATCACGCTTCTACAGATCTATGAGGCGATAGACGGTCCTCTCACCGAGGATATGTGTCTTCTGAACAACAAGGCCTGCATACGTATGAACTGCATTATGGGTACCATGATCGATTCCATTAATAAACAGGTCAGGGATTATTTCACCACCACAAACCTGGCTATGTTGATCGAATAAGGATGTGAATGATGCTCGCAGTACGAAAAATAGTACAAATCGACGAAGAGAAATGCGACGGTTGCGGAGTTTGTGTGCCGTCATGCGCGGAGGGAGCGATTCAAATTATCGACGGAAAGGCGAAAGTTGTCGATCTGTCATTCTGCGACGGGCTGGGCGCGTGCCTTGGCGAATGTCCGCAGGGCGCGATCACGATTATCGAAAGTGCAGCCCCTGCATTTGACGAGGAAAAAGTGAAGCATCACTTTGCATCTCAGAAAAAGGACCGCGAAATCCCGGCTCCCGCTCCGGCACCGGAACCGTTGGCATGCGGATGTCCCGGGTCGGCGATGAGGACAATCGCGCGTGGAACGCCTGCTGTAAAACCCGTGCCATCAGCGACAATGGAATCCGCGCTGACATCATGGCCGGTACAATTGATGCTCGTTCCGCCGATCGCGCCGTTCCTTAAAAATGCCGATCTTTTAATCTCGGCAGATTGCGTACCGTTCGCGTTTCCCGATTTCCATAAGCGATTTCTGGACGGGCGCGTCGTACTTGTGGGATGTCCGAAGCTCGATGACATCCAGCATTACAGAAAGAAGCTGGAAGATATTTTCAAAACCGCGCAGCCAAAGAGTGTGATTGTCCTCAGAATGGAAGTACCATGCTGCACAGCGATAGCAATGGCGGCTCATGAGGCACTGATAGCATCGGGGCTGGACATCCCGTTCGAATCGAAGATCATCACAATTCAGGGCAATGTGAGAGAGGATCGGTATTTCGCGTAGGGATTACTCATCAAAATCGCGTATCGTGGCATGCGACTCCGGCGCATGAAACCAAAATCCATGCGCCGGAGTCGCATGCCACGAACTGAAGAATCATAACAAAAAAGGCTGCCGATTTCTCGGCAGCCTTTACTTATAATAGAACAGACTTGTATTGGTTGCTGTTTCAGATGGTCATTACGACCGTCAAGTAGCATCATCTTCTGTCGACGCCAGATCCGAAAGGTTCTTCAATACGCCGTGATCCTCAAGCGTGCTCGTATCGCCGCTGGTAACCTCGCCATTGGCAATCGACTTGAGAAGCCGTCGCATGATCTTTCCCGAACGGGTCTTTGGAAGTGCATCGGTGAAGATGAGCTTCTTCGGTCGGGCAAGAGCGCCGATTTCCTTATCGACGTGAGCTTTAAGCTCCTTGATAATCGCATCGCTCGGTTCAATTCCCCTCTTGAGGGTGACGAACGCGCAGACCGCCTCGCCTGTCAGGTCGTCTTTCATGCCGACAACCGCGGCCTCGGCAACTTTCTCATGTGAGACGATAACGCTCTCGATTTCCATCGTTCCAAGGCGGTGACCCGAAACATTCAGGACATCGTCGAGGCGTCCCATGATCCAGAAGTAGCCAAGCTCATCGGTTCGGGCGGAGTCGCCGGCATAATACTTATGAGGTACCTGCGACCAGTAAGCATCCCTGTAGCGCTGATCGTCTTTATAAAGAGTCTGGAGCATCGCGGGCCATGGCTTAGTGATTACAAGCCGTCCGCCGCTTCCTAACGGGACAGGTTCTCCGGCCTCGTTGACAATTTCCGCAGCCACTCCTGGTACCGGACGCGTACATGAACCGGGTTTGGTTGGGGTCGCGCCGGGCATCGGGCTGATCATGATCATTCCAGTCTCAGTCTGCCACCATGTATCAACGATCGGGCATCTTTCATGGCCGATGAAAGTATGGTACCAGATCCAGGCTTCCGGATTGATCGGCTCACCGACCGATCCAAGGAGCCTGAGCGACGACAGATCGAATTTCTGAGGATGCTGCTCGCCCCATCGCATGAATGCGCGGATAGCTGTCGGAGCTGTATAGAAAATATTGACTTTGTATTTCTCGATAATTTCCCAGAAACGGCCATCATGAGGCTGATTAGGCGCTCCTTCATACATAACTGATGTCGCGCCGTTGGCGAGAGGCCCGTAAACGATATACGAATGGCCTGTTACCCATCCGATATCGGCTGTGCACCAGTAAGTATCTTCTTCCTTGAGGTCGAACACGATTTTGTTCGTGTAGTATGTCCCGACCATATATCCGCCGGTCGAATGCTGGACGCCCTTGGGCTTTCCTGTCGAACCCGAGGTGTAGAGAATGAACAGCGGATGAGTGGAATCAACAGATGTCGCTTCGCAAACGGAACTCTGATCCTTCACCAGATCATGCCACCAGATATCCCTTTTATCATTCCACGGCACTTTTCCCCCAGTTCTTTTGACTACGATATTTTTCTCGATCGTCGGGCAACCCTTGAGAGCTTCATCGGTGTTGGCCTTGAGCGGGATTTGTTTACCGCGGCGCCAGCTCTCATCGGAGCAGACCACTATTTTCGCGCCGGCGTCATTGATCCTGTCCTTCAACGCTTCAGCGGAGAAACCGCCGAATACGATTGAGTGGGGAGCGCCGATCCTTGCGCATCCGAGCATCGCGATTGCAAGCTCTGGGATCATCGGCATGTACAGACATACGCGGTCGCCCATCTTGACCCCGAGGCTCTTGAGGCCGTTAGCGAATTTGCATACTTCCCTGTGAAGCTGCTGATAGGTGAATATCCTCTGATCTCCCGGTTCACCCTCCCAGATAAGGGCGGCCTTGTTCTTTCTCGCGGTTGTGAGATGTCTGTCAAGGCAGTTGTAGGTTATGTTGGTTTTACCGCCAACAAACCATTGAGCGAATGGCTCGTCCCAGACAAGAACCTTTTTAGGCTGTTCAAACCAATGGAGTTCGCTCGCAATCTCGCCCCAGAACTCCTCGGGATTCTCAACGCTTCTTTTCCAAATTGCCTCATACTCTGCCATACTTTTAATATGAGCTTTCTTTGAGAATTCCGGCGAAGGTTCGAATACCCGCGTTTCCTTTAGTTTTGATTCGATGTCGATTGTCATATTGCCACCTTAATTCCTTTGTTTGTATTCTATAATTAAAGTATTATTTCTGAAAAATTCCATAGTGCGCTCGTTTACTCAAAGCAGCGCCTGTGCATTCTTTACACAGGCTTACGTCAATCATTACCGTTATTGGTGCGAATTTTCAAGTATTTCAGGGCAATTTGCGCGATTTTTCATAATTTTTTTTGCCATTTTCACCATTTTCATGTGAAAAATGGCGCAAATAAACAACAATGCGCGTTCAGCGCATCATTCAACTCTTATGAGACCGATCTCAGACTCCGATTTCTGTCAAACATTCTCCCTTAATACCATTTAAATTAACCCCCGACCAGATCTTATACAATTTCCTGCAGCAGGACGACTGATGTTATCTCCTCATTTTTATCAGTGATTACTTTCGGTGTACACTGGATATGTACATGGTTTCCATTTTTCCCAATAAAAACAACATCGCACCTGAAATTATCATCCTGCAGCACCAGTGAAAAAATATCCGCGAAATGCTGCTTCGACTCCTGATCCAGGAATTCATCAATCCTCTTCCCGGTCATCGAATCCTGACTGTAGCCAAGCGCGTCGCACATTGTATTGTTCGAAGAGAGTATATAACCTTTATCATCCAGGACCATTATTGGTTTTTGAGACGCGCTGAAAATTATTTCCAGACGTTTTTCAAGTTCTGTCACCAGCACATTTAACCTTGATATCTCGGCGATATCCCGCTCAAATGCGATAAGGTATTCCTGTCCGTCCAGTTTGTATCGCTTTGTCCTCATTTGTACCGGATATGTCGAACCATCCTTTCTCCTGTGTCGGGTCTCGAAAATATCCGGTGCCGTACTGCTTACCTCTTTCCAATGGTGCGGCCACTCGTTGTTGTCGTACCACGGATCGATATTCATTACAGAGAGCTCCAGAAGTTCCTCTCTGGTGTACCCGAGCGCTTCGCAGCTTTTCTCATTGACGTAAATAAAATCCCCGGTTACATCAACAATGTAAACCCCGTCCGGACAATCGTCCGCAAGATGCTTGAGAAGCGCCAGTTGGTCTTTTGACTTGAATTCAGACATAAACTTCTTTGACTCCATATATTGCCTCCTAATATATTGAAGTCGCTAGAACCAAAACCTCTTATCCTGTCCTCATTATACAACAACAATCATGGAAAATAAATATCACCAGACAAATTATTTATTCATAATTTGTATTTGAGTACTTACTTACCATTCGCGGCGGATCGTATACGAAAGAACCGTCTCGCCATCAGCCTCGACCGGCACCACAAATTCAACCGTGCTCGCGTCTTTCTGACTGTATTCATGCGAACTTTGCCTGACTTCCCAGTCGCCATAGACATGATCCCAATAAACAATCTCGACATCCTCCGCCTTGTGATTCCGGATCGTGACCTCGACATCGTACTCCCATGTGTTGTAATTAATCTCCCTCCTGTCTTTTACTACCCGCTCCCCGACTATATCGAACGCGTTGCCCATCAATATCTCGATTTCTTCATCCTTCGGCGTATGATCGATACTGTCCTCACCGATAAATTGAAGCGAGCCTGATGAATCTTCCTTGTATACTCGTATCGTCCCGGCAGGGATCGGAATACCAAGCCCGTTAGCCTCGGAATTCATAAATTTCAGCCTGACCTGAATATCACCCTGCGCAGTATCTCCAGCGGAGTAATAGTCATATCCGGGATCGAAGATGAACACTTTTTCCACTCCAATTCCCGCGCCTTCAAGGAGGTTAAGCTGTTTCTGCTGGTTATTCAAAACTGTCGCGGGTTGCTGAAGTGTATATAAATGATATTCGAAAAATGATTCTTCCTGAAAACCATATCCCCCCGCCCCCCCCAAAGCCCTGTCGTACATGACTTCTCCACCCGAATATGGCTCATTTTTCGGCACGCGATGCACTTCTCCGGCGACAAGTTTCAGTTCCGCGTTGTTGTACGCTGTCCCGGACGTATTATTGATCGTGACCCATCCCGATAAATCCAGCGTATCGTCATTCTCCCCGACAACCGCGACATAGTTCGCACTCCAGCCTAAGCCCGTTGTCAGGTAGCTCATCTCGCATTCTGAATCGAGTTCCCGATCTGAAATCAGCGACCATCGAAGAGTCGGGCGAGTAATCAGCCCTTGCGGAAGATCATCGAATGTGACTCCCACAGCATTGGTGATGATATTTACTCCGGTATCTGTCTGGATAACCAGACTTCCGTCATACGCAAGTAACGTTCCGTCGATTGTCCTGCCATCGTCGGTCTGGACCAAAATATGGCTGTCGATATGCGCCTGATATAACGCCGCTGTCGAAACCAGGTCGTATTCGTAATTCTGTTCGAGAATCGCGAGCGAATCGGGATTTGTATTATTTACGAAATGGACGCTGGTGGGATCGATCAATGACGCGACGTCCATGAAAATTAGATCGAACTCCGCCCGTGGCAACGCAATCTGCCGCGTGTCTTTTATCAGGCCCGTCCCATCGTTATAGACCGTAATCGCGATCGATGTCTGATCGTCTGCGGTGGTTGTCACCTGAGGTCCAGCGACAATATCTCCGGGGATGATCAGGAAGATCGCAATCACCACGAGAAGCACCGGAAGAAAAATCAATCCGGCAGGTTTTATGTATTTCGCGATTTTTTCCTTCATGATTTACCACTCCCGCCTGATTGTATAGGTCAGAACCGTTTCGCCATTCGACGCAACCGGAATTTTAAACTCGACCGTGCTCGCGTCTTTCTGCGTATAGTCAAGCGAGCTGTTCCGAACCTCCCAGTCGCCCCAGACATGGTCCCAGTAAACGATTTCGACGCGCTCATCCTTATGATTTCGGATAGTTACCTCGACATCGTACTCCCATAAATCGCTACGGATTTCCCGCCTGTCTTTCACAACGCGTTCGCCGACAATATCGAACGCATTCCCCATCAGAATATCAATTTCCTCGTCTTTCGGGGTGTGATCGATCGAGTCCTCGCCGATAAACTGCAGCGACCCGGATGAATCCTCTTTATAGACTCGCATCGTGCCCTGCGGAAGCGGAATCCCAAGCCCGTTATTTTCGGAGTTCATAAACTGGAGGCGAACCTGGATATCCCCCTGTGCAGTATCGCCCGCGTAATAATAATCGTATCCTGGATCGAAGACGAAAATCTTCGTGACGTCGACTCCCTGCGCCTCAAGAAGG
>JAPKYR010000010.1 GCA_026394215.1 bacterium
AGCCATGAGGTAAGTCATTCATTATCAAGAGATTCTGGACAGATCGGGCGCTTAATTGGTTATTACAATATAATCAATGAACTCAACTGCACAGCGATGGGAATTAGTTTCTGCAAATCTCTTTACGAGAGGGGATTTATTAAAAAGAAGCCTGTGTCGGGCGAACCAAAAACGGGTGTATGATTTGTTATGCATACCGGAATTCAATTAGCATGAAGCCTTCCAGAGAAAAACCGCTTGAGCTTGAGTACGACCGCCGTAAAACGTCGCGGCTTCTGTTCGACCGTCTAAAGGGTCTCTCTTACTGGGTCTGGATCTGGTTGGCTGTGCTCATCCTGTCGGCGGGAGTGGATATCCTCCTCATCATGATGGTCAGGGATTTTACGGACAACGTGATCGCGCAGGAAAATCGCGACCTGATATTTACGGAAGCGAAACGGATTGTGTCCATAATCGTGCTGCTGATGTTCGCGCAGGGGATTTTCAAGGGAGCGGAATATTACCTGACAAATTTCAACGGGCAGAGGCTGATCGTTAATCTTCGTGCGGATATTTTCGCCCACTTACAAAGACTCGGGCTTGATTTTTATGAGTCGCGACGGACCGGCACAATAATGAGCTGGATCACCACCGACGTTATCAGAATCAGGGAATTTGCGGGCAAGGTGCTCGCGTCGCTACTTCAGGAATTTTGGCGCATATAAGGCGGAGATGTATCGCGCGAAAATCGAGGCGGTCCTCGCTCCGACATTGAATTTATTCGCGGGCCTCGGACTGAGCATTCTGATACTCGTTGGATCGTGGCAGACCTCGATTCCGTCGGGGGGTACGATGCTCTGGAATTTCATCCGCGTGACTCCGATATCTCCCGGCGATCTTGTGCTGATTATTTTACTTCTGCATAAAACGTACGATGAGTCGAACAAGCTCGGACGAACCTGGATGTCGTTCCAGGACACCCTTGCGGCGGCGGACAGGATTTTCGCATTTCTGCATATAGAGCCATCGATTGTCGATTCCGCCGATGCGGTTGAAATTGAAAAATGCAACGGACTGGTTGAATTCAAAAATGTGAGTTTCACATATCCGACAGGCGACGAGGTACTGAAAAATATCACGGTGAAAGCCGAACCGGGACAGGTGGTAGCGTTTGTCGGACCGTCCGGCGCTGGAAAATCGACAATCGCGAAACTTATCCCCAGATTTTACGATGTGGATACTGGAGAGGTTCTAATCGACGGGATCGATGTCAGGAAAATCAAGTCGCAGAGCCTTCGCGGGCAGCTTGGAATCGTCCCGCAGGAAACGATTTTGTTCCATGGGACGGTGCGGGAGAATATCGCATATGGAAAACTGGACGCATCGGACGAAGAGATCAAAGAGGCTGCGAAAAAAGCGAACGCGCACGATTTTATCATGCAGCTTGAAAATAAATATGAAACAATCGTCGGGGAACGCGGCACGAAATTAAGCGGAGGGCAGAGACAGCGGATTTCAATAGCGCGCGCGATTCTCAAAAACCCGAAAATCCTGATTCTGGACGAGGCGACATCGAATCTGGACACCGAAAGCGAAAAACTTGTCCAGGCCGCGCTTGAGATTCTGATGGAGGGAAGGACGACGTTTGTGATCGCGCACAGGCTTTCGACGATTCGTAATGCGAGCGAGATTATCGTGCTTCGGGCCGGGGAAATAGTCGACAGGGGGACGCATGAGCAATTAATGTCGAGGTCGGGGTTGTACAGGGAATTGTATAAGGTGGAGGAGACGGGGGGAAACAGGGATTCGGCACGCGTTTTGATCAGTCCAGCTATTTAAAACAGTAATTAATCATTTTAAGCGATGGGGAAAGGGGGACACCTTATTTTTTACCCATGAAATTCTCGACTTATCCGAACCTCTCGACAGGCAAAAAAAGGTGTCCCCGTAAATGTCGTAAATATGGAAAATCGCCTTTACGTTCCAGCATTCTAAGCAACTTTTATTCTAATTAAGATGATTATATATTAACTGGGTTTTATTAAATCCCGTATGCTTGTGCATCGACGGGAAATCCAGTATTTACACATGGAAGCAATCTTTCAGAATCCACTAATCGCGCGGCTCCTCAAGACCAGGGACTATATATTTCCGGTTGTTGTTTTATCGTCGGTAATAATGCTGGTCATACCATTTCCGCCGTTTATGATCGACCTGTTCATCGCACTTTCGCTTGCGGCAGCTTTCGTTACAGTTATTTTAGCCCTGTCAATTAACGATCCGCTTGAATTTTCGGTCTTCCCGACATGGATTCTTGTCGCGACAGTGTTCTTCCTCGGCCTGAATGTGGCCACAACGAGGTCGATTCTCTCCATCGGGTACGCAGGAAATATTGTCAATACGTTCGGAAATGTCGTGACGGCCGGAAATTATGTGGTCGGCGCGGTTATTTTCGTCATACTCATAGCAGTTAACTTCATAGTCATAGCCAACGGCACGCAGCGTATCGGCGAGGTCGCAGCGAGATTCACATTGGACGCCATGCCGGGCAAACAGATGTCGATCGACGCCGACCTGACCAACGGCTTGATTAACGAGGATGAAGCCAGAGCCCGCCGCAAGAAGCTCGAACAGGAAGCCGATTATTACGGCGCGATGGACGGCGCGTCCCGGTTTATCAAGGGCTACGCAATCGTCGGTATTGTCATCACGATCGTGAATATTGGCGCAGGATTTATAATCGGAATGGTTCAGAAAGGCCTCACGGCGACAGAATCGGCGCAATTGTATACCACCCTTACAATCGGCGACGGCCTTCAGAGCCAGTTACCGGCGTTACTTTTGAGTGTCGCCACCGGTATCATGGTCAAAGCGACACCATCGAAAGTGACCCCTGAAGAAGTCCTTAGCACAATGGGCGTCGACCCGATGCAAATCGAGATCGGGTTTTCCCTTGTGCCTCTTGTCGATACAAATACCGAGGGCGACCTGCTCGACCGGATTACAGTAATCCGCAAGCAGATCGCGACCGAGCTGGGAATTGTAATCCCCCCCATCCGCATCCGCGACAATATCCAGCTAAAGCCAAGCGAATACGTGGTCAAGATCAGGGGAAATATTGTCGCCA
>JAPKYR010000246.1 GCA_026394215.1 bacterium
CTTAAGGGAAAACAGGGGCGGTTCCGGCAGAATCTTCTCGGTAAGCGAGTCGATTACTCGGGCCGATCGGTTATCGTTGTCGGTCCCGAGCTCAAGCTTCACCAGTGCGGGCTGCCGAAAATAATGGCGCTCGAATTTTTCAAGCCGTTCGTGCTCAAGAAACTGGTCGACAAAGGATACGCGCCGCAGATTAAAAACGCGAAGACCCTTGTCGAACAGATGGATCCGAGAGTATGGGACGTCCTCGACGAGGTTATCAAGGGCAAACCGGTCCTTCTGAACCGCGCCCCGACGCTTCACCGCCTCGGCATTCAGGCATTCGAGCCCGTGCTTATCGAGGGCAAGGCGATCCAGATTCATCCGATGGTATGCGCGGCTTTCAACGCGGACTTCGACGGCGACCAGATGGCGGTTCATATTCCGCTGTCGCTCGCAGCCCAGGCGGAAGCGAGAATTCTGATGTTATCGGCGAATAATATTCTTCTGCCGGCAGATGGAAAACCTATCGTCGGTCCGTCGCACGATATGGTCATCGGGATTCACTATATGACCATCCTTCCGGATGATACCGAAGCTGAATTCCTGAAGTATGTAAAGTCGATGAATAAAGAGAAGCCGGTCAGGCTTGACGTGAAGTTATTTACCGATAAGGACGAGCTGATACTCGCGCACGAACTTGGCGAGGTCGGGCTTCAGCAGCTTATCAGGATTCGCGTTCCGAACAAGTACGTTCAATATCCCGACTCCAAAATGGCATTTCCCATCGAAAACGGGATTATCGTCACCACACTTGGGCGCGTGCTGTTCAATGACCTGTTCTCACCGGAACTCCCGTTTGTCAACAAGACCATCATGAAGAAGGATGTAAACGAGATCATCGGAAACATCCACAAGAAATACGGCGTCGCGAAGACCGTGGAAGTCCTCGACCTGATCAAAACCCTCGGATTCAAGTACGCTACCATAGCGGGCCTGACAATTTCGATGGACGATGTGAAGGTTCCGGAAGAGAAGTGGGAACTTATCAACGAAGGCGAAAAAATTGTCGAGCAGTATCAGCTTAATTACGAGAGAGATGTAGCTAAGATACAGAAGACGAACAAATCGGAAGATGAGAAAACTCATCAGATCAATACGCTTGAAGAAGAACGATATATCGAGACAATCAAGTACTGGACGGACGTCACGAGCCGGGTCACCGAGATGATGATGAAGAATTTCGGGCGCATGAATCCGATCTTCATGATGGCGCATTCGGGAGCGCGAGGTAACGTAAGCCAGATCAAGCAGCTTGCGGCGTTGCGAGGCCTGATGGCCGACCCGACCGGACGAATTATCGAGATGCCGATCAAGTCCAATTTCCGCGAGGGCTTGAGCGTGCTTGAGTACTTCATCAGCACGCACGGCGCGCGAAAGGGTCTTGCCGATACGGCTCTGAGAACCGCCGACTCCGGTTACCTGACAAGGCGGCTTGTCGATGTCGCGCAGGACGTCATGATTGCCGAGAAGGACTGCGGAACTGAGGATTATATCGAAGTCGCCCCGGTATCCGACGGCAGAAAAATCATCCAGACTCTGGGCGAAAGGATCAACGGACGTTATTCCGCCGAGACAATCACCGACCAGGAAACCGGCGAGATAATTGTCACCAAGGGCCAGTTGATCGATCAGGAAATCGCAGAAAAGATTGAGGCTCTGGGCGTGACGTCAATGAAAGTACGGAGCGTTCTGGCCTGCGCGGCTGTCAGCGGCGTGTGTTCCACATGCTATGGGCTGGATCTCGGAACCGGACGAAACGTCGAAATCGGAACTCCAATCGGGATTATCGCGGCTCAGTCGATCGGCGAGCCGGGCACGCAGCTTACGATGCGCACGTTCCATACCGGCGGTATCGCGGGCGTCGGCCAGCAGGACATCACTCAGGGCCTCCCCATGGTCGAGCTTCTGTTCGAGCTGTTCGAGGCCCGGTATCATAAGGAAGGCGCCGTAATCGCGCCGATTTCCGGGAAGCTGAAAATCCATGCGGATCCGCTTCTGGTCATTATCAAGCCGCGTGCCGGGTCGAAATCGAAAGAGGTCACGTTCGATGAGACCGCGTTTACCGGAAAGAAAATGATTGTGGAAGACGGCGACAAAATCCGAAGAGGCGAGCCGTTGACTCGCGGGCTTATCAATCCGCGCGAGATGCTTCTTCTCTCCGGTGTGCGCGCGACCGCTCTGTTCCTTGTCGATGAGGTCCAGGCGATTTACAAAGGCCAGGGCGTCAATACAAACGATAAACACATCGAAGTTATCGTGCGCCAGATGCTGAAGTTCGTGAAAATCACGGATTCCGGCGACAGCGATCTTCTCGAGGGCGACCTTGTCGCGGCACATTCATTCGATATTGTCGTAAAGGATCATGAAAAGCGGAAGCTGAAACCCCCGAAGGCCGAACATGTGCTTTTAGGAATTTCAAAAGCGAGCCTGTTCAGCGAGAGCTTCCTGTCGGCGTCGAGTTTCCAGGAGACAACCAAGGTTCTGACTAATGCCGCCGTCGAAGGCCGCGTGGACTACCTGAGGGGTCTCAAGGAGAACGTAATTATCGGACGTTTGGTACCGGTGGGTACCGGACGCAGCGTTTTCAAGTATTACGTGGCGAAATCCGAAGAAGAGGATGAGAAAGCGGCTGTGCGTGAGGAGCCGATTGAGATCAATCCGGCCGATTTCGACGACGAGGAAATCGCGGCCCCGCCAAGGTCGAGATAGAGGAAATTTTCGAAGTATAAAAATATAACGCCCGGGAAATAGTCCCGGGCTTTTTTGTTATTACATCATCGCTTCCGCTTCTTCCGAAATAATCAGCTCTGCGATTTTTTCCGCGACCTGCTCGGGGGTGTCGATCTGAAGCGGGACGGCGCGAGGCTGGCTTACAAAATTGGGTCGCGCTCCGATCGCGTGCTGTCCGAAACCTGTCGCGGTCATTTTGGGATGCATGACACTCACGATGATGTTGTCTTTTTCAAGCTCTTTGCGCGCGGTCAGCATGATCGCGTTCAGGGCATACTTGGTCGATGCATAAGCGCCAAGGTTCGGGATAGTATTTTTCGAAACCATGGAGCTTACATTTACGATCATACCCCCGCCCTGCTTACGCATAATCGGGATCACAGCCAGCATTGCGCGAAGCGGTCCGTACACATTCAGCTCCATGATCGATTGAAGCCCATTTAGATCGGTAAATTCAGCCGGGCCGTACATTGCCTGTCCGGCGTTATTTATCAGGATGTCTATTCTTCCAAATTTCCCGATGGCTGCATCGATCATATTTTTGATGTCGGCGGGTTTTCGCATGTCGGTGGGTACGGCGAACGCGTCGGGAAGCTCACTCTCGAGCTTCTTCAACAGATCGACCGATCTCGCCGCGAGGACAAGCTTCGCGCCATGGGTCGCGAGTAGCCTGCAAGTCGCGAGCCCGATTCCCATCGATGCTCCGGTGACGATGATGATTTTATTTTTTATGTCCATGGTCTTGATTATATATCAATGAATCTGCTGGAAGCAGATAACACATTAGCCCATCTTCAGGATGAAGATGGCACTATTCACGTCAATGCACCGTATCGCCGGGAATTGACGGTTTTTCCGGGACAATGAGGGTAACACCCAGATCGTCGCCGGTTGCGAGAAGCATGCCTCTCGACTCCTCGCCCCTAAGCTTCACCGGTTTCAGATTCGCGACAACCACGATCTCTTTACCGACAAGTTCCTCGGGCGTGTAAACCTTCGCGATTCCAGCGACAATCTGGCGCTGCTCGATCCCGAGGTCGATTTTTAATTTGAAAAGTTTATCGGCCTTCGGGATTCGTTCGCATTCGAGAATTTTTGCGATACGTAAATCGAGCTTGAGGAATTCGTCGAACTCGATCTCTGGTTTGAAATCGGGAAGCTTTTTAACTTCAATAATTTCCGGTTGTTCAGATTTCTCCGGTTGTTCAGATTTCTCCAGGTGTTCAGATGTGTTGTCCATATCGGCAAGTTTCTCCTTCGCTCTTTCACGCTCAATCGTGAGTTTTTCAACCTGTACGAGGAATTTCGGGATATCGACGCGCGGCACGATCGGCGCGCCCTGACGGATGCACGTTCCCGGGTCGATTGTCCCGAATCCCGCGCCGTCATGGTACCTGTGATCGGTGACTTTTCCGGGCAACCCGAGCTGCTCCCAGATTTTCACCGTCAACTGCGGAAGGAACGGGTGCAGGAGGATCGCGAGATTATGAAGCGCCTGCGCCTGGTCGTAAAGGAACGAGTTGATCTCCTCAATCTTCCCTTCTTTCCGCAATTCCCACGGTTTGGATTCCTCGATATTTTTATTCGCTAACGAAACAAGTTCCCAGATCGCATCGAGCGCCTTATGCGGTTGGAATTCCTCAATCGCCCGGACAGCCCCATCGTGCGACAATTGCGACGCCACGACCAGCGCCTGGTTGTGTATGCCCTCGGCTGGAATTACTCCGCCGCAGTCCTTCGCGATCATCGCGAGCGTCCGGTTAAGTAAATTTCCCAGATCGTTCGCGAGGTCGGCATTGGTTTTTTCCGCGATGGATTCATGATTGATGCTGCCATCGTCGCCGAAATGCACTTCCCGAAGGAGGTAATACCTGAGCGCGTCCGATCCGAGCAGTTCGAGATACGGATACGGGTCGAGAATATTCCCGATCGTCTTGCTCATCTTGCGCCCGCGTTCGAGAAGGTAGCCGTGCGAATAAGTGCCTTTGGATACTAATTTTCCCGGATTATCGGGATCGAGATCGGCGGCTAATTGCATCGCCGGCCAGATGACGGTATGGAACCATAGGATGTCTTTGGCGGTGACATGCACGCAGTGCGGCCAGAATTTCGCGAATTTTGTCGGCTTGATTTTGTAATTCGGATCGGCTTCCTTTTTATCAAGCTCGTCGAGATATTCCCCGATTCCGGCGGCGGTGGCGTATCCGAGAAGCGCGTCGAACCAGACATAGCACACATGTCCCGGCGCGACCTCATCGAGCGGTACGCCCCAGTCGAGTTTCGTCCTGCTCACCGCGAGATCGTCGACCCCGCCTTTGAGCTTGGAAATTATCTCGTTACGGCGCGTCTCCGGCTGGATTCTCTCCGGTTCACGTTCGAGAATTTCCAGAAGGACAGGCGCCCATTTCGAAAGCCGGAAAAATAGCGACGGTTCTTTCAACAGAACGGGAACAGTATCATGGTCGGGACATTTCCCTTCGACAAGGTCGCGCTCGTTCAGATATTTTTCGCATCCGACACAGTAAAGCCCCTCGTAATCGCCGAGGTAGATATCGCCGCGATCGTAGATGCGTTTGAAAAAACGCTGCACGTCGCGATAGTGATCCTCTGGTTTGCGCTGCG
>JAPKYR010000025.1 GCA_026394215.1 bacterium
GCGGTCGCCCCTCTGGTCAAAAAAGCAATCGGAATCGATGTGTCAAGCGAAATGCTCCGTGTCGCTAGAAGAAAAGCGCGCGAACGCGGCCTTAAAAATATCGATTTCATACAGTGCTCCATGGACGAAATCCTCCTGAAGGACGCAGTACTCGACGGTCTCACAGCGAGTATGGTCCTTCATCATTCAGCCGAGCCGGAAAAAGCGATCGCTGAATGGGCGCGAATTTTGAAACCGGGCGGGAAAATTTCGGTGGTCGAACTCGAAAAACATGAGCATGAATGGCTTCGCGACGAGATGGCGGACGTATGGCTCGGTTTCAGCGAGAAAGAACTAAAGGATTTCCTGAAAAAAGCGGGTTTCACAAATATCCATGCGGAGAAAACCCTCGAGGAATGCTCCACCGCCGATATGGGGGCGCGAAAAACAGCGAATATCGGAATTATTATGCTGACAGCCGACCGTGGGGGCTAGACAAACCATTCAAATCCGTGTATAATCCCCTAACACTTAATCAGGATAGATTGTTAATTACCTAACTACCGGAAAATTATCATGCATCAAAATCCCTCAGTTATATGCCCCTCCTTCTGGGAATCATCGGGCTCCCACACCTAGCGTTTTACCAACGATCCGGGTAGAATTTGCATTCTGGTTTTTTACAACCAAATTAATTTTAGTATTTCCAAATTCATTTAGAATAAAACAAGGACAAAACAGGAGCTTCCAATGCCGGATATAGCGAATATAAACTTAGCCGATCAGGGCTTAAACAGGATCGAGTACGCATGGACCGAGATGCCAGTCCTCCGAATCATCCATGACAGGTTCAAAAAAACGAAACCTCTCGCGGGATTGATCCTCGCCCCATGCCTTCATGTAACAACCGAGACCGCGAACCTCATGCGGACCTTAAAAGCCGGTGGCGCAGAGATTCATCTGTGCGCGTCTAACCCGTTGTCCACCCAGGATACTACCGCCGCCGCGCTTGTAAAGCATTTCGATATCGACGTGCACGCCGTCCACGGAGCGGACAGGGACCTCTATTACAAACACATCAATTCATGCATCGATCCCGGACCGAATGTCACGATGGACGACGGCTGCGACCTTCTGACAACCCTCATTTCAAATCGGCCTGAGATGCTTGGGAATGTTATCGGCGGCACCGAGGAAACCACGACCGGGGTGGTACGATTACGCGCGATGGCGAAGGACGGGGTGCTTCCTGTACCGATTATCGCGGTCAACGACGCAATGACGAAACACTTTTTCGACAACCGCTACGGAACCGGGCAGTCAACGGTCGACGGGATCATCCGCGCGACAAATGTTCTTCTCGCGGGACGGAAATTTGTCGTTGCCGGCTACGGCTGGTGCGGACGGGGTTTAGCGAATCGCGCGAAAGGTCACGGGGCGCACGTTATCGTCACCGAGGTCGATCCGGTCAAGGCGCTCGAAGCAGTCATGGACGGCTTCACGGTCATGCCGATGTCGAAAGTGGCATCGATCGGCGATTTCTTCTGCACCGTCACCGGCGACATAAATGTAATCCGCGGCGAGCATATCAAGAAAATGAAAAATGGCGCGATCCTCGCGAACTCCGGACATTTCGACTGCGAGATCGATTTGAAAGCGCTCGAAAAAATGGCTAAAAATAAAAAGAGGGTCAGGGACAGTCTCGATGAATACACTCTCCCCGGCGGTAAGAAAGTATTCCTCTGCGGCGAAGGACGTCTTGTCAATCTCGCCGCCGCAGAAGGACATCCGGCGAGTGTCATGGACATGAGTTTCGCGAACCAGGCGCTATGTGTCGAGTATCTGAAAAATAACTACAAAAAACTCGACACGCAGGTTTATTCCGTGCCGGACAAGATCGACAAGCACATCGCGGCGATGAAGCTGAAGGCGATGGGTGTAAAGATCGACAGGCTGACAGCGGAGCAGGTAAAGTACCTGTCAAGCTGGCAGGAGGGGACTTGAGATAGTACTGTTATTAACCAATTATATTATAAGTATTAACTCATTATCAGAGGCACGAGCGTCAGCGAGTGCTATTGACCAAATCAAGCACTCCCTGACGGTCGTGCCTCTTAAACTTCGATTATCTTAATTCTCAGACGTTCCCTCTATCGCCGCTATCGCTTCTCTCGCGTAATAAGGTTCATAATTGCCCTCGCCTTCCACCCTTTCCGCGATTTCCCGAAGATACGGCAGTGCTTCTGATGCTTCTGGTCCGATATCCTTCAGCGCCCATATTGCGACATCACACGCGTTATTTTCGGTCTTATCCCAGCCAAGAAGATCGATGAGCCTCGGAATGAGCCAACCGACATCGCCCCCGATCTGGATATATTCTGTTACAGCGTAATTTAAACTCGAAGTTTCTTCATCATCCATAATCAATTCCTTAAGCATGGGAATTGCAACAGATTCTGATATGCCCATTTCACTCATATGTGGGACAAATCGCGAATATCCTTCATTATGGTTATTAATTTCGTCAATGATTCTCGAAGCCACCACATCCTCATAACCGCCGTACGCTAACAACATCCCACAAATTAAATTAAGTGATTCTCCATGGCAATCCGACATAACGCCAAGTATTGCTGGAATCGCCTGTGCACGATCTTCGTTGTCCCAATATCTGGATAGGCTGTCTATTACAGAGGTTCTGTGCTCCTGATCGTCAGTGTCAAGCTGGTTAATAAGAAGCCGAATTGCGGTATCGTTCGAGCCTTCAATCGAACTGATCGCATATCTGGCGCTTCCGTCTACCCAGTATCGGCCATGTTCTGCTAATTCAATCAATCTTGGAATCGCGGCAGAAGCATCAGGTCCGATCCTCCCAAGATGAGCGGCAATTTCCCCGACCTGGTCATTATTCATATCATCAGTGGTATCGATAGTCTGAAGTTTATCGACAAGTAGCTGCACCATCTTATCCGGCTCATATCCGATAAAGTAGAGCGAGCTCGCAGCGAAGGTTCGCACAGACTCGACATTATTTCCCGTATCGGTTGAGTTAAGCGCTTCGAGAAGAACCGGGATGGCTTCCGATCCCGCCGGCCCGAAATCGCCAAGCGCGATCGCAGCCGCCCCATGCAGGCTGCAGTTTGCAAGACCTCCCTGCATACCCCCCTCCATTCGTGACACATCTTCATCATCTAAATCAAAAAGGCTGATGATCGCGGGGATCGCATCGACAGCCTCATCTCCGAAACTCCCAAGCATACGCGCAGCCCATGCCTTGTCGGCGGCAAATTCCGACTCGCTCATCAAGCGCATCAAGTAAGCATAAATGTCTACAGGGTAGCTATTTATAGGCTCTGACATCCACTGCACGTTGGTATTTTCCGACTCCATTATTTCCCACAGGTAATAATAATCCTCATAAAATACCGGAAGGGATTCATCCGCAATTATCTCGTCAAGAAGGCAATACTTGATTTGCGCCGATCCCGTCCGATCGAAATACCAGAGAAGCATATATTTGATTCGGGAATCGCCATTCTCAATAGCGGATTGAATTGACTCGGTTGCATCATCGCCCATTTGGTTAAGAGTTCCAAAAACAGCATCCCTCAGGGCTGGCGAGGTGTGCCCTAGAAACGGGATTATCTCTTCAGGGGGATGCCCTTCCAGAATGCCCCAGAAATTCGCGCCCATACAGTCCATATGCCTATAGGCATACCAGGGATGTTCGGCGATATCAGCGTTGATTTCCCCGAGTAGATTCTCAACCGGTTGCTCTGTGCTGTCGATATTTTCTACCTTGGCCGACATATACTGGCCCGGTTTAGGTGCGCACGAAACGATTGAAAAAATTATCGGTAGCAGGATTAAGATTATTTTTTTCATCTGCAATCCACCCACCTTATCATAGGCACGGACTTCAATACATCCCCGTCACTTCCATCAACTGATCCCTCACCCCCTCCAAATACTCCACATTGATCTCGCCGGTCTGGTTTATTTCCAGATTGTGCTTCTGATGGGCAAGGTCACGGAGGTTCTGGACTGAGTTGCGGACAAAATCCATGTCGGGATTGTCGCAGGTCTGGAGATATGAGATCAGGACGCCGCACGCTGCCGGGAGATTATCGTACTTGATAAACGCATCGTACGCTATTCCCGGCTGGCACGGATCGACAAGGAACTGCCCGATATCGCGTATGCCCTGCCTTGCCCACAAGTGATTGTCGCTTACGTTTCTGATTACGACGCCTTCCATGATAATCGCGAACAGCATCGCGACAATAAAGAAAGCAAGCAGAATATTCAGGAAAATCTTCATTCCAACCTCCGGGAAAATGATTTCATCTTAATTATAGCATGAATAAACGGTACGGTTCGGGACAGTTTGAATTTTCGGGGACACCTTATTTTTCGCAGTTTGAAAAAAAGGTGTCCCCTTTCTCTATCATTTTTACGATTCAAAAATTACCATTATGGTTCGCTTCAATCAGAATGGAAAACCCCCCTGAATTACCCTTTCAATAGTTGATTCAGGGGGGTGTTTAATTATTCAGATATCACGAGGCTTCGGCAGTTCGCGATATCAATCAGGTTAAAGGAGGCAGTACCTGATTTTATTTATAGATGGCTTTTCCGTCAACATTAAAACCGACATTATAGAAAAATTTGAATGCACGTCGATTGCTGCTGTTCAGGAAGAGGGTTGCGTGCTTAAGCCCGATATCCTGGAACCTGACCAGAACACGCTGTACGAGGTGCCTGCCGATTCCAAGCCGTCTGTATCTTGGCGATACTGCAACAACAAATATCTGTCCGAAAACCGACGCCGGTGTCCTCGTCGATAAAATCATCGCGACCGGCTCGTTGTTTTTCGTTACCAGAAAAGAAGCGCTGTCGAGAAATCCATCAAGGTCAGTCCACTCTTCGACCATGCTTTGGGAACCTTCGAAACTGTTAAGTTCAGGATATACAACCAGATCGGTTGTATAAGAATATGCTTGTTTCAACACAAACCCATACTCCCTCATACGGTCAACTGACCACGGCTCGATGTCGTATCCAATCGGGAGAGGCCTTGGCGCATTGACTGAATTGAGGTTTTTATACATCGTCAGTCGGAGGATTTTGATCAACGGTCGGCTGAACGGATCAATTTTAACGTTGATTCTTATCGGGGTGTTGATAGCTATCGTGCTAACCATATTTATCTCCTCCTCCTTAAAATTGAGTACTTGCCCATTAAGTGCACTATTAATACCAAACCAGTCCTGAATCCACTAAAATAAAATCAATTTGGAAATACCTGATTTAATCTCTGAGAAATCAGGATAATCAGCGGGTTTCCGCGATTTATCCGGAACATCCCATGTTTGAGATTTAAGTGAAAGTGTTTTTGAAGCACCATTTAAATTGACTGAAACAACCATTTTGCAACAACTCACACTGGTATTTATGGAGCACAATGCAACAAATACGGAATTTCCGGCTTTCCACAATTTCAACTTCAGACTCACGATTTTCCCCTGATTAACCCTTTTTAACCAATCATGCCACATCGATATGCGATAATATTAGTAATGACATGGTTTTCTAATTCAGACGATTCCGAGCTTTACGCTTTCGAACCCGAGCGGTTCCTGGTCCCACCCATGGAGGAGTTCCTCCGACGGATTTTCGCGGCCAGATGGGGCATGATCCTGGTCAGCGCGCCGGAATATATAGACCTGGAACAGATTCTCGACTTTCTGGCGAATTTCTCGATTCAAAGTTCTTATTACTCGGAATTTTCAGCGAGCAAAGAGGATTTTTACCAGCT
Organism: bacterium; assembly: GCA_026394215.1. Taxonomy (GTDB): domain Bacteria; phylum JAJVIF01; class JAJVIF01; order JAPKYR01; family JAPKYR01; genus JAPKYR01. The sequence goes on from JAPKYR010000025.1 coordinate 5,798, forward strand.
CGAAAAAGACGAGCGGAAGATCAGGACAATCGAGGAAGTCCTCCGGGAAGCGAAGGAGGCGATACCTGATTTCCAGATAACAGACCAGGTATCGCACACAATCCGGATCGATAACATCCCCCCCCGAAATCCCGAGGTTGTATTTATTAATGAGCTTAACAACGAAAATATCAGCAATGCAATAGAGGCATCGGTTAACCATCGATTGGTTGTAGCCGGAATTCGCGCGGAAGGGAGCTTCCCTGCCCTCCAGCTTTTCAGGGAATACGTCAAAAGCGATCATCTCGCGGCCGCGAGCCTGATGGGGATAATCGGGTTGAACACGGTCGGACGTATATGTCCCGAGTGCAGGATAATAGTCGAGCATGAGCTTGGAAATCTCGAACAGTTTATGATCGGGAGCTATCGGGAAAAACTGTGCAGCTATGTCGGGGCGGGTTGCGAAGCATGCAGCTTTACGGGGTACCGGGGTCAGATTCTGATTCATGAGGGATTGGAATTGACCGAAAATCTCAGAAACAAAATTCTGTCTAAAATGAAACCAAGGCATTTGAGAATGATTGCGAAACAGGAAGGCATGAGTACGCTTCTGGATGCGGCATGGGCGCTTTCGGAAGCCGGCGAGACCACGCTTGAAGAGGTTATGAGAACCGCTGAAGAAACTGACCCTGGCGGCACTGAGCCAGCGTCGATTTAAACCGGTCTTTTCAAACACATGATAAATTAATCAATAGAGATCAAATATCCTGAGACCTTCACCCGACGCGATATACAAGATGTCGTCTGCCACTTCTATATCATAAGGTGTGTCGTAATCCCACGGATCGAACGTGTAAGCGATCGACGGGTTTGACGGAGGCCAGAGAGTGCAGATTGTCGGTGTGCAATTGGACAAATGGGCACCCCCTATATAGGCATACAGGTTATCTATTGATGTGTGCTCGAAACTATCGTAAGATCCGCCAAGTATGGATCCCTGGTACAGCGGGGTGGCCGGAGTGGATATATCATAAATCTCGAATAAATTCTCCCCGGTCACATACAGATAATCATCCTGAGTCATGACCCACGACGGGTCGGTTCCCGGTGTAAATGTGCCAAGCGATGTCGGATTCCATGCATTCGAAACCGAGAAAATTTCAACTACATTATTTGAGGTCGGTATGTACATGTAATCGCCGTTGAACGCGAAACTCAGGGCATTCCCGTCAACCGCCTTTGACGTCTCATACACGGGAGCGGAAGGATCGGTAACATCGAAAACCGCAAGGTTGCTTGCCCCAGTTCCCGCGTATAATGTGTCGCGGTAAAGCCCGAAATAAAAGATATTATCACCAAGGTCGATTGTATTAATAGGGGACAAGTTAAGAGGATCGGTACAATCTAAGATCACTATGTCCCATCCAACACCCGCATAGGCAGTCCCATCATAATATTCCAGGCTCATTATCGAACTGCCAGCCTGAAATTCGTCCACGGTATGCGTAGCGGCGGGATTTGAAATATCAACGGTTTTCAACGTATGATAAATGTTGTAATCATCATCTGCGATTAGCGCGTAATTGTCGCTCATAACCTCAATCTCCTTTGGATTGTCAATTACAGGCGACCTGTAAAGCAGATTCGGGAGTTGGGGATATGACATGGAATAAAGCTCAAAGCCGTTAAATGTGGGGATCAGTGACAATAAATTACCTTCAATATTAACACTTGATATGTATGGGTAAACCGGTATGGAGTTTTCAAGATTTGGAGTAGTGGAAACTGAAATATCAACGACATCCAGGTTATCTGATCCTCCGACGTACGCATAATCTCCGGAGATGCATATCGATGTCGGGTGCTGCGAAATAGGCTCTGAGCCCCCTAATGTTAACATGTCACCAACTGCGGAATAGGCGGTAAAGGAACCTGTGCTAACTCCCTGGTTGATAACATAAATATAACTAGAGGACGTGCAAATATCGGCAATATTGTCTGCCGCTGCTGAACCATCAAGATAGCTAATCCCCCCTGAAGGATCGCTTACATCCCACAATTCCACTGATCCTACAGACCATGCAACCAGTCTGGGTGATGCTGTCTCGGGATTGACCAGTGCCAGCCCGGCATAAAATCCATCCATCGACAGAACGCTTGTGGTAAATATTTCTGCTGGGGCGGATGGGCTCGTTGGCCAGTCGTATATTCCGAGAGTGCGTTCATCAGAAACCTCGTACATAATAAAAAGATATTCGGAGTTCATTACGAAATCCTTTATGTCGTCGCCGACAGTAATAACCGAATGATGAATTACCGGACTTGTAATAGTTGAAAGGTCAATCAGGCTGACATCGTATAGATCAGGAGACGAAACATACTCGGCAAAATAAATATAAGGCCATCTGTACTCATATTCGCCAAAGAAGTTGTCAGGGTCATGATATACGAGGTCAGGATCACTCGTATTTGTAATATCATATATCCATAATCCGGAATAGCCGATCATAATGAGATTGTTATCGTGTATAAAACTCCGGTACGGGTCACAGTATAGTTCGTCAGGGGTTATATCCACTGGAGATGGTGTATGGTCGGCGAGAGTGATATTCATGTCCAGATAATAAGGCGCCACCTGGATGGCGTTGGACGTGTAAATCCTTATGTAATAATCTCCCGGGTAAAGGGTAACCTCGTCCATGGTGATAGACGCCATACTGCCGCTGACGCTTTCCTCGTAAATTAATTCTTCGTTCGATTTGTAAATCCCGATTGTAGTCGGTTCCGCGTCGCAGTAGAAATCGATGCTCCCTTCAGCGGCAAAAACTGCAGGAATTGTGAAGGAGTAATAATCCCGGTAATCATCGGGAAGACATATCTGTCCTTCAATCCCTTCATCAAGCCCGATATCAGCCGCCTCGCCAAAATCGTTATTCGCGTCGCCGGCACATTGCGGATCTGGAATATCGAGCACGAGTTCCTGCCATGCTGAAACCATAATGGCAGGAGCTGGCCCAAGACCACCCTGATCGTAATTCGGGCCGCCTTCCGATCCCACTCTTGCAGCGAGTATGGTGTCGCCGGAATGCGTCACATTTGTATCTGTTATCAGGTTTGTAACATACCTCGCCGACGTCGCTCCGTCCGAAACAAGCGTTGTCCCTGGGCTCATTGTGTAAATAACCGGGGAGTACACAACCGCGGCATACACCTGCGGAGCGATTGTCCCAGCATTCTGTCCCTGCCAGTCGTAAATATCCAACTGCATCTGAAGGACCCCGCCGCCGACACCCGCGCTATTGTCGTAGTAAAGGGTATTAATAATCGGGGTCATGGATATGTAATATGCTTCAGGCTGATTTGCCGCAATCGGAAAATCATCTGGAACATAAGTTGGCGGGTTGGGAACTGGTAAATCCCAGCATCCGTCGATCGCAAACCCGAACACAATAACCGGTGTCGGATCCATCGGGAATCGAAGCATGTACCTTCGCGTGTTTGCGCTTCCGTCCCTGAATACCCCGCGCCCAAGATCATCATTCAATGGAGTAGTATACAGGGTGCTAAGATTATCTATCGGACCAATGGAATCTGCGAACCGCTTGTACGGATTTATGGTCGCGGTCAGATTATCGGCTGTGGTATTTGTGAAAACGGGCATATAACCGAAAACATTATTCGCAGTGAATTCCGTTGGATTCCACCACTGCGCGAAACCATCCGCATTTTCCAACTGGGTTTCATCGACATCGGAAAAAGTCATAATCCCTATAGCGAGCGAACCCGGCGCCATCACGATGCCTTTCACGTCGAAAACCGAAAATTCCGGATGTCCCCCGAGCGGGTGAGTGAGGGTGAAATCGATTGCGAACAAGCCCGTACCCGGATCGCATTCGCTGGGAACAACTGCGAGTGTCAGCCCCATCGTGTTCACGAAAATCCTTGCGAGGTTGAGGTGAAGCTCGCCAGTCCTGCATGGAATTGCCTGTGCGGTAAGGTTTGCCTGGTCAATAAATACGAAAAAAAATCACTGAAATTTGCGAGATATTCTTCACCACCTCACCGAATAATATCTGCTCCGAATTTTTGAGAGGGTGATTCAATATAAGGTTGACCTGTATCCAACCTTTTGTTAACATCTACATGGTCGGTAATAAGGAGGGCAATTCTTAATAGCCCTCAATTAAGATATTTCGCTTAAAAAGCCGGAGGTCAAATACATGTGTCACGGAATCAATAACTTATTAAAAATCTCAGTGGTTCTTATTTTGTTGATCCTGCTCGCCGGTTGTTCCTCGGGAGGCCAAAATCCCCTTCCTACAGCACCGGATCAGAATCCGGGATCAGGCGATTCTTCGATAAACGGCTCTGTCACGGCATTAACCGATAGTAATTCGGAAACGAATACAGGACAGAGCGCCGAATCGGGACATTTTCTCCTCGGCTATAGCCTGATTTATATCGACGCGACAAATCCCGATGATGTAATCGCGGAAATGGTCCCTTTACGCGAAAGCGAAATACATCTCAATATACTCAAACTACTTGAGGACGGACCGTGCACGAACTGCTTCAAAATTGTCGAGTTCAATTTCCCGGTGCCGGGCACATTGAATGTTGACATCCAAATCGACCATCCGTTCGGCGATCTATTGTACTCGGTATTCGATGTCCGGGGCATTATGATGTTCCAGGGGAGCCATACATTCCCTGTCGCAGGAAAAGCAATGTCCGATCCTGTCCTTGGCGACGGGGCGCTCCTTAATGCTGACGGCTACACCGCTTTATTCAATGGATCGACAGTCACCGCACCGGTCGGAGTGTTTCAGAAATATTATCCCGGTAATTATGCGACAGTTGCCGTCCCCAATTCCATTATTAATGGCTACAAATATTATGTCACCGATAATCCGTCGAATAATCGGAATGCATTCTACGGCGATTCATCCGGCGTTGACGTCCAGACATTCTCTATAAAACTCCCGACTGGACCATTTGTGCTTGGCTACGCAGTCGACGCAAACTGGTGGTTGCCGATTTCGGAGCCAGTTGATGATCCACTGACCGATTTCGATTTGAACGCGAACTGCCCTGAGCCTTGGAAGGTAGTTGTTACGGAAGTACCAATCGGCGATGGGCTCACCGACCATGGCGGACAGACGAAATTATTGATCGATGTATATGACTGGCAGGGGAAATCAACTCACCATGATCCCGTTATTGAATGCCCGGAGCTTTTTGACGACACTTTGTCAGCTACATGGCTCGAGGACGGGTCCGGCTACGCGCGGTATGAAGTCACATTGTCAAATGCAAACCTTACGTCAACCGGCGACTACATGTGTCTGGTTAACGTTGAGGCAAACGAAAATAATCCTATCGGCAAACCATGGCTCGATCTGACCGCGTATATGACAAAATATCTTACGGTAAGTCCTTTCATGGACCAGTCACCTGTAGCTATTGCAGCCGCCGATCCGAATCCGCAGCAGACTGGAAATCCTGTGCATCTGTTCGATGACGGGTCTTTCGATCCGGACGGCGGTTTGATAACGAAATACGAATGGGACATCGGCGCGGACGGCTCCTATGAAATAGAAGGTTCGGAAACCTGGTACACGGAGAATTATCCAGGAATTTATTTGGTTCAGCTACGCGTTACCGATGAT
>JAPKYR010000238.1 GCA_026394215.1 bacterium
TATTATTATTACCTGAAAATCGCGATTCTGGCGCTTAGAAAAGACAGGTCGCATCATATTCATCTGGTGGCTTAGGGTCATGGAAAAGTTCATCAAAATCATACTGTGCCTCTTATTAATCCTCGCGATCGCCGGTTGCCCGAAAAAAAATACCGACAGTGACCACGGCTCATCCGGGTCGGATTCCGGATCGCGGAACGGTGATAATGGCGGGGGGGAAGTCCAGTCGATTAATGATATGTATGACGTCTGCAGTGCGATTTTCCAGAAACTTCCGGAAGGGATAGTTTTCACTTTCCGATGCAGGGGTGAGCAGGCAACCGATGATGCCCTAGAATACTTCATGACTATGGTTTATACCGGTTCATCATGGGATTATGGGGTGTCCGACTATATGGATCCGGTCGGGATCGATCGCGACGAATTCGATCAGGTGGAATTCTCAGTCGAGCTTCTCAGCAACAGGAATTTTTATTATGCGGAAATCTACAAGTTCCCCGAAGATTTTATCTCCGAGGACACGATCGATATCGATGAGAATAATTTTACATTGAAAGAAGTCGGGAACGGATTTCTTTGGGAAGCCGCAACCGGGGAAACATCGTACGGATTTCTGGGCGATTATCTAATTTTCGGCGAGGGTGAATTTGTCGAGGATATCATCAGGTGTCTTGACGATGATTGCAGAAGGCAGCCGCTTGCTCAAAATTCCAAAGTTGCAGCGATATGGGACATGTTCGGTCCGGGATTTTTATTTGTTATAAGCACGATCGGTATCGGCCTCGACAACCCAGTAATTGCAAGTATGGGCGAAATTGGTGGGGGAGGGGAAAACTCGATCACGTCCAACGGGACTTTCTTCGAGCGAGTCGACGATTCAACGGTAAGGCAGACGATTATTTATTCATTCGATACGGCAGAAGAGGCCCAGGACGCGAAACAGTCGCTTCTGGACAGCGAACAGGCAAGTCTCGATGCTGAACAGATGAATCGTGAGATTGAGGATTCTCAGGTTGAGGATAATAAAGTCGTAATCACAGTCCTCAGTACGCTTGAAAGTATTCAAGAAGACAATAGAGATTCCAACGGTAACGGTGATGACAATGAGGGATCGGGAAGGGATTCTGGCGGGGGAAACCATGGCAGGGGGAAAATAGATAATTCGGACGATTCAAACGATGGACATACATCGGGCAAGCGGAAATAGGAGAGACTACCCTCCCTTTATGAAACTTCTCGCCAACTTCTCCAAGGCTTTCTTATCTCCCCTCGCGCCAAGCATGCGCGAGATTTCCGCTACTCTATCCTCGCCTTTTACATCTCTCGCCTGAGCGACCGCTCCTTTTTTATCGGATGATTTTTCTATAACCCAGTGGCCGTGCGCCTGCGATGCAATCTGCGGGAGGTGGCTTACCAGTATCAACTGATGGCTTCCGCTCAATTCGACAAGTTTCTCCCCGACCCTGAACGCGGTTTCTCCGCCGATTCCCGCCTCCGCTTCATCGAAAATCAGTACGGGCACACGATCGCGTTTTGCCAGCACCGATTTCAGCGCGATCAGAAGCCTCGATAACTCGCCGCCCGACGCGATTTTTTTCAATGGTCCCGGATCCTGCGCGGGATTTGTCGAGATCATAAGTTCGGCATGATCTATCCCGCCTGCGGTCCATGTCGATTCATCGTCCATGCCGGATGTCAATACCGCTTCAAATGAGGCATTGGGGAGGTCGAGGTCGGCAAGGTATTTTTTAACTTCGCTGGATATTTTCTTTGCGAGTTTCGCCCTCGATTTCGATAAAGTGATGGCTTCCGTGCGGAAGATTTCCATCAAACGATCTCTTTCTCCAGCAAGTTCTTTTAATCGGTCCGATGCGAAATTGACTCTCTCAAGTTCGATGGATAATTTATCGCGGAGCGCGACAAGCCCGGTTTCATCGGCTTTATATTTGCGTTTCAGTTGATGGATAGTGAAAATACGATTTTCGACATCCGCTCTTCGTCCGGGATCATCTGTGATATTACCCGCGTAATGTCGAAAGGTCTCGGCGAGTTCATCGGTAAGAAATACTGTCTCCCGGAGCTTCTGCGCGTCATCCTTGACTTGATCGTCGGCGGACGCGAGCACCTCTACCGCCGTCAATGCTTCTTGTAAAATATCCCGCGCGCTGGGAGTTTCATCGTCCTCATTATTAAGAAGCGACGCGGCTTTCAGAGCGCCCTCGATACGATCCTTCGCGCTTTCGAGGAGTTCGAGTTCCTTTGTCAACTCCGCTTCTTCACCCGGTTTCAGGTTGGCTTTATCAAGCTCCGAGTGCTGGAATTCGATAAGCTCCCGACGCTCTCTGGCTTGTTCAATTTCGGCTTTCTCGGTTTTATATGCCTTTATCGAGTTCTGCCATTTTATGTGGAGTTCACGGATTCCCGCGACCCGATCGCGGTGGCTTTCATCGCCCATAGAGTCGAGAATTTCGAGCGCGGGACGTGTGAGAAGGTCGGCGCGTGCGTTCTGGCCGAGAAGGTCGACCACTTTGTCGCCTACCGCCTGAAGTGTGCCGATTGGAACCCGCCGTCCGTTCAACCTTGCACGGCTCCGTCCGCCGCGTTCGATTGTCCTTTCGAGAATCAATTCATTTTCGCCCTCATCGATCCAGCCGTCATATGTAAGGATTTTTATTACATCGGGACGGTTTGATAAATCGAATGTGGCGGTAATTTCACATTTATCAACGCCGGACGAGATTACATCGTCGCCGACCCGTTCGCCGATGACCGCCTGGAGCGCCTCAAGGCACTGAGTTTTGCCGGCCCCGGTCTCGCCTGTGATAGCTGTAAGGCCTTCGTGAAATGCCAGTGTGACATTCCTGAGAATTTTGAAATCCCGTATACAAAGTTCCTTCAGCATATAGTTGCGGCGGCAGCGATTATTTTTCACTGATTCCTGTGATTCAGATGTCCCTCAGCCCAGCCGAGTTTGTCGCGGAGGACATCGAAGAAGAAAATATCCTCGAACCTGATCAGCCCGGTGCTTTGATCCGCCTTGCGGATAACAACCTCGCAGCCTTTTTTATCAGTCTGGTCTCCGTGGAATCTGCAATTTTCGAGACTGGCGATCTCCTGTCCGTCGGCTGTCACCAGTATTACGTCACCGGGCATTTTTATCATCGGATTCACGACCAGAATCCTTGAATCGTCGATCACAAGACTTCTCGCGCTGAACGAGTGGGCACAGATCGGGGTAATAATGAAAGCGGCAACATTCGGGCTGAGAATCGAACCTCCGGCTGACAGATTGTACGCGGTCGATCCGGTCGGGGTCGCGAAAATCAGACCATCGGCCTCATACGCTCCAAGGAAATGTCCATCGAGCTGCACGTTCAGGACGATCAGATTTCCGCCGGGCACCTGTCGATGAACGACGATATCGTTGAAGGCAATTAGAGATTTTTGTTGGCCGTTCCGGTCGGATATCACCGCTTCGATCATCGCGCGAGGCTCGACCCAGTATTCTCCTTTCGCAAGGAGTTTGATGCATTTCCCGATTTCATCGACAGATGAGATCGTCAGATAGCCGAGGTCGCCCACATTAATTCCCCAGACGGGAATATTATTCGGATATGCGGACCGTATCGCGGCGAGGAGGGTCCCGTCGCCGCCGA